>NZ_JACBGN010000111.1 GCF_013401435.1 Streptomyces sp. BR123
GTCGGCGGGCGGGGCTACGTCCCGTCGGCCGGCAGCCAGGAATAGAGGTGTTCCGGGCGGCCGGTCTCGCCGTAGCGCAGGGCCAGGGTGACCCGGCCCGTGCGGTCCAGGAGCTTGAGGTAGCGCTGGGCGGTCTGGCGGCTGATGCCGGCTCGGTCGGCGATCTGCTGCGTCGACAGGGGGCCTTCGGCGGAGCGCAGGACGCGGCGGACCAGTTCCGCGGTCGTGGGGGAGTGCCCCTTGGGCAGCTCGTTGGGGGAGCCTGCCGTGGCCAGGGCGCCGAAGAGCCGGTCCACCTCGGGCTGTTCGGCCTCGCCGCCGGTCTCCAGGGTGCGGCGCAGGGTCCCGTACGCCTCCAGCCTGGTCCGCAGACCGGTGAAGGTGAACGGCTTGACCAGGTACTGAAGGGCACCGAGGCGCATCGCGGCCTGCACGGTGGCCAGGTCGCGCGCGGCCGTGACCATGATCACGTCGGTGCGGTGGCCGAGCTGGCGCAGCCGCCGGACCAGGTCCAGGCCGCTGCCGTCCGGGAGGTAGTGGTCCAGGAGGATCAGGTCCACCGGGTGGGAGGCGAGGAAGTGCAGCGCCTCGGCCGCCGAATGGACCCGGGCCGCGACGCGGAAGCCGGGAACCTTCGCCACGTACGCCGCGTTGATACGGGTGACACGCATGTCGTCGTCGACGACCAATACGTGGATCGGGGACTCGCTCATCTCAGGGCCTCCGGGAGTACGACGGAGAACTCCGCCCCTCCGTCCGCTGCTTCACCGGCCCGGGCCGTGCCGCCCTGCCGCTCCGCGAGGCGGCGTACCAGGGCCAGCCCCAGGCCGCGTTCGCGGTGGGCCGCGGGCTGTTTGGTCGACCAGCCCTCGGTGAAGATCTCCTCGCGGCGGGCGGCCGGGACGCCGGGGCCGCTGTCGCGTACGAGGAGGATCGCCGTACGGCCCTCGCAGCGCAGCTCGACCTCCACCAGGGGCGCGGCCGATCCGGCCGCCGCGTCCAGGGCGTTGTCCACGAGGTTGCCGGTGATGGTGACGAGGCCGCGGGGGTCGACGAGGCGGTCCGGGAGGAACGTGGCGTCGGCGAGGCGCAGGGGGACGCCCCGTTCGGCCGCAACGGTCGCCTTGCCCACCAGGAGGGCGGCCAGCAAGGGGTCTCGGACCTTCTCGGTGACCTGTTCGGCGGTGCTGCGGTGGCCGCCGACGACCTCGGCCACGAATTCCACCGCCTCCTCCTGCAGGCCGAGTTCCAGCAGGCCGAGGAGGGTGTGGAGGCGGTTGGCGTGCTCGTGGTCCTGTGCGCGGAGGGCATCGATCAGGCCCTGGGTGGAGTCGAGCTCGCGGCGCAGGTGCTCCAGCTCGGTGCGGTCGCGCAGGGTGGCCACGGCTCCGCCGTCCTCGGTGGGCATCCGGTTGGCGACGAGGACGCGGGAGCCCTGGACGGTGAGCAGGTCCCGGCCGGTGACGCGGCCGGTGAGGACGTCGGCGGTGCGGCCCTCGCCGAGCACCTCGGCGAGCGGGCTGCCGGCGAGCGTGCCGGCGCTGTCCGGCGTGAGGCCCAGCAGGCGGGCGGCCTCGTCGTTGACCAGCCGGATCCGGCCGGCGCGATCGAGGGCGATCACTCCTTCGCGGATGGAGTGCAGCATGGCCTCGCGTTCGGCGAGCAGCCCGGCGATATCGGAGAAGGCCAGGTCGTGCGTCTGGCGCTGGATCCGGCGGGACAGCAGGTAGGCGGCGAGGGCGCCCGCTGCCAGGGCGCCGCCCGCATACGCCAGCAGGCCGGGGATGGCGCCGAGCAGCCGGTCTCGGACGCTGTCGTAGGAGATGCCGACGGAGACGGCGCCGACGATCTCGCCGTCGGCGGCGACGAGCGGGACCTTGCCGCGGGCGGTGCGGCCCAGGGTCCCGTCGTCTATCTCCATGACCTCGCGGCCGGCGAGGGCGTCGCTCGGGTCGGTGGAGACGTGCAGGCCGATCCGGTCGGGGGAGGGGTGTGAGCGGCGGATCCCGTCGAGGTCCATGACGACCACGTACTCGGCGCCGGTGGCCCGGCGGATCCGCTCGGCCCCGGCCTGTACCGGGCCGTCCGCGGTCGGCCCGGAGTCCAGCAGGCCGGCGGCCAGGGCCGGGTCGGCGGCGGCGCTCTGGGCGATGGCCAGGGCGCGGCGCATGGCCTGGTCGTCGAGCTGTGCGCCGAGCGGGGCCAGGAAAAGCCCCGTGGCCAGCACGGCGACACCGGCGGCGATGGCCAGCTGGGTGAGCAGGATCTGCGAGACGGCCCGTCTGGGCAGCCCGATGCGCCGAGCGCTCATGGAGGGGAACCGCATGACCAGCAACCGTAGGTCGGCTTCGGCACAAGTGGAATGGCTCCGCCTGCCGCGGGCGCCGGCTGTGGCCCAGCCCACCCTGCCGCCCCCTGGCCGGAGCAGGGATCCGGCCCTGTCAGGGCATCGGCTGCGGCGGGCGCGGGCCCCGGTACTGCCCGCTCGGCCGCATGCGCAGCGGCCGTTCCTCGTACTCCTCCAGGGCGTGCGCCATCCAGCCCGCGGTCCGGGCCACGGCGAAGACGGTCTCCCCGGCCTCCGCCGGCATGCCGCAGGACACCGTCAGCACGGCCAGGGCCAGGTCCACATTGGCGTGCAGCCCGTCCTGCCGCGCGGCCGTCGTGGCGACCAGCTCCCGCGCGGCCGCAAGCGCCGGCCGTGCCGCCGGCACGCCCTCCAGCCGGGCGAACAGGGCCGTGGCCCGGGGGTCCTCGCCCTCGTACAGCCGGTGTCCGAGCCCGGGGACCCGCCGCCCGGCGCGGAGGTGGTCGACGACGACGGGTGCGGCCGCGCCCCGGTCCAGGACCTCTGCCAGCGTTCGGTGGGCGAGCCGCCCGGCCGCGCCGTGCAGTGGCCCTTCGAGGACGCCCAGCCCCGCGGAGACCGCCGCGTACGGGTGGGCCCGCGCCGAGGCGGCGACCCGTACGGCCAGGGTGGAGGCGGCCAGGTCGTGGTCGATGAGCAGGGCGAGGGCCAGGTCGAGGGCGTCCAGGGCAGCCGCTTCCGGATCCCGGGCGGTCAGCCGGGGCCACAGCCGCTCCGCCAGCAGCCCGCCGTCCGCCGTCCCGGTCCGCTCCCCGTCCGGCTGCCCGGCCGCGGCTCCTGTTGCCCGTCCGGCCACCGGCAGGGCCCCGACCAGGGTCGGGATCAGGCAGCGGGCGGAGCCGAGCACGGCTTCCGCGGACAGGTCGAAGCGCAGCGGATCCGCCACCGCGGCCGCGGCGGTGGCCACCCGCAGGCGGTCGATCGGCCCGGCGTGTTCGGGCAGGGCGGCCACGGCGTGCCGGGCGGCCGCGAGCTGCCCGCCGGGAGCCGTGAAGCGGGCCCCGCGCGGCAGGGACCCCGTCCAGAGCCACTCCGCGACCTCCTCGTAGCAGTACCGCGAGGCGAGTTCCACGGCGTCCACGCCGCGGAACCAGTACCGGTCGGGTTCGATGAGCGTGAGCGAGGTCCGTACCGAGAGCTCCCCGCCCGCAGGTGCCGCGGCCTCGCGCCGACTGCGCCGGGCCAGGGCCTCCACCTCGGCCGCGTCGAAGGTGCTGCCGCGGCCCACGGCGTCGCGGCGGCTGGTGAGCTGGCCCCGGCTGACGTACGCGTACACGGTCGCCGGCTTCACCCCGAGCAGCTCCGCCGCCTGCCGGGTGGTGAGCCGTCGTCCGCCGTGCGCCTGATCGTCCATGACAGTCACCCTATACATATTGATTCGATCAACGTTGACAAGGATTCGATCCATCATGGATGGTCGATCCATGGATACGACAGTCGATGTGCCCCGCGGACTCGCGGGCGTCGTGGTCACCGAAACCGGACTCGGCGACGTCCGAGGCCGCGAGGGCTTCTACCACTACCGCCAGTACTCCGCCGTCGAGCTCGCGGAGCGCCGCAGCTTCGAAGACGTGTGGCACCTGATGTTCCGCGGCACCCTGCCGGCGGACGCCGCCGAGCAGGCCGCCTTCGCCGCCGAGACCGTCCCGCTGCGCCGGCTCCCCGCCGAGGTGCGCGACGCACTGCCCGCGCTCGCCCGGGCCACCGCGCTCTCCGGCCCGCTCGCCGGACTGCGGACCGCGCTTTCCCTGCTGGGCGCCTCCGCGGGATTCCGGCCCGTGTACGACCTCGACCCCCAGCGGCGGGCCGCCGACGCATTGGCCGCCTGCGCCGCCGTACCGACCCTGCTCACGGCCCTGCACCGGCTCGGGCAGGGGCTGGAACCGGTGGAGCCGCGCGACGACCTCCCCTACGCCGCGAACTACCTGTACATGCTCAGCGGCCGGGAACCGGACCCCGTCAGGGTCCGGGCGGTCGAGCAGTACCTGATCTCCACCGTCGACCACGGCTTCAACGCCTCGACCTTCACCGCCCGCGTCATCGCCTCCACCGGCGCGGACGTCGCCGCGTGCCTCACCGGGGCGATCGGCGCACTCTCCGGGCCGCTGCACGGCGGGGCCCCCAGCCGGGCCCTGGACACCCTGGACGCCATCGGCACGGCCGACCGCATCGACTCCTGGATCCGCGAGCGGGTGCTCGCCGGGGACCGGATCATGGGCTTCGGCCACCCGGTGTACCGCACCGAGGACCCGCGCTCCCGGATGCTGCGCGGCATCGCCCTCCGGTTCGGCGGGCCGCTCGTGGACTTCGCGGTGGAGGTCGAGCAGCAGGTGGAGGCGATCCTGGCCGAGCTCAAGCCGGGCCGGGAGCTGCACACGAACGTCGAGTTCTACGCGGGCGTGGTGATGGAGTTGTGCGGGCTGCCGCGCGAGATGTTCACCCCCACGTTCTGCGCGGCCCGCGTGGTCGGCTGGAGCGCGAACGTCCTGGAACAGGCCGCCGACTCGAAAATCATCCGTCCGGCCGCCCGCTACGTCGGGCCGCCGCCGCCCCGGCCGGTTCCGCTTCCGGCCTGGGTACGATCGGCCTGGTGAACAGCAGCCAGCCCGATCTGTCCGTCACGCCCATCCCCGTCGTCGTCCTCGCCGGATTCCTGGGATCCGGCAAGACGACCCTGCTCAACCACCTCCTGGCCAACCGCGGCGGCACCCGCATCGGCGTCGTCGTCAACGACTTCGGGTCCATCGAGATCGACGCGATGTCGGTGGCCGGCCAGGTCGGCGACTCGATGGTCTCCCTCGGCGGCGGCTGCCTGTGCTGCGCCGTCGACGGCAGCGAGCTCGACGCGTACCTGGAGAAGCTCTCCGCACCCGTCCACCGCATCGACGTGATCGTCATCGAGGCGAGCGGGCTGGCCGAGCCCCAGGAGATGATCCGGATGCTGGTGGCCAGCGAGAACCCGGCGATCCGGTACGGCGGCCTGGTGCAGGTCGTGGACGCCGCCGAGTTCGACGCGACCCGGTCCCGCCATCCGGAGACCGACCGCCACCTCGCCGCCGCGGACCTGGTGGTGCTGAACAAGACCGACCGCGTCGACGAGGCCGAGCGCGCCCGGATCGAGGCCGAACTGGCCACCCTGTGCCCGGGCATCCCCGTTGCCGCCGCCGACCACGGCCGCATCGACCCCGAGCTGCTCTTCGACCGCCGCCCGTGGACCGAGACGCGGGGCCAGCTTTCCTTCGAGGACCTCATCGCGGAGGCCCGGGACACCGGACACGGAGGCACCGACGGAGCCGGGGGCTCCGGCGGCTGGGACCACAGCGGGTGCGCGGGCCACTGCGGCCACGCCCACACGCTGTACACGAGCACGGAGTTCGTGTCCGAGCAGGCCCTGAGCCCGCGGCGGTTCATCGACTTCCTCGACAGCCGCCCGGCCGGGCTCTACCGGATCAAGGGCTTCGTCTACTTCGGCGTCCCCGGCCACGAGGAGCGCTACGAGGTCCACGCCGTCGGCCGGTTCCTGCGCTTCGCCCCCGGCCCCTGGGGCCGCGGCGAACCGCGGCTGACCCGGCTCGTCCTGATCGGGTCCGGCACCGACGGCCCCGCCCTGCTGCGCGGGCTGGAGGCCTGCCGCGAGCCGTCGCCGCAGGACGCGGGCCCGGAGGCCATGTGGGGCGTCCTGCGGTACGTCGCCAGGCCCCCGCGCACCGAGGACGAGGACGGGGACGGCCGCGTCGACGGAGCCGAGGCAGCTGGGGGAGGGTTCGAGAACCTCGTCGGGAATCCGGACGGGACCGGCTGCGACGCGGATCCCGACCCCGGGTTCGGGACCTCGCAGCCCGCGGAGGTCTGATCTCCGCGCGTACGCGCCCGGCGGGAGCCCCCGCGGAGCCCGCTCAGGCGACCTCGACGCCGTGGTCGCCCAGCAGGTCCGCCAGACCGCCGCGGTAGCCCTTGCCTCCCGCCACGAAGTCCCAGTCGCCGTTGGCGCGCCGCCGGAACGAGCCCAGGACCAGGGCGGTTTCGCCCGGGCGACCATCGGAGACGTCCAGCGTGCCGAGCTCGGTGCCGTCGGCGGCGAGCAGCCGGATCCGGGCATCGGTGAAGCCGGCCAGGTCGGCGTGCGGAGCGGCCTCCGGGTCGACCGCGGCGACCAGGACCAGCCGGTCCGCGGGCTGCGGCAGCGCGTCGAAGGAGACCTCCAGCGCGGCCTTGTCGGGGGCCGCGTCCGCGCGGGCCCGCACGGAACCGTCCGGGGTCCGCGGGTTGTTGAAGAAGACGAGGTGGTCCTCGCTCAGCACCCGCCCGCCCTGGCAGACCAGCGCGCACACGTCCAGCGCGACCGAGCCGGCCCAGGACATGCCCAGCACATTGTGGTCCGGGGCGGCGGCACCGGCGGCATCGGAGGTACCGGCGGCGGCGTTCCCGGGCGCGCGTCCGGCCGCCCTCCGGCCCGGCGCACCGGCCGCGGCGCCGCCGGCCGGGCCGAGCCGGCCCCGCAGCCCGTGCTGGTGCAACAGCTCCACCAGGGCGGTCCCGGGAACCAATTCCAGCGGCTTGCCGTTGGCAAAGGTGTACGACCCGGGCCCGAAGGACGCGGTGGTGACCAGCACCCCCTTGTTCGCCCCCTTGTCCTGGACCGTGCCGTACAGATCGCGCACGGCTGTCGGAGGCACCGTGTTCCGGTAGCGCTTGACCTGCACCACGATCCGCCCGCCTCGGATCGGCGCCGGGTCCAGCGCCTCCACGTCCACCCCGCCGTCACCCGACCGCTGCGTGGTCACCGCCTCCATGCCCATCGCCCGGAACAGCTCCGCGACCAGGTTCTCGAAGTCGATCGGGTCCATCTCGAAGAGGTCCGGCTCGTCTCCGCCGTCACCCGCATGGCCGCCATGGCTGACGACGGCGCCGACTTCGGCCGGGCGCCGGCCCGGGCGTACGACGGCCATTTGGTCGGGCCGGGCCGACAGCTGCCCCCGCAACCCGTCGACCAGGCAGTCCACCGCGCTCACCTGCTCCAGCCGCAGGCCCTCGAAGGCGGACCGCGCCGCCGACACCGTGGCGAGAACGAGCTGCGCCTCCCGCCCCGTCACCGGATCGTGGTCGTCCACGAAACCGTTCACCACGACCGAGTCCAGCACGCCGAACTCGTCCGCCGCGTACAGCTCGCGCACCACCAGGAGCACGCACTGCGCCAGCAGGTCCCGGTAGAGCGCCCGCCGCTGCGTGGCCGGGCGGGCCGTCTCCTTGTCCTGGTCCGTGCTCGGCATGTACCGCACCGACTTGGCCGCCGGCACCACCTCGTACCGCGGCAGCTCCCAGTCGAGCACCAACTGCCCGGGCCCCGGATCGTAGGCGGCCGACACCTGCCTCGGCAGACCCTCGGGCCAGGCCGCCGAGGCGTACAGAGCGGCGGAGAAGTACTCCACCACCGCTTCCGCTTCGCCCGCGCGCAGCGCCCCGCCCAGCTCGGTGAGGCCGTTGTTGTGCCGGCGGATGCCGGCGAGCTGCTCCGCCGCCCAGCGGTCGTACTGCTGCCGGTACGCGGCCAGATGCTGCTGCCGCTGTGCCTCTGCGGCGTGCGCCGCCTGCCAGGCCTGGGTGTACCGGGCGTGCGCCTCCCGCTCCGCCTGCGCCCGCCGGTTCGAGCCGAACGTCCAGCCGCTGCTCTGCTGCTGGAACTGCTCCAGGCGCGGCATCGGCACCGGGTGCGCCAGTGTGCCGGGGTTGAACGGTTCGAGCTGCTCGGACCTCACCAGCGCGGCCATCCGGAACGCCGGCGCCCGGCAGCCCGCGGCCAACAGCCCCTGCAGGGCCGCGACCTCGGCGTCGAGGCGCTCCGTTCGCCGCCGCGCCTCGGCCTCACGATGCTGGCGGTAGGCCGCCTGCTGCTCGCGCTGGCTCCGGGCCACCTCCCGCTCGTAGGCCCGCTGCCGGCGTTCGGCCTCCCGCTGCTGGATCACGTACGCCTGCTGCTGCTGGCGCTGGGCCTCGGCCCAGACGCCGATCAGTCCGCTGCTCGACCGACGGCTCATCAGCTGTGTTCTCCCCCCACCGGCATGTACCGGGAAAACACTAGTCGGCGGGCGGCACCCTGCCCTACGGCGACGGCTACAGCGCGGCTCCCGCCAGCACCGCGATCTCCGCGGGCAGCACGGTTCCCGAGCCGTCGCGACGCGGGTCCACGGCCGGCAGTTCGGCCGGAGTCCCGTTGGCGGCCGCGGCGCGGGCCGGTGCGTTCCCCGCCCATGCCAGGGTCAGCAGCTCCTCGCCCTTCAGGAACCGCTGGCAGCGGACGCCGCCGGTGGCGCGGCCCTTGCGCGGGAACTGGTCGAACGGGGTCAGCTTCCCGGACCGGGCCGACCCGTCCAGCGTGCCGTGCGAGCCGGCCACCGTGAGCACCAGGGCGTCCCGCGCCGGGTCCACCGCCGAGAAGTGGATCACCTTGGCGCCGGCGGAGAGCTTGATGCCCGCCATGCCGCCGGCCGGGCGGCCCTGCGGGCGCACCTGGCTCGCCTGGTAGCGCAGCAGCTGGGCGTCGTCGGTGATGAAGACCAGGTCCTCCTCACCGGTGCGCAGCTCGACCGCGCCGACGATGCGGTCGCCTTCCTTGAGGGTGATGACCTCCAGCTCGTCCTTGTTGGCCGGGTAGTCGGGCACGACCCGCTTGACCACGCCCTGCTCGGTGCCGAGCGCCAGGCCCTGCGCGGACTCGTCCAGGGTGGTCAGGCAGACCACCTTCTCGTCGGGCGCGAGCCCGGAGAGGAACTCGGTCAGCGCGGCGCCGCCCGCCAGGTTCGGCGCGGCGTGCGTGTCGGGGAGCTGCGGCAGGTCGATCACCGACAGCCTCAGCAGCCGCCCGTGGGAGGTGACCGCCCCGATGTCGCCGCGGGCCGTGGCAGCCACCTGCGAGACGATCAGGTCGTGCTTGGAGCGGGCAGCGCCCTCCTCCGCCACCACCGGGTCGCCGGTGGCCGTCCGCGCCAGCAGGCCCGTCGAGGACAGCAGGACGCGGCACGGGTCGTCCGCGACCTCCAGCGGGACCGCCGCGACGGAGGTGCCCGCCGACTCCAGCAGGACCGTACGCCGCTCGGTGCCGAACTTCTTCGCGACCGCGGCCAGTTCCCCGGAGACCAGCTTGCGCAGCTCGGCGTCGGACTCCAGGATCCGGGTCAGCTCCTCGATCTCGGCGGTCAGGCGGTCGCGCTCGGACTCCAGCTCGATGCGGTCGAAGCGGGTCAGGCGGCGCAGCGGGGTGTCCAGGATGTACTGGGTCTGGACCTCGCTCAGGGAGAAGCGCTCCACGAGCCGCTCCTTGGCCTGGGCCGAGTTGTCGCTGTCCCGGATGATCCGGATGACCTCGTCGATGTCGAGGAGGGCCACCAGCAGGCCCTCGACCAGGTGGAGCCGGTCGCGGCGCTTGCCGCGGCGGAACTCGCTGCGCCGGCGCACGACCTCGAAGCGGTGGTCCAGGTAGACCTCCAGCAGTTCCTTCAGGCCCAGCGTCAGCGGCTGGCCGTCGACCAGGGCGACGTTGTTGATGCCGAAGGACTCCTCCATCGGCGTCAGCTTGTAGAGCTGCTCCAGGACGGCTTCCGGGTGGAAGCCGTTCTTGATCTCGATGACCAGGCGCAGGCCGTGGGCGCGGTCGGTGAGGTCCTTGACATCGGCGATGCCCTGCAGCTTCTTCGAGCCGACCAGGTCCTTGATCTTCGCGACGACCTTCTCGGGGCCGACCGTGAAGGGCAGTTCGGTGACGACCAGGCCCTTGCGGCGCGCGGAGACGTTCTCCACCGACACCGTCGCGCGGATCCTGAAGGTGCCGCGGCCCTTCTCGTAGGCGTCCTTGATCCCCGACAGGCCGACGATCTTGCCGCCGGTGGGCAGGTCCGGACCCGGCACGAAGCGCATCAGCGCCTCCAGGTCCGCGTGCGGGTAGCGGATCAGGTGGCGGGCGGCTGCGATGACCTCGCCCAGGTTGTGCGGGGGCATGTTGGTCGCCATGCCGACCGCGATCCCGGATGCGCCGTTGACCAGCAGGTTCGGGTATGCGGCGGGCAGTGCGACCGGCTCCCGCTCCTGGCCGTCGTAGTTGGCGGTGAAGTCGACGGTGTCCTCGTCGATCGACTCCGTCATCAGCGACGTGGCGTCGGCCATGCGGCATTCGGTGTAGCGCATGGCGGCCGGCGGGTCGTCGTTGCCCAGCGAACCGAAGTTGCCGTGGCCGTCGACCAGCGGGAGCCGCATGGAGAAGGGCTGGGCCATGCGCACGAGGGCGTCGTAGATCGACGCGTCGCCGTGCGGGTGGAGCTTGCCCATGACCTCGCCGACGACGCGGGCGCACTTCACGTAGCCGCGGTCGGGGCGCAGGCCCATCTCGCTCATCTGGTAGACGATGCGCCGGTGCACCGGCTTCATGCCGTCCCGGGCGTCGGGCAGGGCCCGGGAGTAGATCACCGAGTACGCGTACTCGAGGAAGGAGCCCTGCATCTCGTCGACGACGTCGATGTCGAGGATGTTCTCCTCGAACTCCTCCGGCGGCGGGGTCTTCGTGCTGCGGCGGGCCATCGCTGCGCGGCTCCTTAACCAAGAAAGAAGGTGTGCTGGGGGTCTGGCTGGGTCGGACGGGTCCGGGTGGTTCCGGTGGATCGGCCGGTCTGGTGACAGGGGCTGACGTGGGTCGTCGCGACCATTGTGTCCCGAGGCACCGACAGGCCCGACCCCGACCCAGGCGTGCGCCGGGAACTTCTCCGGTGCCCGGCGCGCTTGCATACAGTGGCAGGTCTGACGGAATTCTCTGCATCGCGATCGAAGGGACCACATGCCCATGGGTCACACGGCCACAGCCCAGGCCGGCTCCGGAGGCCTGACAGCGACGGAACACCGGCTGGCCAACGGCCTGCGCGTGGTGCTGTCCGAGGATCACCTGACCCCGGTCGCCGCGGTCTGCCTCTGGTACGACGTCGGCTCGCGGCACGAAGTCAAGGGACGCACAGGTCTGGCTCACCTCTTCGAGCACCTGATGTTCCAGGGCTCCGCGAGCGTACCCGGCAACGGCCACTTCGAGATGGTCCAGGGTGCGGGCGGGTCCTTGAACGGCACGACGAGCTTCGAGCGCACCAACTACTTCGAGACCATGCCGGCCCACCAGCTGGAGCTCGCCCTGTGGCTGGAGGCGGACCGGATGGGCTCGCTGCTGGCCGCCCTGGACGACGAGTCCATGGAGAACCAGCGCGACGTCGTCAAGAACGAGCGCCGCCAGCGCTACGACAACGTCCCCTACGGCACGGCGTTCGAGCGGCTCACGGCGCTCGCCTACCCCGAGCCCCACCCGTACCACCACACCCCGATCGGCTCGATGGCCGACCTGGACGCGGCCTCGCTGGAGGACGCCCGCGCGTTCTTCCGCACGTACTACGCGCCCAACAACGCGGTGCTGTCGGTCGTCGGCGACATCGACCCCGCCGAGACGCTCGCGTGGATCGAGAAGTACTTCGGCACCATCCCCGGCCACGAGGGCAAGCAGCCGCCGCGCGACGGCACGCTGCCGGACACCATGGGCGGCGAGCTCCGCGAGGAGATCGTCGAGGACGTCCCCGCCCGCGCGCTGATGGCCGCCTACCGGCTCCCGCACGACGGCACGCGCGAGTGCGACGCCGCGGACGTGGCCCTGACCATCCTGGGCGGCGGCGAGTCCTCCCGCCTGCACAACCGCCTGGTACGCCGCGACCAGACGGCCGTCGCGGCCGGCTTCGGCATGCTCCGCCTGGCCGGCGCGCCCTCCCTGGGCTGGCTGGACGTGAAGACCTCCAGCGGGGTCGAGGTGCCCGCCATCGAGGCGGCCGTGGACGACGAGCTCGCGCGGTTCGCCGCCGAGGGCCCGACCGCCGAGGAGATGGAGCGCGCGCAGGCCCAGCTGGAGCGCGAGTGGCTGGACCGCCTGGGCACGGTGGCGGGCCGCGCCGACGAACTGTGCCGCTTCGCGGTGCTGTTCGGTGACCCGCAGCTGGCGCTGACCGCCGTCCGGCGGCTCCTCGACGTCACCGCCGAGGAGGTCCAGGCCGTGGCCGCGGCCCGGCTGCGCCCCGACAACCGCGCGGTGCTGGTGTACGAGCCCCTCGCGGCCGAGGCCGCCGAGGGCGCAGACGCCGCAGAAGACGCCGAAGCGACCGAGAACGAGAACGAGGGGGCGGAGCAGTGAGCGACACCGCAGCCGTCACGATGACCTTCCACCCGCGCCCCCAGGCCGGGCAGCCCCGGCCGTGGGCCTTCCCGGCCCCCGAGCGCGGCTCCCTGCCCAACGGCCTGACCGTGCTGCGATGCCACCGGCCGGGCCAGCAGGTGGTGGCCGTCGAGATCAACCTCACCGCCCCGCTGGACGCCGAGCCCGCCGGCCTGGACGGCGTGGCCACGATCATGGCCCGTGCCCTGTCGGAGGGCACCGACAAGCACACCGCCGAGGAGTTCGCCGCCGAGCTGGAGCGGTGCGGAGCCACCCTCGACGCGCACGCCGACCATGCGGGCGTGCGCGTCTCCCTGGAGGTCCCCGTCTCCCGGCTGCCGAGGGCCGTGGGCCTGCTCGCCGAGGCCCTGCGGGCGCCCGCCTTCGCCGACAGCGAGGTGGACCGCCTGGTCCGCAACCGCCTCGACGAGATCCCGCACGAGCTGGCCAACCCGCAGCGGCGCGCCGCCAAGGAGCTCTACCGCCGGCTCTTCCCCGCCGACCTGCGGATGTCCCGCCCGCGCCAGGGCACCGAGGAGACGGTGGCCCGGATCGACTCCGCGGCCGTACGCGCCTTCTACGAGGCCCACGTGCGCCCCGCCGGCGCGACCGCCGTGATCGTCGGCGATCTGACCGGCGTCGACCTGGACGCCGTGCTGGCGGACACCCTGGGCGCCTGGACGGGCACTGCCGGCCGGCCGGTGGAGGTGCCGCCGGTCACCGCCGACGACACCGGCCGCGTGGTCATCGTCGACCGGCCCGGAGCGGTGCAGACGCAGCTGCTCATCGGCCGGATCGGGCCGGACCGGCACGACACGGTGTGGGCGGCGCAGGTGCTCGGCACGTACTGCCTGGGCGGCACGCTCACCTCGCGCCTGGACAAGGTGCTGCGCGAGGAGAAGGGCTACACCTACGGCGTGCGCGCCTTCGGCCAGGTGCTGCGCTCCACGGCCGACGGCCGGGGCGCCTCGATGCTCGCCATCAGCGGCTCGGTGGACACCCCCAACACGGGCCCGGCCCTGGACGACCTGTGGAAGGTGCTGCGCACCCTCGCCGAGGGCGGCCTGACCGATGCCGAACGGGACGTCGCCGTGCAGAACCTGGTGGGCGTGGCCCCGCTGAAGTTCGAGACGGCCGCGGCCGTCGCCGGCACGCTGGCGGACCAGGTGGAGCAGCAGCTTCCGGACGACTACCAGGCGCAGTTGTACGCGCAGCTCGCCGCGACGGGCACGGTGGAGGCGACCACGGCGGTGGTGAAGGCCTTCCCGGTGGACCGCCTGGTCACCGTGCTGGTGGGTGACGCCGCGCAGATCGAGGAGCCGGTGCGGGCCCTCGGAATCGGTGAGGTCACCGTCGTCGGCAACTGACGGCGTCCTCCGCCCGCAGGCAACTGACGGGTGATTCAAGGGGCTTCGGCGGCTTGTCCGCCGAAGCCCCTTATGTCTGTTTGGCCGGAAGGCTGGCTTATGCGGTGTGGCGTGCGCAACAAAAGTCCGTGACCGTTTGGTGATTGACGAATGATCCGCCTAGCGTCGGCCGTGCTGTTCGTCAGTTGGTACGCGCCGCACCCGCGGCACCGGACAGCGATCGCCGAGTCCCCGTCAGGCGCGAGCCTGGGGAGCCGGGGACCCACACGTCCCTGGGGTGAATCGGGCCGCCTCGCCAGAGGGGCCCGTAGGAGACCTTCCTGCTCCGAACCCGTCAGCTAACCCGGTAGGCGAGAAGGAAGGAAAGGATCAGCCTCCTCATGGCCTTTGGCAGCCGTGCCGCCGGCAAGCACCGTGGTTCCAGCCGTCTGAGCCGCAAGACCGCCGGTTACGCCGGTGTGGCCGCCCTCGCGACCACCGGTGTCGTGGGCACCCTCGCGGGCCCGGCGTTCGCCGCTTCGGACAAGGCCCCCTCCATGGAGGACACCGGGCTCAACGCGGTCGTCACCGCCGCGGACGTCGCCGCCGACGTCGAGGCCCAGGCCGAGGCGCAGAGCGCCGCCGCAGAGGCCGTCGCCGCCAAGGAGAAGGCCGAGGCCGACGCGAAGGCCCGGGCCGCCGAGGCCAAGCAGAAGGCCGAGGAGAAGGCGAAGGCCGAACGCGAGGCCGCCGAGCGCGCCGCCCGCGAGGAGGAGCGCAAGCGCCTCAACACCTTCGTCTCCCCGCTCGAGGACTCCTACGTCTCCACCCAGTACCGCGCGGGCGGCGGCATGTGGTCCTCCGGCAGCCACACCGGCATCGACTTCCACGCGGCGTCCGGCACCTCCGTGCACGCGGTGGGCCTCGGCACCGTCGTCGAGGCCGGCTGGGGCGGCGCGTACGGCAACAACGTCGTCATCAAGCACGCCGACGGCACGTACACGCAGTACGGCCACCTGTCCTCGCTGAGCGTCTCCGTCGGCCAGCAGGTCACCCCCGGCCAGCAGATCGGCCTGTCGGGCTCCACCGGCAACTCCAGCGGCCCGCACCTGCACTTCGAGGCCCGCACCGGCGCCTCCTACGGCTCGGACATCGACCCGATCTCGTACCTGCGTTCGCACGGCGTCAGTCTCTGATCCAAGCGCGCCACGCACGCGCCACCACAGGCACACGCTTCGCCCGAAGGCCCCGGCTCACCGAGCCGGGGCCTTCGGCGTCGTGGCCCGTAAATCCCCCCGATTTCCGTCCCGGCTCGGAAAATTCCGCGGGTTGCAATAGAGTCCCCGTACGATCCCAGTACGGTCACGGCATTGTCGCCGGCAATCGGAAACAAGCGGAGGTCCCGTCTTGCGTATTCCCGCGCACGCGGTATGCACTGCAATCCGCGACGACATCGTCTCCGGGGTGTTCGAACCGGGCGGCAGGCTGACCGAGGAGGTGCTGGCCCGCCGCTACGGCGTCTCGCGCGTACCGGTCCGCGAGGCGCTGCGGACGCTGGAGTCCGAGGGCTTCGTGACCACCCGCCGCCACGCGGGCGCCTGCGTCGCCGAGCCCACCGAGCAGGAGGCGGCCGACCTGCTGGAGCTGCGGATGCTGCTGGAACCGCTGGCGGCCTCGCGGGCCGCACGCCGGCGCAGCGAGGGCCACCTCAAGGTGCTGCGCGGGCTGGTCAGACTGGGCCAGGAGCGGGCCAGGCAGGGGCAGGGCGAGGACCTGCGGGCGCTGGGGAGCTGGTTCCACGAGACCCTGGCGCAGGCCTCCGCCAGTCCCGGGCTGATCACGCTGCTCACCCAGATGCGGCACAAGGTCGCCTGGATGTACACCGTGCAGGCCCCGGCCCGGCCGGCGGAGTGCTGGGCGGAGCACGGTGCCATCGTGGACGCGGTGGCGCGCGGGGACGCCGAGCGGGCGAAGGCGCTGACGGCGGTCCACGCCGACCGGACGACCGGGGCCTACCGGCTGCGGGTGAGGACTTCGCAACCTGCCGTAAACACGATGAGCCGCTCCCATTAACAGGAGCGGCGTATGAATGGGGATGCCGCCGCGACCGGGCATTTAGCGCCCGCGCCCGCTATTTCCGCCCGCTGTTTCCGCCCGTTATTTCCGCCAGCCTTTCCCGGCAGGCTGATGTGAATTCCGGGCCCCCGGGGCGGCCCCGGAAATCCTGTGGTGAGGACCGGGCGTAAAACAGTGAAGCCGCGGCCCCGGAATCATCCGGAAGCCGCGGCCCCGCCGTCCGTGCGGTGCGAACCCGAAGGGTCAGACGGTCTCGGGGAGTTCCTCCAGTCCCTCGGCGACCAGCTTCGCGAGGCGGTCCAGTGCGACCTCGGCGCCCTCGGCGTCGGACGCCAGGACGATCTCCTCGCCGCCCTGTGCGCCCAGGCCCAGCACCGCCAGCATGGAGGCGGCGTTGACGGGGTTCCCGTCGGCCTTGGCGATGGTCACCGGGACGCCGGAAGCGGTCGTCGCGCGGACGAAGATCGAGGCGGGACGGGCGTGCAGGCCCTCGGTCCAGCCGACGTTGACGCGGCGCTCTGCCATGGTGATGCCCTTCAGGTTCTCACGGTTGTCTAGACCAGTCTCTCACGACGCCCCGCGTGCTCCGGCCGACCTGCCCTCGACCGCCGACCGGCCTCCGGCCGACCTCCGACCGGATCTCCGATCGACCTCCGACCGGATCTCCCGCGGCTCGACGTACCCCAGCTTGCACCGGTTCGCCCGGCGTTGCCCTGCGCGCCGCGCAGGGGCTGTCCCGCCCGCCCTGGGCTTAGGATCACCGCATGACCACCGCGTCGGACCCCTCGTACCCGGCCCACTGGGAAGCCGACGTCGTCCTGAGGGACGGCGGCACCGCCCGCATCAGGCCCATCACCACCGAGGACGCCGGGCGGCTGGTCGACTTCTACGACCAGGTATCCGACGAGTCGAAGTACTACCGCTTCTTCGCCCCCCACCCCCGGCTCTCCGACCGCGACGTGCGCCGCTTCACGCACCACGACTACGTGGACCGCGTCGGCCTCGCGGCCACCGTCGGCGGGGAGTTCATCGGCACCGTCCGCTACGACCGCATCGGCCCCGACGGCCGCCCCGCCTCCGCCCCCGCCGACGAGGCCGAGGTCGCCTTCCTCGTCCAGGACGCCCACCAGGGCCGCGGCGTCGCCTCCGCGCTGCTGGAGCACATCGGGGCCGTCGCCCGGGAGCGGGGCATCCGCCGGTTCGCGGCGGAGGTGCTGCCCGCCAACACCAAGATGATCAAGGTGTTCACGGACGCCGGCTACCAGCAGAAGCGCAGCTTCGAGGACGGCTCCGTCCACCTCACCCTCGACCTCGAACCCACCGCCGAGTCCCTGGCCGTCCAGCGCGCCCGCGAACAGCGCGCCGAGGCCCGCTCCGTGCAGCGCCTGCTGGCCCCCGGCTCCGTCGCGGTCATCGGAGTCAGCCGCTCCGGCGCCGGCGTCGGAGCGGCGGCCCTGCGGAACCTGCGTGACAGCGGATTCCGCGGCCGCCTCTACGCCGTGAACGAGGCCCGCGCCCCCGGCGTCGAAGGGGACCTGCTGGAGGGCGTACGGGCCTACCGCTCCCTCCGCGACATCGACGCCCCGGTCGACCTCGCGGTCGTCGCCGTCCCCGCCGAGCGCGTCCCCCGGGTGGTGGCCGACTGCGGCGAGCACGGCGTCCAGGGCCTCGTCGTCCTGTCCGCCGGCTACGGGGAGAGCGGCCCGGCCGGGCTCGACCGACAGCGCGAACTGGTCCGCCAGGCGCGCTCGTACGGGATGCGGCTGATCGGGCCGAACGCCTTCGGCGTGATCAACACCGCCCCGGAGGTGGGCCTGAACGCCTCGCTCGCGCCGGTGCCGGCCCCCGTCCCCGGCCGCATCGGGCTGTTCACGCAGTCCGGCGCGATCGGCATGGCGCTGCTGTCCGCGCTGCTGCGGCGCGGAGCGGGGCTGTCGTCCTTCGTGTCCGCGGGCAACCGGGCGGACGTCTCCGGCAACGACATCCTCCAGTACTGGTACGAGGACGAGGCCACCGACGTGGCCCTGATGTACCTCGAAACCCTCGGCAACCCGCGGAAGTTCACCCGGCTCGCGCGCCGCACCGCAGCGGTCAAGCCGGTCGTCGTCGCCAAGGGAGGCCGCCACACCCCGGCCGGCCACGTGGTCCCGGGGACCAGGCTGCCGGAGGCCACCGTCTCCGCGCTGCTGCGGCAGGCCGGCGTGATCCGGGTCGACACGGTGACCGAGCTGGTGGACGTGGGGCTGCTGCTCTCCTCGCAGCCGGTGCCGGCCGGGCCGCGGGTGGCGATCCTCGGCAACTCGGAGTCCCTCGGCTTCCTCACGTACGACGCCTGCCTGGCCCAGGGGCTGCGGCCCGGTGCCCCGCTCGACCTGACCACGGCGGCGTCCGCGGCGGACTTCGGCCGCGCCCTGGCCGCCGCCCTGGCCGCCGAGTCCCACGACGCGGTGGTCGTCACGGCGATCCCGTGGGTGAACGGGGGGGCGAGCGCCGACGACCTGGCCGACGCGCTGCGCGACGCCGTCGCCGCGCACCCCGGCAAGCCCGTGGCGGTCGTCCACGTGGAGCTGGCGGAGTTGGTGGAGTCCCTCTCCCGCGCCGACGTGCACATCCCCGCCTACCCGGCCGCCGAGCGCGCCGTGCGGGCCGTCGCCGAGGCCGTCCGCTACGGGCAGTGGCGGCGGGTCGACGCCGAGTCCGGTCACGTCCCCGAGTACGAGGACATCGACGAGGGTGGGGCCGCCGTCCAGATCAGGGGGCTGCTGGCCGAGGTCGGCGGCGGTGACGGCGTGCTCACCCTCTCCGAGGCCGACGCCGCCGCGCTGCTCGCCCGGTACGGGATCCGGGTGCTGCCGACCCTGCCCGCGCCCACCGCCGACGCCGCGGTCAAGGCCGCCGAGGCCCTCGGCTACCCGGTCGCGCTCAAGACCACCGCCCCGCACCTGCGCCACCGGGCCGACCTGGGCGGCGTACGCCTCGACCTGGCGGGCGAGGCCGCGCTGCGCCGCGCGTACGGCGAGCTGACCGGCCTGCTCGGCTCGCCCGCCGAGCTGCTGCCCGTGGTCCAGGCCATGGTCCCGCGGGGCGTGGACACCGTCGTGCGGTCCGTCATCGACCCGGCCGCCGGCGCCGTCCTGTCGTTCGGGCTCGCCGGCGTCGCCTCCGAGCTGCTCGGCGACACCGCCCACCGGATCGTGCCTGCCACCGACCGGGACGTCGCCGGACTGATCCGGTCCATCCGGACCGCACCGCTCCTCTTCGGCTGGCGCGGCAGCGATCCCGTCGACACCCCGGCCCTGGAGGAACTCCTCCTGCGCCTCTCCCGGCTCGTGGACGACCACCCGGAAGTGGTGGGCGTCACCCTGGAGCCCGTCGTCGTCGCCACCGAGGGCCTCTCGGTGCTGAGCGCCGTGGTCCGCATCGCCCGTCCCCCGGCCCGCACCGATCTCGGGCCCCGGACACTCCCCAGCTACTGAGGGCGTCCGGGGGCGGCCGGGGCGCCCCCTGCGGGCCTTAGGATGGACCCCATGGCGAAATCCGGTACGACGACCCAGGGGCTGCGCGCGGCGATCGAGCGCAGCGGCTACTACCCGGCCCTCGTGGCAGAGGCCGTGGAGGCCGCTGTGGGCGGCGAGCCGATCTCGTCGTACCTGGTCCACCAGGAGACGACGTTCGACTCCAACGAGGTGCGCCGACACGTGACCGTGCTGGTCCTGACCGGCAACCGCTTCATCGTGAGCCACACCGACGAGCAGGCCGCCGACTCCGGGTCCCCGTCCCCGTACGCGACCACCTCCACCGAGTCGGTGAAGCTGTCCGGGATCTCCTCGGTGGTGCTCAGCCGCGTCGTCGCCAACCCCGAGTCCTACACCCCGGGCACCCTGCCCCGCGAGGTCGTCCTGACCATCGGCTGGGGCGCGGTCTCCCGCATCGACCTGGAGCCCGCCGCCTGCGGCGACCCCAACTGCGACTCCGACCACGGCTACACCGGCAACTCCACCGCCGACGACCTCAGCCTGCGCGTCAGCGAGGCCGGCGACGGCCCCGAGGCGGTCCGCCAGACCCTCCTGTTCGCCCAGGCGCTGTCGGAGGCGACCGCGGCGACTGCCTCCTCCGCCCGCTGATGTCCCACTCCGCACCCGCGAACTGGGACGAGCCCGAGCTGCTGGACCTGGCAGGCGCCCCCGTCCCGCAGTACGGCACCGGCTCGCTCGCCGACCTGCTGCCGACCCTCGTGGCCGGCCTGGGGGTCCCCGGCTTCACCGCCGCCATCACCGAGCTGACGCCGGCCGACCGCAACTGCGTGTTCCTGGTCGACGGCATGGGCTGGGAGCAGATAAAGGCCCATCCGGACGAGGCCCCGTACCTGACCAGCCTGCTGGGCACCTCGCGCGGCGGCACCGGCCGCCCGATCACCGCGGGCTTCCCGGCGACCACCGCCACCTCGCTGGCCTCCGTCGGCACCGGCCTCCCCCCGGCCCGCCACGGCCTGCCCGGCTACGCGGTCCGCAACCCGGCCACCGGCGGGCTGATGAACCAGCTCCGCTGGCACCCGTGGACCCCGCCGGAGCCCTGGCAGCCGTACCCGACCGTCTTCCGGCTGGCCGACGCGGCCGGGGTGGCCACTGCGCAGGTGTCCTCGCCCGCCTTCCAGACCACCCCGCTCACCAAGATCGCGCTGAGCGGCGGCACCTTCGTCGGCCGGATGACCGGCGAGGAGCGCATGGACCTGGCGGCCGAGCGCCTCGCCGCGGGGGACCGCTCGCTGGTCTACACGTACTTCAGCGAGCTCGACGGAGCCGGCCACCGGCACGGCGTGGACTCCGACGCCTGGCGCGGCCAGCTGATGTACGTCGACCGGCTCGTGCAGCGGCTCGCCGAGCAGTTGCCGCCGCGCACCGCGCTGTACGTGACCGCGGACCACGGCATGGTGGACGTCCCCTTCGACGAGGACTCCCGCATCGACTTCGACGAGGACTGGGAGCTGGGCGCGGGCGTGGCCCTGCTCGGCGGCGAGGGCCGTGCCCGGCACGTGTACGCCGTGCCCGGCGCCGAGGCCGACGTGCTGACGGTGTGGCGCGAGGTGCTCGGTGACCGGTTCTGGATCGCGAGCCGCGAAGAGGCCCTGGCACTGGGCTGGTTCGGGCCGCCGGGGGAGTGCGACGAGCGCGTCCTCGGACGGATCGGCGACGTGGTCGCGGCCGCGCACGCCGATGTCGCGATCACCGCGTCCGTGAACGAGCCCAACGAGTCCGGGCTCGCCGGGATGCACGGTTCCATGACCGCGGCCGAGCAGCTCGTCCCACTGCTCGAAGTGCGTACCTGACAGCCCGAAACCCCGCCTGCCCTAACCGGCCCCGGCC
>NZ_JACBGN010000112.1 GCF_013401435.1 Streptomyces sp. BR123
CCGCGGGGCCGGTCGGACCCGCGTCGGCCCCCGCCCTGACGGCCCCCACCGCACACGGCGGCCGGCCGGCCGCCGAACTCCGGAGCCAACACCATTGGCATGTCGGCCAGTTGTCCGAATATGCAGTCATTCGCGAGGAGCATGCAAGCCGGGCCTTCGGACGGATTCCGCCCGGCTTCGGCGTGCAACAGGGTGGTGGGGCCACCGACTTCACGGGAAGGGAACCGCTCTTCGTGAACATCACACGCCTCGGGCCGGCGCTCGCCGCCGCAGGTCTCCTCGCCACCTCCGTCCCCCTGCTGTCCGCCACGCAGGCCTCGGCCGCCCCGGCGGCGGAGTTCACCCCGCAGAAGCCTGCATGGGCGCGGTGCAGCGCCGACCTGCCGGCCTCGTACGAGTGCGCCACCCTCAAGGTGCCGCTCGACTACCGGCGGCCCCGGGGACGCACCATCGACGTCGCCATATCCCGGATCAAGAGCGAGAACCCGGCCAAGCGGCACGGTGCGCTGCTCTTCAACCCGGGCGGTCCGGGCGGCACCGGGCTCGACATGCCGCTGATGGCAAGGGACTTGATACCGAAGGAGGTCCGCGACCAGTACGACCTGATCGGCTTCGACCCGCGCGGCACCGGCGCCAGCAGCCCGATCACCTGCGGGCTGACCGATGCGGAGCAGGACGTCAACCGGCCGTACCGGGAGGAGACCTTCCCCTCGGACGTGGAGTGGGCGCGCCGGGTCGCCGACAAGTGCCGTGAGAAGTCCGGGTCGGTGCTGCCGTTCATCACCACCCGCAACACCGCCCGCGACATGGACGCGATCCGCGTGGCGCTCGGCGAGAAGAAGATCAGCTACGTGGGCTATTCGTACGGGACCTACCTCGGCGCGGTCTACACGCAGATGTTCCCGAAGCGCACCGACCGCTTCGTGCTCGACAGCGGCGTCGACCCGCAGCGGACCTGGCGCGGCATGATGCAGGTGTGGGCGACCGAGGCGGAGCCCGCCTTCAAGCGGTGGGCGCAGTGGACGGCCGAGCGCTCCGCCGAGTACGGGCTCGGCGCCACCCCGGAGGCGGTGTCCAAGACCTTCTGGGACCTGGTCGCCCGGGCCGACCGGGAGCCGATCGAGATCGAGGGACAGAAGTTCTCGGGTGACGACATCCGCGCCGGGCGGGCCATGTTCTTCTACCCGGCGCAGGCGGCACCGGCCGTCAAGGCCCTGAAGGACGCGGCCGAGGGCAGGCCCGCCACGCTCCCCGCGGAGCAGCGCAGGCTGCTGAAGCCGGCGGCGGAGCCCTCCTCCGACACGGGCACGGCCGTGTTCTGGTCCGTGGTGTGCGGGGACGTCGAATGGCCGCGCTACCCCGAGCAGTACGCGAAGGAGGCCGCGGCGGACAAGGCGAGGTACCCGCTGTACGGGGACTTCGCGTCCAACATCAAGCCGTGCGCGTACTGGCAGCGGCCCGTCGAGCCCCCGACGAAGATGAACACCGGGGCGAACGTGCTGACGGTGCAGAACGAGTGGGACTCCCAGACCCCGCTCACCAGCGGCGAGGGCCTGCACCGGGCCCTGAAGGGCTCGCGGATGCTCCTGGTCCGCGGCGGTGAGGGCCACGGCGTGTACCTCACCGATCCCAAGTCCTGTGCGGACGCCGCCGTCAACGCCTACCTCGGCACCGGAAAGCTGCCGGCCGAGGACGTGACCTGCGAGGCCGCTCCGGGCGGCAACGAGCGCCGGGCGGACCTCGTGCCGTCGTCGCCGCAGCGCTTCCCGGGCGCCTCACCCAACCGGTTCTGATCCGGGACGACCGGACGACCGGACGACCGCCGCCGCCCGGGGCACCGCACGGCGCCCCGGGCGGCGGACCGGTCCGGCTACCGGCGCTGACGCGCCCGGACCGACGCCCCGGCCACGGCCGGCCGGGCCGCGGTCCGGCCGCCGCCCCGCAGCGGGGTCAGCAGCCCCGCGACGACGATGAGCAGGCAGAACGCCCCGGCGGCCACGCTGACGGCGGGTACCCCGCGCCGGGCGGCCAGGACGGTCAGCACGGCCGCGCCCACCGGGCCCGAGGCGTTGTGGACGGTCCAGAAGGCCGAGGTGACCCGGCCGAGCAGCCGGTCCGGGGTGACCTCCTGGCGCAGGGTCATCGAGACGATCCCGCCGAGGGTCGTCCCGAACACGAACACGGCCGCCAGGACGGCGACCGCCGCCACGCTCCGGCTGACGCCGACCCCCGCGACGGCACCGCGATCAGGGCCACCGAGCCGAGCCAGCAGGCGCCGAAGCCGCAGACCCGGCGCAGTGTCCCGGCGGCCAGGGCCGCGCCGACCACGCCGATCCCGCTGACGGCGATCACACAGCCGAGGGTGGCCGCGTCCTGGCCGAGGTCGTGCCGGATCCGGTAGATCAGCAGGTCGGTGGCGCCCATGGTGACGAAGGTCAACAGGGTGAGGAGCACGGTCAGCGGGCGCAGCAGCGGGTGCGCCCACAGGAAGCGGAAGCCGACGACGAACATCTCCCGCAACCAACCGCCCCCGGAACCCGGGCCCGACTCCGGCTTCGGCTCCGAGCCGGCGCCCCCGTACCGGCTGAAGGAGACCCAGCGCAGGCTGAGGGCGGAGACCAGGAAGGTCGCCCCGTCCACGCCGAGGGCCCGGTCGGCGCCCACCGAGGCCGTGATGAACCCGGCCGCCACCGGCCCGGCCAGGGTCCCGACGGCGAAGGTGCCCATGAGCCGTGCGTTGGCGGTGGCCAGGTCCCGCGGGGGCACCAGGTGCGGCACGGAGCTCACGTACGCCACGTCGAACAGCGTCTTCAGGGCGGTGACCAGGGGCGTCAGCAGGTACAGCACCCAGATGCGCGGCCCGGCCAGCCAGACGGCCGGGACCGCGCCCAGCAGCACGGCCCGCGCGAGATCGCACGCGATCATCAGGCGGCGGCGGTCCGTCCGGTCCACGACGTATCCGGCGAACATGCCCGTCGCGATGCCGGTGACCCCGGAGATCACCGTGACGACGCCCATCTGGACCAGGGACCCGGTCGCGTCGAGGACGAGCAGCGGCAGCGCGAGCAGGGAGATCGAACCGCCGAGGACGGACAGGGCCTGGCCGAGCCAGAAGACGTTGAAGTCCCGGTTCCGCCGCAGGGGTAAGGAGTCCGGCACCCTGCTCAGCCCAGCAGGGCGTACACGGTCGAGGCGGTCGCGGCCGGCTCCTGCGCCCCGTCCGGGGTCATGGCGATGTCGGCGAAGGCCATCCGCTTGCCGAGCTTGGTGACCCGTACCTCGATCAGCACGTCGGTGCCGGTCACGGGCCGCTGGAAGCTCGTCGACTGCTGGACGGTGGTCATCGGCCCGTACGCGCCGCGGGCGGCGCTGATCGCGATGACGGTGGCGGTGTCGGCGGCCGCCATCAGGGCCTGCCCGGACAGGCCGCCGCCGTCCCGGGCCAGGGCGCCGGACCAGGGCAGCCGGAGCACGGCGTGCCGCTCGCCGGTCTCCTCGACGGTCAGGCCCAGGTCGAGGACCCAGGGGGCGAAGTTGTCCTTGAGGACCTTGTCTGCGTCTGCCGGTGTCAGGGTCACCCGGAGATTGTGGCGGCCCGGCGGGGCCGCCACAACACCCTTCACCCCTCTGTGATGTGCCGGCGCGCGGGTCAGAGCGCGGCGGCCAGCTCGGTGCCCTGGCGGATCGCCCGCTTGGCGTCCAGTTCGGCGGCGACGTCGGCGCCGCCGATCAGGTGCGCCTCGACGCCGGCCGCGCGCAGCGCCTCGTACAGATCGCGGCGCGGCTCCTGGCCGGTGCACAGGACGACCGTGTCGGCCGGGACGAGCCGCTGCTCGCCGTCGACGGTGATGTGCAGCCCCTCGTCGTCGATCCGGTCGTACGCGGCGCCCGCGACGGAGACGACGCCGCGGTGCTTGAGCTCGGCGCGGTGGATCCAGCCGGTGGTGGTGCCGAGGCCCGCGCCGACCTTGGTGGTCTTGCGCTGCAGGAGGTGGACCTGCCGGGGGGAGGCCGGCCTCTCGGGGGCCGTGAGGCCGCCCGGGCCCTCGTACGCGGTGTCGACGCCCCAGTGGCGGAAGTAGACGGCGGGGTCCTGGGAGGCGCCCTCGCCGCTGTCGGTGAGGTATTCGGCGACGTCGAAGCCGATGCCGCCGGCGCCGACGACGGCGACGCGCTCGCCGACGGGGGCGCCGTCGCGCAGCACGTCGAGGTAGCTGACGACGCTGGCGTGCTCGACGCCCTCGATGGCGGGGGTGCGCGGGGTGACGCCGGTGGCGACGACGACCTCGTCGTAGCCCCGGAGGGTGCCGGTGTCCGCGACGGTGTCCAGCCGGACCTCGACGCCCACCTCGGCGAGCCGGTTGCCGAAGTAGCGGATGGTCTCCTCGAACTCCTCCTTGCCCGGGATGCGGCGGGCGATGTCGAGCTGTCCTCCGATGTGGCCGGAGGCCTCGAAGAGGGTGACCCTGTGGCCGCGTTCGGCGGCGGTGACGGCGCAGGCGAGGCCGGCGGGGCCGGCGCCGACGACGGCGACGCTCTTGGCGAGGCGCGTGGGCGACAGCACGAGCTCGGTCTCGTGGCAGGCGCGCGGGTTGACCAGGCAGCTGGTGATCTTGCCGCTGAAGGTGTGGTCGAGGCAGGCCTGGTTGCAGCCGATGCAGGTGTTGATGGACTCGGGGCGGCCGGCGGCGGCCTTGGCGACGAAGTCGGCGTCGGCGAGGAAGGGGCGGGCCAGGGAGACCAGGTCGGCGCGGCCCTCGGCGAGGATCTCCTCGGCCTTCTCGGGGGTGTTGATGCGGTTGCTGGTGACGAGGGGGAGGGAGACCGCGCCCATCAGCCGCTGGGTGACCCAGGTGTACGCGCCGCGAGGGACGGAGGTGGCGATGGTGGGGATGCGGGCCTCGTGCCAGCCGATGCCGGTGTTGATGATGGTGGCGCCGGCCGCCTCGATCTCCTTGGCGAGGTGGACGACCTCGTCGAGGGTGGAGCCGCCGGGGACCAGGTCGAGCATGGACAGGCGGTAGACGATGATGAAGTCGGGGCCGACGGCCTCGCGGGTGCGCCGGACGATCTCCAGGGGGAAGCGGACGCGGTTCTCGTACGAGCCTCCCCAGCGGTCCTCGCGGCGGTTGGTGGCGGCGGCGATGAACTCGTTGACGAGGTAGCCCTCGGAGCCCATGATCTCGACGCCGTCGTAGCCGGCGAGCTTCGCGAGGCGGGCGGCGCGGACGAAGTCCTCGACGGTCTGCTCGACCTCGGCGTCGCTGAGCTCGTTCGGGACGAAGGGGCTGATGGGGGCCTGGAGGGCGCTGGGGGCGACGAGGTCCCTGTGGTACGCGTAGCGGCCGAAGTGGAGGATCTGCATCGCGATCTTCCCGCCCTCGGCGTGCACGGCCTCGGTGATCAGGCGGTGCTCGGCGGCCTCCTCCTCGGTGGTGAGGCGGGAGCCCCCCTCGAAGGGGCGGCCGGCGTCGTTGGGGGCGATCCCGCCGGTGACGATCAGGCCGGCGCCGCCGCGGGCGCGCTCGGCGTAGAAGGCGGCCAGGCGCTCGAAGCCGCGCTCGTGCTCCTCCAGGCCGGTGTGCATGGAGCCCATGATCACGCGGTTCGGCAGGGTGGTGAAGCCGAGGTCCAGCGGGCTCAGCAGGTGCGGGTACCGGCTCTGGGAACTCATGGGGGCGCCTCCTCGCGCGGATGGGATGCCCCTGTTGTAGCGAGCCGGGCCCGGTTATGCAACAAGGTGCATAACCGGGGAGCCGGGTACCCCGCCCCTCTGCCCCGCAACGACGGGCCGGTACGCGCCGGCCCTGTGGCACAGTTCACGCCTCCCGCGCCGGGGCGAGTCCCGGCTCAGGCGGTGCCGCGGGGCGGTTCCTGCCGGCTGAAGCCCGCCTCCAGGGCGTGGAGGGTGACGGTGGCCCCGCCGAGCATCTCGGCCTTCTGCCGCAGCGCCCGTACGGCCTCCGGGCCCGGCCGGCCGAACACGTCGATCGATCGCAGGCGGATGAGCGGACCGAACTCACGGAACTTCGGTCCGCCGATCTCCATGTGGAACTCCATCGACTCCGTATCGGGATGGACGGCCACCACGCTCATCGTGGACCCGGACTCGTCGATGTAGCAGCCGTAGGCCAGCAGCCGCGGCTCGTGCGCCTCGACGAACGCGGCCAGCTCGCGCATCAGGTCCCTGACCTCCGCGAGCCTGCCCTCCCGGATGTCCGAGCGGTCGACGTAGTGGATCGGTTCCGCCATGGCGCCCGAACCTACCGCCGGACGCCCCGACGGTCCGCCCCGCCGCGCGGAGCCCCTCCCCCCGCTCCCCCTTGTGCCGGACCGGCCGCGGGCTGCGCGGCCCGGTCCCGGCGCAGGGGGCGGCGGTCAGGCCCGGTGGAGGCGGACCGTCACGATCTGAAAGGGGCGCAGCGTCAGCGGGACCGAGGTGCCCCCGGTGACGGGACCGACCGCCGTGCCCGGCAGGGGCCGCTCCAGCAGGTCGCTCTCCACCGCCGCCGTGAGCGGGAAGTCCGCCGTCAGGGTGGCGGTCGCCCGGCCGCCCAGGGATTCGTACAGCCGGACGACCACGTCGCCGCTGCGGTCCTCGGCCAGCTTGACGGCCTCGACCACCACGGCGTCGCCCGCCACCGACACCAGCGGGGCGACGGGCCCCGCGCCGGGCACCGCCCGTTCTGGCAGGTTCAGCGCGTGCCCCTCGCGGACCGCGTCGGCGGTCCGCGCGCCCGGTGCCAGCGCGTACCGCAGGGTGTGCGCGCCCTGGTCGGTCTCCGGGTCGGGGTAGCGGGGTGCGCGCAGCAGGGAGAGGCGGATCGTCGTGGTCTGGCCGCCGTCGGGCCGCACGTCACGCGTGACGTCGTGCCCGTACGTGGAGTCGTTGAGGACGGCCGCGCCCCAGCCGGGCTCCTCCGCGTGGATCCACCGGTGGGCGCAGATCTCGAACTTGGCCGCCTCCCAGGAGGTGTTGGTGTGGGTGGCGCGGTGGACGTGCCCGAACTGGATCTCGGAGGCGGTCCGTTCGGCCTTGACGTCGAGGGGGAAGGCGGCCTTCAGCAGCTTCTCCGTCTCGTGCCAGTCGACCTCGGTGACGATGTCCACCGTCGCGGCGTCCGCCCGCAGGGTGATCCACTGGGTGGCCTTCGACCGGCCGAAGGACCGGGTGACCCGGACCGCGGCCGCATCCGGACCGGCCTGCTCGGCCTCCAGCGCGTCCGCCCCGACGAGATCGGTGACGTTGTTCCGGTAGAACGCGTCGATGTCCCACGCGTCCCACATGTTCGGGAAGTCCGGATGGATCTGGAGCAGGTTGGCGGCCTGCCCCGGTGCCACCGACTCGCGGCCGGCCCGCAGGTCGTACGCCGAGACGATCAGCCCGCGGCCGTCGACCTCCACCCGCAGCCGCCCGTTGTCCAGGACCCATCCGCCGCCGGGCCGCTCCGCGAGGTCCACCGGGCGCGAGGGCGCCTGCGGGACGCCGGCGCCGCCCGCCGGGACGCCGCGCCGGGCGTGCGGGGCGCAGTTGAAGACCAGCTCGGCGGTGCCCTCCCCGGCGAGCGCGACCTGCGCCGCGAGGGTGATCGCGCGCAGTTCGTCCGCCACCCGGGCGTAGGTCGCACGGGCCTCGCGGTGCACCCAGGCGATGGACGAGCCCGGCAGGATGTCGTGGAACTGGTGCAGCAGTACGGTCTTCCAGATCCGCTCCAGGTCCTCGTACGGGTACGCGTACCCGGGCACCCGCACCGCCGCCGTCGCCGCCCACAGCTCGGCCTCGCGCAGCAGGGACTCGCTGCGCCGGTTGCCCTGCTTGGTCTTGGCCTGCGAGGTGTAGGTGCCGCGGTGCAGCTCCAGGTAGAGCTCGCCGACCCACACGGGCGCGTCCGGGTATTCGGCGCGGGCCTTGTCGAAGAACGCGTCGGGCGCCTCGACCTCGACCCGCGGGGAGCCTTCGAGGTCCCGCTGCCGCCGGGCCCGGGCGAGGTGCTCGCGGGTGGGGCCGCCACCGCCGTCGCCCCAGCCGAAGGGGGCGAGCGAGCGCGAACCCCGGCCCTTCTCGCGGTAGTTGCGGGCGGCGTGGGCCAGCTGCGCGCCACCGAGGTCGCAGTTGTAGGTGTCGACGGGCGGGAAGTGGGTGAAGACGCGCGTGCCGTCGATGCCCTCCCACCGGAAGGTGTGGTGGGGGAAGGCGTTCACCTGCGACCAGGAGATCTTCTGGGTCAGGAACCACCGGGAGCCGGAGAGCCGGACGATCTGCGGCATCGCCGCCGTGTAGCCGAAGGAGTCGGGCAGCCAGACGCCGCGGGTCTCGATGCCGAACTCGTCCAGGAAGAACTTCTTGCCGTACAGGAACTGGCGGACCATGGCCTCGCCGCCGACCATGTTGGTGTCCGACTCCACCCACATGCCGCCGACCGGCACGAACTGGCCCGCCGCGACCTTCTTCTTGATCCGCTCGAACAGCTCGGGCCGGTGGGCCTTGATCCAGTCCAGCTGCTGGGCCTGCGACATGGCGAAGACGAACTCCGGGTGCTCGTCCATCAGGCCGAGCACGTTGGACGCGGTCCGCGCCACCTTGCGGACGGTCTCGCGCAGCGGCCACAGCCAGGCAGAGTCGATGTGGGCGTGGCCGACGGCGCTGATCCGGTGTGCGGAGGCGTGGGCGGGGGCGGCGAGGACCGGGGCGAGTCGGGCGCGGGCGGCAGCCGCCGTGCCGGGCACGTCGGCCGGGTCCACCGCGTCGAGGGCCTCCCCCAGGGCGTGCAGGATCCCGTACCGGCGGGCGTCGGCGCCGTCGAGCTGCACCATCAGGTCGTGGAGGACTTCCAGGTCCTGGACGAGTTCCCAGACCTCGGTCTCGAAGACGGCGAGGTCCATCCGGGCGAGCCGGTAGAGGGGCTGGTCGCCGCTGGTCTGCCGGTCGCCCTCGTACGTGGGGCTGTGCTCGACGAGGACGGGGTTCGAGGCGGCCTCGACGTACCACTCGATCCGCTCGCCGCCCTCCGCCGCGTCGGCGACGCGCACCCAGTCGTTGTACGGGTTGAGCGCCTTGACCTCGCCGCCGTCGGCCCGGTGGACCAGGCCCTCGCACTGGAAGCCGGGCATCATCCGGTCGAAGCCCAGGTCGAGGACGGCCTCGACGGTGCGGCCCGCCCAGTCGGCCGGGACGGTGCCGGTGACCCGGAACCATGTGGTGCCCCAGGCCGGACCCCACTGCGCGCCGACCGCGCAGGGCTCGTACGGGGCGGCCAGGCCCTCGGCGACGGACACGGGCTCGCCCGGGGCCTCCCACCGCTCGACGGTCAGCGGGACCGGGCGGGAGTGGACGGCCGGTTTGATGCGCTCCTTGAGGACGCGGCGCAGGCGGTGTTCGGTGATGCTGCGGTCGTCGTGCATGACGGCGGCTCCAGGGGTGGAGGGGGCGGTCGTGGAGCGGACGGACGGAGGTGGGCCGGGAGGGAGGCCGGGCGCGGCGTACGCCTCAGGTCTTGACGGCTCCCTCGCCCACCCCCTTGAAGAAGTAACGCTGGAGGACGAAGAAGAGGAGCATCATCGGCAGCAGTGCCGCCATGGCGCCGGCGGCGATGATCCGCTGGTCGTTGGTGGTGGTGGCGCCGGCCAGGGTCTTCAGGCCGAGCTGGAGGGTGTAGTGCTCGCTGTCGGTGAGGACGAGCAGCGGCCAGAGGAAGTCGTCCCAGGCGCCCATGAAGCTGGTGATGCAGACGACGGCCAGGGAGCCCTTCGCGGCGGGCAGGAAGACCCGGGTGAAGCGGGTCCACTCCCCCGCCCCGTCGAGGACGGCGGCCTCCTCGATCTCCCGGGGGACGGCGAGGAACGCCGAGCGCATGATCATGATGTTGAGGACGGAGACCGCTCCCGGGAGCCAGACGCCGACGAGGCTGTCGACCAGCCCCATGCCGCGGACCGTGAGGTACATCGAGATCATCACGGACTCGAAGGGGAACATCAGGGTGGCCGCGAGCACCGTGAACACGGTCCTGCGGCCCTTCCAGCCGGCTCGGGACAGGGCGTAGCCGCCCATGGCGGAGAACAGCAGGTTCGAGGTGACGGCGAGGGCGGCGACGGTGAGGGTGTTGCCGGTGTACTGGAGCAGGGGGAAGGACTCGGCGACCCGGGCGTAGTTGTCGAGGGTGGGCTGCGCGGGCAGCACGCCGTCGTACACGTTCTCGGTGCGGCCGCGGATCGAGGTGAGGAACTGCCAGGCGATCGGCCCGATCAACACCGCGAGCACCAGCAGCAGCACGGCGTACCGGGCGGCCCGTCCGGCCAGACGACGGCTCCGGTGGGCCCGGCTCCGGTGGGCCCGGATCCCGTGGGCCCGGATCCCGTGGGCCCGGCGGGCCCGTCCGCCCGGGGGCGGCGGGGAGGCGGTCGGGCTCACGGCTCGTCCCCCTTCGCCAGCCGGCGGCCCAGCAGGCTGAAGCCGAGGGTGAGCAGGAACAGCAGGAGGGAGACGGCGGAGGCGTAGCCGGTCTCGCCGGCGAAGCCGAGGCCGACCTGCCGGATGAGGAAGGGCAGGGTGCGGGCCCCGCCGCCGGGGCCGCCGCTCTCGCCGCCGAGGATGTAGATCTCGGTGAAGACGCGCAGCGCGGAGATCGCGGAGAGGGTGCCGACGAGCAGCATCATCGGCTTGACCTGCGGGATGGTGATGCTGATGAAACGGCGGACGGGGCCGGCGCCGTCGAGGGCGGCCGCCTCGTGGAGGGAGGCGGGCACGTTCCCGAGGGCTGCGAGGTAGAAGACCATGTAGTAGCCGAGGCCCTTCCAGACGGTCACGATCATCGCGGAGACGAGCAGCATGGCGCTGTCGGTCAGGAACGGGACGGGCTCGGCGACGATCCGCAGCCGCAGGAAGAGCGTGTTGACGAGCCCGTCACTGCGCAGCACCCACTGCCACATCAGGCCGACGACCACGGCCGAGGCGATCACCGGCGTGTAGAAGGCGGAGCGGAAGAACCCGATGCCCGGGATCCTCGCCTGCACCAGGACGGCGAGGGCCAGCGGCAGCAGGACCAGGCACGGGACGACGACCAGCAGGTAGAGCACGCTGTTGCCGGCGGCGGTCCAGAAGTCCGGGTCGGCCAGGGCGCGCCGGTAGTTGGCGAGGCCGGTGAAGGTTCCGCCGCGCAGGATCCGGGCGTCGGTGAGGGACAGGACGACGGTGTTGGCGAACGGCCAGAGGCTGAACAGGGCCACCGTCACCAGGCCGGGGGCGAGGAAGAGGTACGGGGTCCACCACCGGCGGTGGGCCGGCCCCGGCTCCGCCTCCACGGCCCGCAGGGCCGCCCTGCGTGCGCGGGTCACTTCCGGGCCGCGTCGGCGAGCAGCTTGTTGGCCTCCTCCTGTGCCTTGCGCACGGCCGTCGGCGCGTCCTGCTCTCCCTTGACGGCCTTCTGCACCTCGCGGACGACCGCGTCGCCGACCTGGTTGGTCCACTGGACCGGGGTGTTGGCGTCGAGTGCGGCGGACTTCAGCTGTTCGGCGCCGACCGCGCGGGCGACGGTGTCGGCGTCCTTGCCGTCGCCCCGGTCGGAGAAGCGGGGGTCGGCGAGGCCTTGGGCGTTGGAGGGGTAGATGGTCGCGTTCCTGGAGAACTCGACCTGGTTGGGGCCGTTGGTGACCCATTTGGCGAACTCGACGGCCGCGTCGAGGTGCCGGGTGTCCTTCCTGATGCCGAGGGATTGCGCGTAGATGCCGATGTGGCCGAGCCTGCCGGTGACGGCCCCGGCGACCCGGGTCTGTGCGTAGACCTGCGGGGCGTTCTGCTTGATGTCCTTGACGAAGCCCGGGGAGCCCGGGCCGAAGACGAGTTTGCCGCTGCCGTAGAGCTGGTTGATGTCGTCGGCCTTGAGGAGGGATTCCTTGGGCATGGCGCCCTTGGCGTAGAGGGACTTCATCCGCTCGACCCAGGCGACGGCGGCGGGGGTGTCGAAGACGAAGCGGTCCCGCCGGTCGTTGAGGAGGGGGACGCCCATCTTCTGCCAGTCCCCGGGGAGCCTGCCCTTGGGGTCGGCCATGAAGGCGGAGTACCGGCCGCCGGAGCGGTCGGCGATCTGCTCGGCGTAGTCGAAGAACTGCTCGACGCTGGTCGGCGGCGCGGCGGGGTCCAGGCCGGCCCGGCGGAAGAGCTCCTCGTTGTAGGTGAGGATCTCCGGGGTGACGTACCAGGGGTACGCGAACACGCCGTCGCCCTTGCCGGGGAGCTTGAACTGCTGCCAGGCGCCGGGGACGTACTCCTTGGCGGAGTCGCCGTCGAGTGCGGCGACGTCGGCGAGGAGGCCTCGGTCGCCGAGGAGCTGGAAGGAGTCGGTGGAGAGGTTGACGACGTCGGGCAGGGTGCCGGCCTGGGCGTCGGCGACGAGTTTCTCGTTGTAGCCGTCGCCGGGGACGTCCTCCCAGCGGACCTTCGCCCCGGGGTGCTCTTCCTCGAAGGCGTCGATGAGGCCCTGGACGTACGCGGTGTACTTGGGCTTGAGCTGGAGCGTGCGGAAGGTGATCCCGCCGGCCACCTCGCCGGTCCTGCGCGCTTCCTCCGCGTCCGCGGGGCCGCCGCCCAGGCCGCACGCGGACGCGGAGAGGAGGGTGCCGGCCACGAGCGTGGCGAGCACGGTGCGGGGCAGGTGCAAACGGTTCATCGTCGGCCGCCTCGGGGGTAGTTCCGGCCTCGCTGCCGGATCGCGGTGCCCACGCTGGGCCCGGCGGCGGGGTGCGTCAATGCGGCCCCGGTCACGCATGGCCGGTATTCCGCTGATGCGCTTTACCTCGCGCGCGGCAAAACCGCTTCGGCGGCTCCTGTGCGGTGCTCCGGGCAAGGGCCTCCGCGCGGTGCAAGTCGTCCAAAAAGCTGTTCCGGGCAGCCGGTCCCACGGGACACACTCGTCCCATGACCGGTCGTGGCCACGATGAGCCCCCGCAGCCCGAAGTCCCCCCGAGCGCACCGGGTTTCGGCCCGGCGCCGGAGCCCTACGCGTCCGTGCCCGCGACGCCCGTCCCGGCCGGGGGCCGGCGGCTTCGGGGCGAGTCCGCCGTGGTCGCCGGGGCGCTGGCCGCGGTGGTGCTGGCCGTCGCCGGCTTCGCGTACGTCGCATGGGGCCGCGATGGCGGCGGCGGGGCCGGGCCGGCCGCCGCCGGGAGCGGGACGCCGGCCTCGCCTCCGATGTCCGCGTCCGCGTCCGTGGACAAGGGCGACGGGAAGGGCACCGGCAACGGGCCGGACACCGTCGACCCCAACGCGGGGATCAAACCGGGCGAGGTGCCGGTCTGGCTGCGGGAGAACCGGAACGAGGTGGCGGGCGCGGGGGCGCGGCAGTTCGGCCCGTGGCGTGTGGGCGATGTCGTGGTCAGGGCGATGGACAAGGAGGTCACCGCCTACGCGGTGGCCGACGGCCAGGAGAAGTGGAAGGTGGCGCTTCAGACTCCGCTGTGCGCGGCCCCGCAGGCCCCGGCCGCGGGCGGGAAGCTGGTCCTCGGCGTCCGGGAGAGCGACAGCGCCACGGCCAAGTGCACCGCCCTCCAGCAGGTCGACCTCACGGCAGGAAAGGCGGGCTGGAAGGTGCCGGTGCCGCAGGAGAACCGGTTCGACACCACCAACGAGTTCCAGCTGGCCGTCTCCGGCGACACGGTGGCCGTGGCCCGGTCGGCCGTCATGAGCGCCTTCTCGGCCGCGGACGGACGCAAGCTCTTCGGAACGTCGAAGCCGAACGGCTGCTATCCGGTGGCCTTCGGGGGCGGGGCCAGGCTGATCGCGGTACGCACCTGCCCCGATCCGGAGGATCCGTCCGGGCCCGGCCTGGCGATGGTCGAGGAGATGGATCCGGCCACGGGCGCGGCCCGGTGGAGCCACCGGTACGGGAAGGGCTGGAACGTCGGCCGGATCCTGTCCTCGGATCCGCTGGTCGTCGCCGCCTACGACGGCGGGAGGAAGGCCTGGAGCCTCACCGCCTTCACGGCGGACGGGAAGGTCCGCTCGCACGGCGAGCCGCCGTTCGGGGTCGACCAGCGGTGCAACGGCTGGGGCGACGGCAGCGGCCGCCTGCACGAGTGCAATGCCGCCGTGGCCGACGCCGACACCCTGTACATCGCCCGCGGCAAGGTGGACAAGAGCCTCGCCACCGAGCTCACCGACGAGGTCGTCGCCGTGGACCTCGGCACCGGCAAGGAGAAGTGGCACACCAAGGCCCCCCGGAACCGCAGGATCTGGCCGCTGGCGATCGAGGACGGCAAGGTCCTCGCCTACGTCGCGCCCGGCGAGGGCGAGGCCGGCGCCGTGGCCGCGCTCGCACCGGCCGACGGCGCCCTGACGGTGGTCCTGCAGAGCCCGGCGGGCGCCGCCGGCGCCCAAGGCGTGTTCCACTCCCACAACGTGCAGGCCGCCTGGGCCGGCGGGCGGCTGTTCCTGCTCAACGGGACGGTGAAGAGCCCGGAGAAGGGGAACGTGACCCACGCGCTGCTCTCCTTCGGTAGGACCCGGGGCCGCCCCGGGACTCCTACTTCATGCGGTAGGAGGCCTTCTCGGCGAGCTTGCCGTCCTTGAAGCAGAAGCGGTACACGGTCTCCTCGCCGGCCGCGGTGTCGCCGCCCGCGATGTACCAGGAGCAGACGCTGTCGGCGGGCTGGACCGGGCCGCCCTCCTTCAGGGCCTCCTTGAGGAACGATTCACCCGAGGGGAGCTTCGCGCGGACGGCGTCCTCGGGGTCGCCCGCCTTCACGGAGGCGTACACCTCGGGTTCGAGCACGGTCTTGCCGGCGGCGTCGACTATCTTCCCGATGCCGAACACCAGCGCCACGGCCACCGCGATGCCGACGACCAGCGCCACTCCGCAGCCGATCAGACAACCCTTGCGCTGTGCCATACCCGTTCCTCCGTGCGTGTTCGATCTGTCGTGTTCCCTTGTGACACGCAGACCTTCGCAGGCGTGCACGGGTGTGCGCTGTCCCCGAAAGTCGTCGGTCGGCGCAACGATGGTCGTCCGTGGGGAGGGTGACGCCCCGTGCGCTACGCCTGCGCGGGGCCGGCCGTCAGGTCCGCCGGGTCGGTGTTCGCCCCGCACAGCACCACGGCGACGCGCTTGCCCAGCGGCTCCGGCGCGGTGCGCAGGGCGGCCAGTGCCGTTGCCGCGCCCGCCTCGACCACGATCCGGTGCTCCTCCCACAGGGCCCGCCGGGCCGCGCCGATCTCCGTGTCCGGGACCAGGACCGAGCGGACGTCGCCCTGCCGCGCGGCGGCGAACGCGTCCGCCGAGACGCGGGTGGCACCCAGCGAGTCGGCGGCCACCGAGTCCACGGGGACGTCGACGGGCCGGCCCGCCTCCAGCGCCGCGTTCAGGGCCCGGCAGTTCTCCGGTTCGGCGGCGACCACGCGGATGCCGTGCGCGCGGGCGGCGGTGGCGACGCCGGCGAACAGCCCGCCGCCGCCGACGGCGACCACCACGGTGTCCACCTCGGGCAGCCCGGCCCGGACGTCGTCGAGCAGGGTGCCCGCGCCCGCGGCGACGAGGGGGTGGTCGTAGGCGTGGCTGCCGAGGGCCCCGGAGGCTGCCGCGAACTCCCGGGCGGCAGCCTGCGCCTCGGCGAACCGGTCGCCGACGAGCCGCACCTCGGCCCCGTACCGGCGCAGCCGTTCCACCTTGATGCGGGGCGCGTTGACCGGTACGAACACGGTGGCGGGCACGGAGTGGGCGCGGGCCGCCCAGGCGCAGGCCAGGCCGGCGTTGCCGCCGGAGGCGATGGCGACGCCGGCCTCGGGCAGGGCGCCGGCCTGGCGGTGGGCGGCGAGGAAGTTGTGTGCGCCGCGGGCCTTGAAAGAACCGGTGTGCTGGAGGTACTCCAGCGCGTACCAGACCCCCTCGGCGGCGGGTACCACCGGTGCGGGGCGGACGGCCCCGGCGATCCGGCCTGCGGCGGCGCGCACGGCGGCGTGGTCGAGCTGCTGTTCCATGGTCGCTCCTCGGGGACGTGAGGGGGGAGTCAGGCGTCGGGGCGGGCGGCCCGGATCAGCTGGCGCAGGGCGCCGTGGTACACGTCGTCGCCGGTCAGCGCGGGCAGTACGTCGTTCAGCCCGGCCGTCAGGACGGGGAACTCCCCCGGGTCCAGTGCCGCCAGGGCCGCCCGCGAGGCGGCGGTGGCACCGGCCGGGTCGCGGTGGTCGACGAAGGCGGCGCAGCCCAGCGTGAGCAGGTACATGCGGCGGTAGGCGGTCATCGCCTCGGCGGGGGTCATCCCGGCGGCCACGCTGTCGGCGAGCGCGGGCTCGACGAGCCGGGCCAGGAGCCGACGGCCCAGCCACGGCCGTGCGCCGCGCAGCACCAGCAGTCCGGGGTGGGCGGTGAGCAGGCGGTAGAGGGCGGCGAAGCGGCGCTCGGTGGCCTCGGCCCAGTCGGTCCCGGCGGGGATCTCGGGCAGTTGTCCCGCGAGGTGCTCGGTGCACAGGTCGAGCAGGCCGGCGAGGTCGGTGCAGCGGCGCTGGACGGTGGCGTGGGAGACGTCGAGCCGGTCGGCGAGGGCGCGGAAGCTGAGCGCGCCGTGCCCTTCCTCGTCGATGATCCGCAGGGCGGCGACGGCGATCGCCTCGGGTGTGGCCCGGTCCAGGGCAGCTGATCTCCTCGGCATGAGATACATCGTATCAGCCACTGTCACATACGCCGTGTCTCCCCGGCGCCTCCCCGATCGTGTGACGGCACCTGCACCCATATTGCTGGTCATCACCGCACAACGATCGACATGTGTTGACAGCGGGTAGTCGCACGGCTGCACTGAGCGCACCACAGCGCCGTCAAGCCTCCGCCCCCCACCGCAAGGAGTCTCCGTGCCGCCTCGCCTGCGTGCGTCGCTCCCCTGCCTGACCGCGGCCGCCCTGCTCTCCCTGTGCCTCGCCCCCGCCCCGGCGGCCGCCGAGCCGACCGCGACCTCGGACACCCCGCTCGCCCTCACCCCGCCCATGGGCTGGAACAACTGGGCGCACTACATGTGCGACATCGACGAGGCGAAGGTGGTCGCCAACGCCGACGCGCTGGTCGCCGGCGGACTCGCGGCCAAGGGCTACGACACGGTGACCGTCGACGACTGCTGGATGACCAAGAGCCGCGACGCGCAGGGCGCGCTCGTCGTGGACGCGCAGAAGTTCCCGCACGGCATGGCCTGGCTGGGCGAGTACCTGCACGCCAAGGGCCTGAAGTTCGGCATCTACCAGGACGCCGGCTCGCTGACCTGCGAGAAGTACCCGGGCAGCGGCTCCCCCGAGGGCGGCGGCCCGGACCACTACGCGCAGGACGCGCGGCAGTTCGCGTCCTGGAAGGTCGACTACGTCAAGATGGACGGCTGCAACCTGTGGGTGCCGCCGGGCAAGACCAAGGAGCAGGCGTACCGCGACGCGTACGCCGCCGTGGCCAAGGCGCTGCGGGCGAGCGGCCGCAGCATGGTGCTCTCCGCCTCCGCGCCCGCCTACTTCCAGCAGGGCGAATGGGGCGGCTCCGACTGGCACCGGGTGCTCGGCTGGGTCGGCTCGACCGGCCAGCTGTGGCGCGAGGGCAAGGACATCAAGGTCTACAGCCCGGCCGCGCCGACGACCTCCCGCTGGAGCTCCGTCCTCGGCAACTACGGCTACAACCGCTGGCTCGGCCGGTACGCGGGCCCCGGCAACTGGAACGACCCCGACTTCCTGATCGCGGGCGCCCCGGGCCTCACCGACGCGGAGAGCCGCAGCCAGGTCGGCCTGTGGGCCATGATGGCCGCCCCCTTCATCCTGTCCTCCGACGTCTCCGCGCTCACGCCGGGCGGCATCGCCGCCCTCGGCAACACCGACCTGATCGCCCTGGACCAGGATCCGATGGGCCGCCAGGGCGCGGTCGTCTCCGCCAACGCCACCTTCGAGGTGCTGGCCCGGCCGCTGGCGAACGGCGACCGCGCCGTCGCCGTCCTCAACCGGTCCGGCAGCGCCCGCGACATCTCGGTCCCGCTCGCCGACATCGGCCTGTACGACTGCACGGTCGACGCCAAGGACCTGTGGACCGGGCGGCGCACCCGGGTCTCCGACTCCCTCACCGGGCGGCTCGCCGCGCACGACACGGCGGTGTGGCGGCTCACCCCGCGCCCCGGCTGCGGCCGGGCCGTGCCCACCGGGCAGATCACCGGTGTCGGCGTGAAGTGCATGGACGGCGCCAACACCACCGGAGTCGGCGCGGTCGTCCTCTCGGCGTGCACCGCCGCCTCCGACCAGCGGTGGGTCCTCGGCGGTGGCGGGGACAGCCTGCGGCTGGACGGCAAGTGCCTGACGGCGAGCGGGGGCGACGTGGTGGACCTGGCCCGCTGCGTGCCGTGGAAGGCCCGGCAGAGCTGGACCCACCTGCGCAACGGGACCCTGGTCGAGAAGGTGAGCGGGCTCTGCCTGACGGCGCCCCCCGCACCCGCGACCGCCGACACCCCGGCCGAGCGGCTGCGGCTCGCCGAGTGCGGCGACCACCGCGTGGACCAGGCCTGGTCCCTGCCGGTCTGACGGGCATCCTGATGACGAACCTCCGCACCGCCGCCCTCGCGGCCCTGCTGGCCCTGCTGTGCGCGGGCTCCCCCGCACTCGCCGGCGTACGGTCCCACCCGCCGACGCCGGCACCGGGCGTGCCCGGCGGGGCCGGCGTGCCCGGCGGGGCCGAACGGCCCGGCCCCGCCGCCTTCGACGCCGGCCCGGCACGGGCCGCACTGAAGCGGCTCCTGCCGCGCCATGCCGACCAGTTCACGCTCGTACCGGATGCGGCCGCCGGGGCCGCCGGGGCGGACACCTTCACCGTGTCGGGGCGGGCGGGTGCGATCACGGTCCGCGGATCGACCGGCGCCACCCTGCTGACCGGTGTCGGCTGGTACCTCCAGCACGTCGCCGGCGTCGACATCGGCTGGCCCGGCGACAGCATCGGGATACTGCCCGCCCGCCTGCCCGCAGTGCCCTCCCCGGTCACCCGCAGCGCGCTGGTCCCGCACCGGTACGCCCTCAACGACACCGACGACGGCTACTCGGGCCCGTACCGCACCTTCGCGCAGCACCAGCGGCAGATCGACCTGATGGCCCTGCACGGCATCAACGAGGTGTTCGTTCAGGCCGGCGCCGAGTACCCGTACTACCGGGCGCTCCAGGGCTTCGGCTACTCCGCCGCGGAGCTGCGGGCGTGGATCCCCGCGCCCGGGCACCAGAGCTGGTGGCTGCTGCAGAACCTGAGCGGGTTCGGCGGCCCGGTCTCCGAGCGGCTGATGCGCGAGCGCGCCGCAGTCGGCGCCCGGATCGCGGAGCAGCTGCGCGGGCTCGGCATGACCCCGGTGCTGCCCGGCTACTTCGGCACCGTGCCGCCCGGCTTCGCCGACCGCAACCCGGGCGCGGTGACGGTCCCCCAGGGCGACTGGGCGGGCTTCGCACGGCCCGACTGGCTGGACCCCTCGTCGGCCGCGTTCCCGAAGGTGGCGGCCGCGTACTACGCGGAGCAGCGGGCCGTTTTCGGGGACAGCACGATGTACCGGATGAGCCCGCTCCACGAGGGCGGGACGGTGGGCACGGTCGACGTGCGGGCGGCGGCCGGAGCCGTCCAGTCCGCCCTGCACGCCGCGCACCCGGGGGCGCTGTGGGCGGTGCTGGGCTGGCAGGACAGCCCGCGCAAGGAACTGCTGGCCGGGGTGGACACCTCGAAGGTGCTGATCCTCGACGGGCTGTCCGACCGGTACAACCGGCTGGACCGGGAGACCCGCTGGGGCGGGGTGCCGTACGCGCTGGGCACGATCTACAACTTCGGCGGGCACACCACCGTCGGGGCCAACACCTCCGTGTGGCTCGACCGTTTCGGCGCCTGGCGGACCAAGGCCAACAGCGCGCTCGCCGGCACCGCCTACCTGCCGGAGGCCACCGGGACCAATCCGGCCGCCTTCGACCTGTTCACCGACCTGGCGTGGGAGCCGGGCCCGATCGACCAGAAGGCGTGGTTCGCGGACTTCGCTGCGCGCCGGTACGGACGGCCTGACCCGGAAGCGGCAGCCGCCTGGGAGGAGCTGCGCAAGGGCCCGTACAGCACCTCGTCCGGGCTGTGGTCGGAGTCGCAGGACAGCCTGTTCACGGCCCGGCCGAGCCTGACCGCGGCGGGGGCCGCGTACTGGAGCCCCCGGTCGATGCGCTACCCGGCCGATTCCGTACGCCGGGCCCTGGACCACCTCCTCAAGGTGGACCCGCGGCTGCGCGGCTCCAGCGCCTACCGCTTCGACCTGGTGGACACCGCGCGGCAGGCGCTCGCCAACCACTCGCGGGTGCTGCTGCCGAGGATCAGGGCCGCCTACGAGGCGAAGGACCCGGCCCGGTTCCGGACGCTGACCGCCGCCTGGCAGGAGGCGGAGGGGCAGCTGGACGCCCTGACCGGCTCCGACTCGAACTTCCGGCTCGGCGACTGGCTGGCCGCGGCCCGCGCCGCGGGCGCCGACCGGGCGGAGCAGGACCGGTACGAGTACGACGCCCGCTCGATCCTGAGCGTATGGGGCGCGCGGAGCACCAGCGAGGGCGGCTTCCTCCACGACTACGCGAACCGGGAGTGGCACGGCCTGGTCCGCGAGCTGTACGCGCCGCGCTGGGCGGCGTACTTCGAGGCGCTGGACGAGGCGCTGGTCAAGGGGACCGCGCCGGCGGAGATCGACTGGCACGCCTTCGAGGAGGCCTGGGCCCGCCGGACCACCCGGAACCCGGACGCCGCAGCCGGCCCGAGCACGGACCCGCACCGACTGGCCACGGCCGTCGCAGTGCTCCTGAAGGCGGCGGGTTAGGCGGGGTGGGCCGCGCGGGCCGGCAGCCGGCCCTGCCCACGCGGTGACGGCCCGACGCGGGCAGGAGTGCACCGAGGACGTCCGGACCGGACACGAGCGGCCAGGCCGGCCCGGGCAGGACGTCGCTTCCGCGACGGACGCCCCCGCGCAGGGGGCGCAGACCGCCGGGAGCCCGGACGCCCCCGCCGCCCCGCCCTCTCCGGAAGCGCCC
>NZ_JACBGN010000113.1 GCF_013401435.1 Streptomyces sp. BR123
TGCCGGTGATCACGCCACGGACGCCCACGCCCGTCCATGCGCGGCAGCAAGGGCTCTATCCGCTCCCACGCCGCATCCGTCAACTCGCCTCGACCTGCCACAAGATCAATTATCAGACAGGCCTTAGCCCGCCGACTCGGCGGCGTGCGGGCTCAGCACGCCCATGCTGACGAGGGCGAAGAGCAGGATGCCGAGCAGGATCCGGTAGATCACGAAGGGCATGAAGCTCTTGGTGGTGATGAACTTCATGAACCAGGCGATGACGGCGTAGCCGACGGCGAAGGCGATGACCGTCGCGAAGATCGTCTGGCCCCAGGAGACGGGACCCTCGCCGATGTGCTTCAGCTCCAGCCCGCCGGAGGCCAGGACGGCCGGGATGGCGAGGAGGAAGGAGTAGCGGGCGGCCGCCTCGCGGGTGAAGCCCATCAGCAGACCGCCGGAGATCGTCGCACCGGACCGGGAGACACCCGGGACCAGCGCCATCGCCTGGCACACGCCGAAGATCAGGCCGTCCCTGACGCCCAGCTCCCGCAGCGTCTTGCGCTCGCGCACGGCGCGGTGCCGGCCGCCCTCCTCGTCCCGGGCCGCCAGCCGGTCGGCGACGCCGAGGACGACGCCCATGACGATCAGGGTGGTGGCGGTGAGCCGCAGGTCGCGGAAGGGGCCCTCGATCTGGTCCTTGAACAGCAGGCCCAGCACGCCGATCGGGACCGAGCCGACGATCACCAGCCAGCCCATCTTGGCGTCTTGCTCGGCACGCAGCGACTTCGTGTACAGCGAGCGGAACCAGGTGGAGACGATCTTCGCGATGTCCTTGCGGAAGTAGATCAGCACGGCGGCCTCGGTGCCGATCTGGGTGATCGCCGTGAAGGCCGCGCCCGGGTCCTCCCAGCCGGCGAATGCCGCGGTCAGCCGGAGATGGGCGCTGGAGGAGATCGGGAGGAACTCCGTAAGCCCTTGGACGAGACCGAGGATTAGGGATTCGAACCAGCTCATGTCGGGATGCGTTCGTCCTTGTGATCGTCGGGCAGTTCGGCTCCGATGCTAGGGCCCGTGGGAGGCTGCTCCGACCACAGGGGCGCGCGCCTGCAGAGCCTCCGGGGCCGCGGATCGCGCCGGACGGGCGAGCCGGTGCCGCTTGCGCCATCCGACGACGGCGGCCGCCACCAGGGATGCGGCGATGAAGCCGAACGAGACGAGGAAGGCGGGCGATCCCGGCGTCGAGGCGCTGGCCCCGGCGACGACGTACGCCGCGGTGTTCGGCACGACACCGATGCCGGTGGCGGCCAGGAACGGGAGCCAGCCGCAGCGGGACACCGCGGCACAGTAGTTGGCGGCCGCGAACGGCAGCCCGGGGAAGATGCGCACCGCCAGTATCGAGCGGAAGCCGTGCCGGGCCAGCTGGTCGTCGGCCGCCAGCAGCCAGCGCCCGCGCAGCAGCGGGCGCAGCGCGTCCCGGCCCATGGCCCGGCCCAGGCCGAAGGAGATCCCGGCGCCCAGGACGGAGCCGGCGACCGCGGCGGCCAGGCCGAACGGGATGCCGAACGCGGCGCCCGCGGCCAGGTTCAGCAGCGGCCGCGGCACGAGGGCCGCCGTGCCCAGACCGTACGCGCCTGCGAACAGCAGCGCCGCCACCCCCACCGGCAGCCCGGGGGGCCATCCGTCCGACAGGATGCGCTGCGGCTCGAACAGCAGCACGCACACGCCGGACGTGAGGAGCAGCACGGCGAGCAGCGACAGCCGGGTCCACGGCGCCAGGAGGAGGGACATCCGGGGAGACTATCCGACGTATGCGGCGCCCCGCCGTAATCCAGGCCTCTTGTGGAGGAACGACCGGCGTCCGCGGCGGGCCCCGCACGGCACCCCCCGGCCCGGGCAGCCCTGCCACACGAAGCAGGCGCCGCATCGGAATTCAGCGAAAGTTCATCCGCAGGAAATTCGTTCGACGGCGACGCCGCCGGTCCGGCACCATCGGCCGCATGTCCCGGCACGCCTTCCCCGCAGCGCCGTCCGCAGCAGCGGACGCGCCGAAGGCTGCCGTCCCGCTCTTCGAAGCACTCGCCTTCGCCGCGTTCGACGGCGTCCGACGCTGACCCTTCCCGGACAGTCCCGCGGACCCCGCAGGGGGAGGGTCGGCGTGGCCTCAGGGGTCCCGTTCCGGCTTCGGCCGGTCGTAGCAGTGCGATGTACACGGGAAGGGACATCATGGCCAAGACGGCCTTCGTACGCACCAAGCCGCACCTCAACATCGGCACCATGGGTCACGTCGACCACGGCAAGACCACCCTCACCGCCGCCATCACCAAGGTCCTCGCCTCGCGCGGCGGCGCCTCCTTCGTGCCGTTCGACCGCATCGACCGGGCCCCGGAGGAGGCCCGGCGCGGCATCACCATCAACCTCGCGCACGTCGAGTACGAGACCGACACCCGGCACTACGCCCACGTCGACATGCCCGGGCACGCCGACTACGTCAAGAACATGGTCACCGGCGCCGCCCAGCTCGACGGGGCGATCCTCGTCGTCTCCGCACTCGACGGTGTCATGCCGCAGACCGCCGAGCACGTGCTCCTCGCCCGGCAGGTCGGCGTCGACCACATCGTCGTCGCCCTGAACAAGGCCGACGCCGGGGACCCCGAGCTGACCGACCTGGTCGAGCTGGAGGTCCGCGAACTGCTCACCGCCCACGGCTACGGCGGGGACGGCGTGCCGGTCGTACGGGTCTCCGGGCTCGGGGCCCTGGAGGGCGACCCGCGGTGGACCGGGGCGATCGAGGCACTGCTGGACGCGGTGGACACGTACGTCCCGATGCCGGTGCGGTACACGGACGCGCCGTTCCTGCTGCCGGTGGAGAACGTGCTGACCATCACCGGGCGCGGGACCGTCGTCACCGGATCCGTCGAGCGCGGGCGCGTGCGCCCGGGCGACCGCGTCAGCGTCCTCGGCGGCGACGGCGAGCCGGTGGAGACCGTCGTGACCGGCCTGGAGACCTTCGGCAAGCCGATGGAGTCCGCCGAGGCCGGGGACAACGTGGCGCTGCTGCTGCGCGGGGTGCCGCGCGACGGGGTGCGCCGCGGGCAGGTGGTCGCCGCGCCCGGCAGCGTGGAGCCGAGGCGGCGCTTCACGGCGCAGGTGTACGTGCTCTCCGCGCGGGAGGGCGGGCGCACCACCCCGCTGTCGACCGGGTACCGGCCGCAGTTCTACATCCGCACCGCCGACGTGGTGGGGGACGTGGACCTGGGTACGGCCGCCGTGGCCCGGCCCGGGCAGACGGTCACGATGACCGTCGAGCTCGGACGGGACGTGCCCTTGGAGGCGGGGCTCGGCTTCGCGATCCGCGAGGGAGGGCGCACGGTCGGAGCGGGGACGGTGACGGCCGTCCTCGGCTGAGGCCCCCCGGCGTGGTGGCGGCGGTCCCGGTACGCCAGACTGCCGTCACCACGGGGCACGACACGAGGAGGCGCGGGCGGCATGGGCGGCGGCGGGACGGCACTGGTGCTCGGCGGCGGAGGGCTCACCGGAATCGGCTGGGAGTCCGGGATCCTGTACGGGCTCGCGCAGGCGGGCGTCGACCTCTTCGGCGCCGGCCTCGTCGTCGGCACTTCCGCGGGCTCGCTCGTCGGCGCCCAGCTGACCTCGGGCCTGCTCACCCCGCGCGAACTGTACGAGCGCCAGCTCGTCGACCCCACGAGCGAGGCCGTGGCCCGGTTCGGGAGCGGGCTCGTCGCCCGGTACGCGCTGGCCATGCTCCGCTCGCGCGACGGGGAGGAGTACCGCAGGCGCGTCGGGGCGATGGCCCTGGCCGCCGACGCCGGCGAGGAGGCCGAGCGGCGCCGGGTGATAGCGACCCGGCTGGTCTCCCACGTATGGCCCGCCGGGCGCCGGCTCCTGGTCACCGCGGTCGACGCGCTGAGCGGCGAGCTCGCGGCCTTCGACCGGGAGAGCGGCGCCGGGCTGGTCGACGCCGTCGCGGCGAGCTGCGCGGTGCCCGGGGTGTGGCCGCCGGTGACGGTGGGGGAGCGCCGCTACATCGACGGCGGGATCCGCTCCGCGGCCAACGCGGACCTGGCCGCCGGCTGCGACCGGGTGGTCATCCTCGCGCCCATGACCCTCGGTTCCGGGCACGTCCCCGCGCCCGCCGCACAGGCGGCGCGGCTGCGGGAGGCGGGCGCCCGGGTGCTGCTGATCACGCCGTCCGCCGAGGCGCGCAAGGCCATCGGCCGCAACGTCCTGGACCCGGCACGGCGGGCCCCGGCGGCGCGCGCCGGACTCGCCCAGGCCGCGCAGCACGCCGCCGAGGCGGCGGAGGTCTGGGCGCCCTGACGGCGTACGGACGCCTCCGGCCCGCGCGCCGGCCCGCGTACGGCGCCCGGCTCGGCAGGCGGACAATGGTGCGGTGAACGAGGAACAGATCCCGGTGATCCGGGCCGTGGACCAGGGCACCGCCAAGCTGATGCCGGACGTGGACCGGGACCGGGCCTGGCTGCTGACCGTCGACGGCGCCCCGCAGTCCTACGTGGACCTCGACGATCCGGAGCACCTGGAGTTCGAGTACGCGCGCCGCCTCGCGCACGTCCTGGACTGCGCCGCGGAGCCCGGCACCGCCCTGGACCTGCTGCACCTCGGCGGCGGCGCGCTCACCCTGCCCCGGTACGCGGCGGCGACCCGGCCGGGCTCCCGGCAGACCGTCGTGGAGTTCGACGCGGAGCTCGTGGCCCTGGTCGAGGAGCACCTGCCGCTGCCGGCCGGGTCCGGGATCACGGTGCACGCCGCCGACGCGCGGGCCTGGCTGGAAGGTGCGGACCCGGCGGCCGCGGACGTGGTCGTGGCCGACGTGTTCGGCGGCTCGCGGGTGCCGGCCCAGCTGACCTCCCTGGAGTACGCGCGGGCGGCGGCGCGGGTCCTGCGGCCGGGCGGGGTGTACGCGGCGAACCTGGCCGACGGGGCGCCGTTCGACTTCCTGCGGAGCCAGCTGGCCGGCTTCCGCACGGTGTTCGGGCAGGTTGCGCTCGTCGCGGAGCCGGGCGTGCTGCGCGGGCGCCGGTTCGGCAACGCCGTGCTGCTCGCCGCGGACCGGGAGCTTCCGCTGGACGCCGTGGCCCGGCGGTGCGCCGCGGACGCCTTCCCCGCCCGGGTGGTGGCAGGACCCGAGCTGGACCGCTTCGTCCGGGGGGCCGCGCCGGTGGCCGACGCGGACGCCGCCGGCTCCCCGGAACCGCCCGGCGGGGCGTTCGGCATCGGCTGAGCCTGCCCGCGCGAGGGCGGCCGTTGCGGGGTGCGGTCAGTCCGCGGCGCGGACGCCGGCTGCCGGGGCGGAATCCTGCTCGGCCGCCGGGGCTCCGGCCGGGCCGGCCTTCGAGGGGCCGGGCCTGCGGGTGAGCCGGCGGACGTCCGGGACGGTGAGGACCGCGGCCGTGACCACCACGACCAGCGTGGCGCAGCCCCACAGCGCGGTGGCGCGGCCGAAGGCCGACTCCACGGGCCCGGCCACGGCAGTGGCCAGCGGCAGCAGCGACACCGAGCCGAACCAGTCGTAGGCCGAGACCCGGGAGAACTTCTCCTCCGGTATCTCCTGGTGCAGGGCCGTCATCCAGTTCACGCCGAACACCTCGATGGCCGTGCCGCTCAGGAACATGACCGCGCACAGCGCCCACACGGGCAGCGGTACGGCCAGGCCCGCCGACGGCAGCGCCAGCGGGAACACGCACAGGGTGCCCACCAGCAGCAGCCGGCGCGGTTTCCACACCATCATCAGCACGGCGCCGGCGATGGTGCCGACACCGAAGAGGGACAGGGCCAGGCCCCAGGGAGCGGGCCCGCCCAGCCGGTCGCGGGCCACGAGCGGCCCGTACACGGCGTCCGCGGCCCCGACGACGGCGACGACCACGGAGAACTGGAGCACGATCCCCCACAGCCAGGGCCGGGTCCGGAACTCCACCCAGCCCTCGCGCAGATCGGCCAGCAGGCCGCCACCGGGCCCCCGCTCCGCGACCCGGCTCACGTCCAGGGCGGCGCGCAGCACTCCGGCCAGGGCGAACGCGGCTGCGTCCACGGCCAGCACCCAGCCTGCGCCGAAAGCGGCGATCAGCGCTCCGCCGAGGGCGGCCCCGCCGATTCCGGCGCCGTTGACGGCCATCCGGAAGAGGGCGAAGGCGCGGTTCGCGTGCTCGGCGGAGACGGTGGCGAACAGCATGCCCTCGGCGGCCGGGTTGAAGAAGGCCGTGCCCGTGCCGCAGAGCGCGGTGAGCAGCATCATCTGCCACAGCTGCGGGTCCCCGGTGAGGACGAGGACGGCGAACACCGCCTGCGAGACGCAGTTGAGGGCGTTGGCCGCGACCATCACGCGGTGGCGCGGCAGCCGGTCGGCGACCGCGCCGCCGATCAGGAGGAAGAGGACGAGGGGGAGGGTGCGGGCCGCCGCCACGAGCCCGACGTCGCCGGCGGAGCCGCCGTCCTCCAGGACCGCGAACGCCGAGGCGATGAGCGCTCCGTGGCTGCCGAGGTTGGTGATGACGGCAGCGGCCGTCAGCAGCGTGTAGTTGCGGCCGGCCCAGGCGGGCCGGCCGCTGGCGGGCATGCGGGACGGCGAGGTGGGGGGAGGACTCATCCCTCGGACTATCCACGCCCCGGTCCGGTAATCCAAACCGATTACCGGACCGGGGCGTGCGGGCGTGCGGGGTGCGGAGGTGCGGAGGTGCGGAAGCGTGCCTCCGGATCAGCCGGTGGTGCCGGTGCCGTGCAGGCGCACCGAGCTGAGCACCTTGTCCATGGTGTCCTGCGGGACCTCCCCCGGGACGCCGACGGCGCTGAACAGGATCCAGCTGGAGAAGTCGCCGTTGGCGGTCTTGAAGCTGAACGCGATGGACTTGCCGTCGCGCGAGCACTTGTTCTCCTTGGGCACGCCGAGCGCGGTGGCGGTCGCCACGTGGCCCTTGAGGCCGGAGGAAGTGGTGTACTCCTTCGGCTCGGAGACCTTGACCGTACCCTTCGGGGCCTTCTGCGCGAAGGCGGCGAACGCCCAGTTGCCGGCCTCGTTCTTCACGGCCTCGGCGGTGTCCTTGGCGCCCTGGCCGCCCTTGGTGCCGCTGCCGGCCAGCTCGGTCTTCTCCTCGCGGCCGTCCTTGTCGGAGTCGATCGTGCACCAGTCCTCCTTGAGGAAGGCCGGCGCGGAGAAGCTGATGAGCGGCTTGCCGTCGTTCTTCACCTCGTCCGTGAAGCTGGCGATGACGCCGGGGCTGGAGACGTTCCACTCCGGCGGGATGTCGAAGGCGGTGCCGTACTTCGGGTTGACGACGACCTTCCAGCCCGGGATCACGGGCTGGATGTCGCCGCCGGCGCGGGGGTTGTCGCTCGGCGAGGACGCCGCGGGCGACTGCGGCGCGGCGGACGAGGCCGGGGGATTGTTGTCGGCCACGTCGTTCGTGCCGTCGTCCCGGGTCAGGACGAACGCGCCGGTCGCGGCGGCCGCGACGACGACCGCGGACGCTGCGACGATGGCGATCGTCTTGGTGGAGAGCCCGCCGCCACCGCCGCCGCCGCTCGGCGGTGCCGGAACGGCCTGCTGGGGCTGGGTCCACGGCTGGGCCGGCGCCTGGTAGCCCGCCTGCGGGTACCCGTAACCGGGCTGCTGCTGGTACGGGTTCGGCTGTCCCGGCTGCCCCGGCTGCTGCTGGTACGGATTGTGTTGCGCGTCCTGAGGGTTCTGCTGTCCCCCGGGCGGCTGCTGCTGTCCTGGCCACATGGCCGGTAACGATAGTGGGAGTGGCCGACAGGAGCCACGGCCGCCCCCCGGTCAGGTCTGGCCAAGCGCATCTACTCGCGGGTAACATCGCGTCCCATGAGCGCAGACCAGATGAATGTGGGCGAACTGCTCGCCGCGACCGTGCCGATGGCCCGGACCCTGAACCTCCAGTTCCTGGAGACCACCCCGGAGCGCGCGGTCGTCCGCCTGCCGGACCAGCCCGACTACCACAACCACGTGGGCGGTCCGCACGCCGGCGCCATGTTCACCCTCGCCGAGTCCGCCAGCGGCGCCATCGTCCTGGCCGCCTTCGGCGACCAGCTCTCGCGCGCCGTGCCGCTCGCCGTGAAGGCCGAGATCGCCTACAAGAAGCTCGCCAAGGGCGTCGTGACGGCCACCGCCACCCTCGGCCGCCCCGCCGCCGAGGTCGTCGCCGAGCTCGACGCGGGCGGCCGCCCCGAGTTCCCGGTAACCATCGCCATCCAGCGCGACGACGAGGCCGTGACCGGCGAGATGACCGTCGTGTGGACCCTGCGCCCCAACGCCTAGGTCTGTGACCTGCTGTGGATGCCCCTCCCTGGCCCCTCAATTGGGGGTCCAGGGAGATCCCAGGGAGAATCCTCAGGAAAGGCCCTCCAGCCATGCATCCATGGCCTTACGCCCACGCCCGTCCGCCTCCGGCATCATGTGGGCGTAGATCTTCAGCGTGATCGACGGGTCCGAGTGGCCAAGCCACTTCGCAACCGACACAACCGACTCGCGCTCATGAAGCTGCACCGAGGCGAAGGTGTGTCGCAGGGCGTGGAACCCGTCCTCGGGCGCCGAAGCGTACTTGGTGTTCGACCGCTGGCCCTTCTCGCGAGGAGGCGGCGGCGGAATGACTCCAGCCACCAGGAGAGCCCGCTTCCAGGGGCCTTCGTTGAACACCGACCGACGGAGAGCGCCCTTCCCCCTTGGGCCTGAGACAAGCAAGTCGTGCGTCTGTGGTGCACGCTCCTCTGCCTGCTTTGCAGTGCCTGGCGCGTCCGGGTTCACCCACGGCAGCGCCACTGTGATCGGGGGGTAGGCCTTGCGGTGAGCTGTGATGCGCGCCGCCAGATTCGAGGGCAGGGGCACAGCGCGCGTCTTGCCACCCTTCGGCGGCGAGAAGACCAGCCTGTTGTGGACGACCCTCACTTGCCGGCGGACGTGGATCACCTCGGCGACCTCGTCGATGTCGTCGACTGACAGCCCAAGGACTTCGCCCTGCCGTAGCCCTGCGCCCACCCCGAGGTCCAGCATCACCCTGAAGCGCTCATCGAGCCCCTCCCGGACGGCCTTGACGCGCTCGCGGCTCCATGCGCGGGCCTTACGCTCAGGCTTCGAAGGCGGCCCGACGCTTTTGGCCAGGCACGGGTTCTTCGCAATGCGCTCGTCGTCCACGGCGGCCTGCAGGATGGAAGAGAGGGTTCCCCAGGTCTCGATGATAGTGCTCGGGCTGTACGAGCCGTCGAGTTCCGCCAGCAGCGCCCGCAGCTGCGGTACCCGGATGGCGTTCAGCCGATGGTCTCCCAGGTGGGGGAGGATCCGTACCCGCACGCGAGTCTCGACGGTGCGGAGCGTGCCTGGGTCACCTGTCTTGGTGGGCCAGTAGTGGCTGGTGAAGTACTCGCGAAGTGTGATGTTGCCATCGCGAGGGTCGATGAACTCGCCTCGCATGGAGTCCGCCTGGGCCTTGGCCTTCCACGCGTTCGCGCCGTTCGGGCCGCCCAGCTGATCGAAACTGCGGGATCGGACTCCTGGGATGCCGGTGACCTTGTAGCGCTTTCCTTGGCCGTAGAGGGCCGTCTTGCGCTTCTTACCGGTTACCGGGTCCGGCCGCTTCGTGAGCCAGCGGTCCTCGATGTACCCCGCCATCACGCCCCTCCGTTTCAGGGGAGTGCATCGAGATGATGTCACCCCTCCAGAGCTGGAACCATTGCCCGCCTGCAAGCACCTCGGCAGTCGCCGAGTTGAGGGCCGCGACCGCTTCAGGCGGAAAGAGAATCTCGCAGAGCTCGTAGCGAACCCAGCCGCGGCCCTCAGTCACGCGTATCGGTCTGTCGACGGTGAGGTCGCGGGCGATCTCGAAGATGACGCGCAGCATGCTGCCCCCTACACGCAGAGGGTCACTTGCGTGTCCCTGGTGCGGATGGTTGATCCCGAAAACATAGTGTTGCTGCGCGCTCACTACAACGGTCTAACCAGGAGCCACATCAGCAACCAATCGGAACCGCAATCTCACCCCGCGTCGCGGTCAACCTGCTCGGCGGCTTCCATCATCGCTCGCCACCGCTTCTTCTCGGCGGGTCCCATGCCGGCGAGGTGGGCCACGATGACGCGCACGTCATCGTCGTAGCCGGAAAGCTCGGTGGCCTGATAGTCCAGATACTGCACCGCCGCCGCGCGCTGGACGACAGGGAGGGGCTTGCGGAGGCCGGCTGCAATGGCCCTGAGGCGCTCAGGGGAGGGGGCTGTGGTGACGGCGTTTGTGGCCATCTTCTGGAAATAGGGCTTCGACAGGGGAGTGCCTGCGGCCTCGGCCCGGTCTGCCATCTCTTGGTAGGAGACGCCGCGACCGTCGTCGTTGACCTCGCGCACCATGCGGCTCAGCTCGTCTCGGTCCATCTCTTGCGCCAGTCGTTCGGGAATGGGGGCGGGGGAGGCTGTGCCGCGGTTTCGGTCGGGGGCGGATGCCTCCATGCCGCTTTCTCCTCGGGTCTCGTTCATGCCGGCTGTCTCCCTGATGGCTCGCTCTGGCTCCAGAAGTTGCAGGCCAGGCCGTACAACCATCGGCGTTCGCAGACGAATCGTCTACGGATTGATGTTAGCCACCGTTCCCTTTTGCGGAAACTTCACATCCAGCCGTTCGGATCTGTAGACGCGACGGCTCCGCCTGTGCTTCACTGTTCACATCGAGAGCCGAACTGTTCCGATGGAGAGCCAGTGAGAGTGCGCTACACCCTTCGCAGTCGGGAGATCCTCCAGTGGGTTATGGATCACCCCGGGCGCGGCGTGCCGCACACCCTCCGCTCCCTCGCTGACGCGGCAGGCCTCGCGCACCACTCCACCATCGGCCACCTGCTCAGCGGCCGGACCCGTGGCTGTGACGCCGAGGTGGCCCACGCGATCGCGAGGGAGGTCGGGGTGGCAGTGCTCGTCCTTTTTGCGCCGCCGGCGTCTCCGGAATCGAACGAATCGAGTACCGAATGACCGACAGGAAGGAAGAAGCTGTGACCGCTCCCCGCAAACTCGCGAGGCAGAAGCCGCCGGAGGGGATCGTCTACATCGACGACTACGAGGCCGAGGACGGAACCGTCTCTCCCGGTATCGCCTCCCGGGTCGGCGTCACCCCCAGCACCTACCGCAAGTGGCGGATGGTCGGCAAGGGCCCCCAGACCTTCCCTCTCGGGAAGCGGGTGGCTGCGCGCATCGCCGTCATCGACGCCTGGATTGCCGAGCAGGAACAGCGGGCGATGGCGCCCTCCGCCGCCTAGAGCGGCAAACGGCCCCGACCTGCGGGCTACCACACACCGCCGGCCGAGGCCTCCCGATCCACCCCTCACCTGCACGCCTACATGCAAGGAGAAGAGGACCGATGTCCCACATCATGCCCGATCCCGGGTTCGACACCCCCGACGAGTTCGACCTCCTGATGACGGAGGTTCCTGTCATCACCCCGTTCCAGACGCTGTTCGACGAGGCGGGGGAGCTGCTGCTGGCCACGCGGCCGCACGGTTTCGACGTGGAGGAGATCGGCCGGCTGGCGTTCGAGGAGCTGCCGGAGGCCGAGAAGGCCGCGGCGTTGGACGAGCTGTTCTACACGTACTGGTCGGCTCGTGAGTTGGACCGCGGGACGCTCGCCCGCTACGAGGCGGGGGGCACGCGATGAACGCCCGCGACAACCTGTTCCGCCGCCTGGCCGGCGCCTTCATCACCGAGGGCAAGGCGAACGCGCTGCTCGACGCCTACCGTGCCGAGGTGCTGGCCGAGGCGATCGAGGCCGCCGAGTCCCGGGTTCTGGCGGGCGCGAGCGACGCGCTGATCGCCCACCGGGCCGGTGTCACGGACGCTGTGGCCGCGATCGGCCGCCTGACCGAGGGCGGTGCTGATCGGGCCGCCGAGATCCGCACTCAAGTGCTGGCCGAGGTGGCCGACCTGCTGATGCAGGCGGACGAGACGGCGGCGGCCCTGCTGGTGGACCGGCTGCGTGAGGCGGGTGAGTCCCGTGGCTGACACCCTCCCGATCACCACGGCGTCGCCGGCCCTCGCCGAGCTGCCGCCGCCCGCCTCCGGCCGTTACGTGCCGTCGGTGGAGGAGATGGCCCGCCAGGCCGCCGCCGTCGAGCATCTCGCCCAGGTCGCCGCCGGCGAGCACCTGACCGCCGACGAGCTCGTGCGGCAGGCGCTGCTGGCGGAGTACGCCCACCTGAAGTGCGACGCCGACGTGGACGCGTACACCCAGCCGTTCCCGTACCTGCGCAGGGGCGTCACCGCCCGCCGAGGAGGAACGTCGTGAGCGCCCCCATCCTCCCGCTGCCGGTGGTGCCGGCGAGCATCACGGCGCTGGCCCACGAGGCTCTGGCCGCTGCGCACGCGACGGAGTTGAGCGACGAGATCGGCATGATCCAGTCGCAGGTCCGTCTGACGGCCACGGTGGAGATGCTGCTCGCCTGGATCGAGGAGCGTGCGGCGTGAGCCCGCGTGAGACGCAGGTGCTGTCGGCCCTGCTGTGCGACACGGACGCGGCTGCGAACGTCGCCGACCCGCCGCTGCGAGGCCTGGGTCTGGTACCGCGGTCCGTAGACCCGGACTACGCCGAGACCGTGCGGGCGGGCTACGTCGAGACGCCGGACGAGTGGATGGACCGCCTGGTCCGTCAGGGACTGCTGAAGCGCGACGCCCAGGGAGGAACCTCGTGACCGAGATCAGCGAACCCCCGCTGGCGCCCGGCGCCTGCTGTGACACCGCACCCTGCACCTGCCAGCCTGAGCCGCTGACGCCGGACCGCCTCGCCGAGATTGCTGAATCGCACCCGGGCTCCTGGTACGACGGCGAGTGGCGCAGCCAGTACGTCGACAGCACCGCGGACGAGGCCGGCTACTGCGTGGTGCTTCACCAGGAGTCCGGCCAGGTCCTGGCTGAGCTGCCCGACTGGGCGGGCCCGATTGCCCTGTTCATCGCGGACGCGCACGATGCAGTACCTGCCCTGCTGGCCGAGGTCGACCGTCTGAGTGCCGCGGTTGACTGGCTGGCCAACGAGCTCCGGGGCGCGAACCTCGACCGGTGGGAAGAGGAGCAGGACTGCGCGCGCATGCGCCTGGCCTGGCAGTCCGCCCGACGGCGAGCTGCTGGACTCAGCGGAGGACTCATCCGCGAAGTCGGCAACCGCGACAGCTGGAAGGGCTGGGCGAAGGCCGCCGAGGCCGAGGTGGACCGGCTCCGTGCCGAGCTCGCCAAGCACAAGGGCGAGGAGGTCGACCTGCGCGAGCTGCTCGCCGAGCGGAACGAGCAGATCGCCTACCTCCTCGCGGCCGAGCCCACCCTCGACGACGACCAGCCGGCGGCCCCGCGGTGACCGGCCCGATAGCCCGCGGGGAAGGCAGCCGCCCGGCCAACGCCACCCCGTCTCGCCCGATCCGCGTCTGGCCGCTCTGGCTGGCGCCGCTCCCCGGCCGCAAGGCCGCCTGATCCCGCCGGGCCGGCGGATGACACCGGCCTCCGGTCCCGGCACCCAAACCAACCGACTGGCCGTCGAGCAACTGCTCCGGCCACGGCCCCGCCCCACCTCCCCCTTCGGGGCGGGGCCGACCCATCCCTGGAACAGGAGCAGTCATGATCAGTCCGACGACCGCCCGCCACGTTCTGCACCACTTCGGCCGCGCCGGCGGCACGGAGCCCGGCACGTTCACGGCCAGCCTCATTGCCGCGATCGCGGCCGCCGACCACACGAACTTCGCCCGCCTGGCCACCCTCTACCCGGAGCTCGCCACCGCCATCGAGGTCGCCAAGCACGACCGGGACGGCATCACCAAGCTGCAGATGATCTCGGTCGGCAGGGAGGCGGCGTGACCCGCGTCGAGTGCGCCCGCTGCGGCGACGCGAACGGCCCGTTCGCCCGTCGCCCAGAGGGGCCGGTATGCGAGGACTGCCTCGATGCCGAGGCCGGCAAGCGATGACCGGCACCGAGATCGAGCCCGGCCTGTACGACATACCTGTCGATCTCTACCACTCCGATCCGGTCCCCGGCGGCAGTCTCTCCGCCTCCGGCGCCAAGGTCCTCGCCGACTGCCCGGCCCGCTTCAAGTACTTGCTCGACCACCCGCAACCCCACAAGCCCGAGTTCGAGTTCGGCACCGCGGCCCACACCGTGGTCCTCGGCGACGGCCCCGAGCTGGTCGTGGTCGACGAGGACAAGTGGCTCACCCAGGAGACCAAGGGGCGCGTCGCAGCCATAAGGGAGGCCGGCGGGATCCCGCTCAAGCGGGCCGACTACCAGCGCATCTGCGACATGGCCGAAGCGCTGGCCGCCCACACGGAGGCCTCGGAGATCCTCACCCCGGGCTCGGGTGTCGCCGAACAGTCGATCTTCTGGCCCGACGGCCCGATCTGGTGGCGAAGCCGCTTCGACTGGCTCCGCCCCGACCTGATCGCCGACTACAAGACCACCCGGTCCGTGCACCCGGACTACCTCGGCAAGGCCGTCCACGAGCTCGGCTACCACATCCAGGAGCACATCTACCGGCGTGGTGCCGTCGAACTCGGACTGCTTCCCGAAGGGGCCAGCTTCAAGTTCATCTACCAGGAGAAGCAGCCGCCCTACCTGGTGACCGTCGCCGAGCTCGACCCCGTCGCCCGGTACGTGGGCCACCGCCTCACCCAGGACGCCGCCGCCAGCTACCTGTACGGCCGCGAGACCGGCCACTGGCCCGCCTACGTCGAGACCTCCACCGTCCTCTCGCTGCCGCCGTACATCGAGCGCCAGTACGCCTAGGAGCACTCGTGTCCCAGCTTCCCCCGCCCGTCCGTACCGCGCGGCCCACAAGCCGCGACGACGCCACTGGGCAGTTCTCGTTCCGCCCCGCCAGCAAGGCCGGCCGCAGGGCCCGACTGTCCATCCAGGGCATGTCCGGCTCGGGCAAGACCTGGACCGGCCTGAGCATCGCCCAGGGACTCTCCGAGGGCCGCCGATTTGCCGTCATCGACACGGAGAAGGGCGCCGCCAGCCTCTACGCGGGCCACCGCGGAATCCAGTTCGACACGCTCGCCATGGACCGCTACGACCCCCGCGACCTCGCCCGCGCCCTGGAGGCTGCCGGCCAGGCTGGCTACCCGACCGTCTTCGTCGACAGCCTCAGCCACTTCTGGACCGGCACCGACGGCACCCTCGACCAGGTCGAGAAGGCCAAGGGCAAGTACGGCAACAACGCGTTCGCCGGCTGGAAGGACGGCACGCCCATCCAGAACGACATGGTTGCCGCGCTCCTCGCCTACCCCGGCCACGTCGTCGCCTCGATGCGGTCGTACACCGAGTGGGTCCTCGAGGAGAACGAACGCGGAAAGAGGGAGCCGAAGCGCGTCGGTACCCGGCCTGAACAGCGTAAGGGCATCGAGTACGAGTTCGACGTCGCGGTGGCGATGGACATCGACAACCGGCTCGAAGTCCTCAAGTCCCGGTGCCCCGAGCTCCACCGCAAGACGATCGAGCGCCCCAACGGCGCCCGCGACATCGCCGCCCCGCTCCTCGCCTGGCTGAACGCCACCCCTGAGACCGCCGAGTAGCAGCCCCATCGGGCCGGCCCGCGGTCATCGGGCCGGCCCACCCCAGTGAACCGCACGTGAGAGGACCACCGCCATGCCCCGTCGCCTCACCGTCGCCGAACGCCACGCCGCCGCCAAGAAGGACTTCCTCCTCGAGGAGATAGCCGCCCAGTCCTCGTGGGACCAGTTCCTCGTCGAGCAGGCCGTCCTCCACATCGGCACCCGCTACAACGAGTTCTCCGCCAACGACCTCCGCGACCTCCTCCCCGAGATGGGCCACGGCTTTCTCGGCGCCGCGATCAACAGCCTCCGCTGCGGCGGCCTGATCGAACACTCCGGCCGGGTCGTCCCCTCCACGCTCGACAGCACCCACGGGCACCGGATCTCCGTGTGGCAGCTGACCGACAAGGCCCGCCGCATGGCCGCCAAGCGAGCCGCCGCGAGGGCCGCCTGATGGGCGCCTGGGAGTGGTTCGTCTTCTTCTCGATCTGCGGCCTGATCGTCGCCACCGTCACCGCCTGGTCCCGCAGCGGCGACTCCCAGGCCTACCGGGCCGCCTGGATCGACTCCACGGCCAGCACGGAAGACGACGCCCAGATAGCCGAGGAACGGGCCACGTTCGACCAGATCATCGCCGCCGAGTTCCCGGCCGGCATCCCCCACCAGCGCAGCAAGGAGGACGACCAGTGACCAGGAAGCCGCTCCCGCCGCACGGCACCATCAACCGCCGCAAGCACCACGGCTGCAAGTGCCAGGACTGCTGCGAAGCCCTCCGCGCCTACTCCAACGCCCGATACGCCGCGATTGCAGCAGGGACCTGGCAGCCGTTCGTGGAGGCCGAGCCTGTCCGCCGGCACATCCTTCGCCTGCGCGCTGCAGGGATGTCCTTCCACCGGATTCAGGTCCTGAGCGGCCTCCCGAATCGCACAATCACCGGCTTCCTTGCCGCCAGCACCGGGCCCGGCAATGTCCGCTGCCGAAAGCGGAATACCCGCCGCGAGGTCGCCGACAAGATCCTGTCTATCCCGGTCGACCCGATGATGGCGCACCTCGTGGACGCAACTGGTACCCAGCGTCGAATCCAGGCGCTGGCCGCCATCGGCTGGCCCCAAAAGCAGCTCGCAGCACGCGTCGGCCTCAACCGTCACCACATGGGCGACATCCTCAAGCGAAAGCGCGTGCTCAACCGCACTGCCATCGCCGTAGCCGAGGCCTACGAGGGGCTCAAGAGCGGCAGCAGCCTGCGATACGGCGTCAGCAAGACCAACGCCAACCGGGCCCGCGCCCAGGCGGCAGCCAACCGATGGGCGCCGCCCAAGTACTGGGACCGCTTCCCGGACGCGATCGACGACCCGCATTTCACGCCCGAGTACAAGGTCACCAAGGCCGAGATCCTCGCAGAAGAAACGGCCTTCCTCGTCACTGTCGCCGGCCTCACCCGCGCCCAGGCAGCCGAGCGCCTCGGCAAGGACAAGACCTACATCGACCGCGTACTCGGCCAGCAGCAGCTCAGGGAGGCGGCGTGACCCCCCAGCCCTGGGAGGACGATGCGGCCTGCCGCGAGATCGGCGTCGACTTCTTCCACCCGACCGGCCGCGGCCCCGAGTTCAAGCAGGCCGTCGAGGCCGCCAAGCGGGTCTGCTGCGCCTGTCCGGTCCGCCGGCACTGCCTGGCCCTCGCCCTCGAGATCGAAGGCCGCGCCGACCGGTACAGCCGCGACGGCATCTGGGGCGGACTCACCGGCCCCGAACGCGCAGCACTCCGCACCACCGCGGCCTAGCCGCCACCCCGACCGCACACGCCAGAGAGAAGCCTCACCCATGGCTCGCATCCGATCCATCAAGCCGGAGTTCTTCACCTCCCTGACGATCGCCGAGCTGCCGCTGTCCGCGCGCCTCACGTTCATCGGCTTGTGGACCTACGTCGACGACAACGGCGTCGGGCCGGCAGACGCTCGCCTCATCCGGGCCGCGGTCTGGCCCCTCGAAGAGGCTCCGGACATCCTCCAGAGGACTCGGGAGGATCTCCAGAGGCTTCACGCGGCCCGCCTCATCGCCCTCTACGAGGACTCCGGAAGGCCTCTCGTGGCAGTCGCGAACTGGTCCGAGCACCAGAAGGTCAGCCACCCACGCAAGAACCGCTTCCCGCGGCCGGAGGAAGCCGCTGAGCTGGCCAAATACCCGGTTCCGGAGGATCTCCAGAGCCCTCCGGAGGATTACCAGAGTTCTCCGGAGACCCTCCGCCCTGAGCAGGGATCAGGGAGCAGGGATCAGGGATCAGGGAATAGAGGGGGCGCGAAGCCTTCGGCTCCGGCCGATGCCCCTCCCCGAGCCGATGTCGAACGAGTCTGCAAGCACCTCGCCGACGTACTCGAAAAGAGCGGCAGCAAGAGGCCGACCATCACCGCCAAGTGGCGGGACACGACCCGGCTCATGCTCGACCGCGACGAGGTCACCGTCGAGCACGCGCTCGCCGCCATCGACTGGGCCCACGCCGACAGCTTCTGGCAGGCGCACATCCTCACGCCGATGAAGCTCCGCGAGAAGTACGAGACCTTGCGCCGCCAGGCCTCCGGCAAGCGCCGGCCGTCGGGCCCCCAGACCACCGAACGCAACCTCACCGACGAGGAGATCGAAGATGCTTCCCGATTCGCTTGACGAGAACCCGATGGGCTCCTGGCGCAACGAACGCCGCGACCAGGCCGTCGCCGCCTTCACCGGCCGCATCCCCGCCCTGTACGCCGAGGAGATCGCCCTCCCCGCGGACGTCGCTGCCTGGGCTGACTGCGCAGACCAGGCGCCCACGAGTTTGTTCGTCTGGGGGCCGCTGGGCGTCGGCAAGACCCACACCGCTTGGCGGGCCGCCCGCCGCTGGATCGCCGCCCAGTTCGCCGGTGACTACCGGGGCACACCCGTCGTGCAGACCTGGCGGTCCACCGCCCTGTTCGACGCCCTGCGTCCCGACAGTGAGGGCGGCACCCCGAAGAAGCTCATGCGAGACCTGCAGACCGCCAACCTGCTGTACATCGACGACCTGGCCGCGGCCCGTGTCTCGCCGTCTGGCTGGACGCAGGAACGGCTCTACGAAATCTTCGACGAGCGGTACGTGAATCGCCTGCCCGTGCTCGTCACCAGCGACGTCAAGCCCAACCAGATCAGCCACATCGTCGGCGAACGCGTCACCTCCCGCGCCGCCGAAATCTTCCGCGGCGGAGTCGTCCATCTCGCCGGCAGCGACCGCCGCCAGGGCGGCGCCTCATGAACGACGACACATGGGGCGAGCCCTTCGAGAGCGCCGGACCAAGCGTCGACCACGGCGACTTTGACGCCGAGCGAATCCTTGCCGCCACCGCCATGGCCCGACCCGACATCGTCGACGAACTCGCCATGCAGGGCTTCGACCCGGCCGACTTCACCCGCGACCAGTTCCGCTGGGTCTGGTACGCCGTCGAGGAGCTTCGAGCCAGCTTCGCCAGCGGGGAGATCCGCTACGTCGCCGTCGACCGGCAACTCCAGGCCTGGCGAGCCGAGGGCCGAATCCCCACCGTCCCGCTCAACCAGCACCAGCTGACCGAGCTGTACGCCCACGCCCAGCACGGATCAGCCGACTGGTACGCCGCCCGCATCACCGAGAAGGCCGTCGCGGCCCGCCTCGCCGCAGTGGGGGCTGACGCCGGAGCGCGCGCCCGTTCCGCGACGTTCAACGCCGACGAGGACGTGGCCGCCATCCAGACCGCGCTGGACGGTGTCGTCCGGACCGGTGCCCAGGACGAGACCTGCCTCGTCGGCAGCCTCCTCGCCGACGTCTTCACCGAAGCGGTTACCCCGCCCACCAACGAAGACCGCATCTCCACCGGCTTCACCGACCTCGACAACCTGCTCTGCGGCGGCTGGTCGCCCGGTCAGCTTGTCGTCATCGGCGCCCGACCCGCCATGGGTAAGACCACCGCCGGCCTCGGATTCGCCCGCGCCGCGGCCATCCGACACAACGTTCCGACCCTGTTCGAGTCGCTCGAAATGGACAAGAAGGATCTTGGCCGCTGCATCGTCTCGGCCGAGGCCCGAGTTGGCCTGCACCACATCAAGATGGGCATGGCGACCGACGATGACGTTCAGCGCATGGCCCGCCGCGCGCCGGACATCTCCGCGGCTCCGCTGCACATCAACGACGGGGCCATGCTGTCCATGCCCACGCTTCGGGCCCGCGTTCGGCACCTAGTCCGCACGGCCGGCCTCCGGCTCGTGATCGTCGACTACCTGCAGCTGATGCAGGCGCCCAAGGCGGAGTCCCGGCAGGTCGCCGTCTCCGAGATGTCCCGCCAGCTGAAGCTCCTCGCCAAGGAGTTCCAGATCACTGTCGTCGTCCTGGCCCAGCTCAACCGAGGGCCCGAACAGCGACAAGAGAAGGTTCCGCAGGTCTCCGACCTCCGCGAGTCCGGTGCGATCGAGCAGGACGCCGACATCGTGATCCTGCTCCACCGGCCGGACGCCTACGAGAAGGAATCCCCGCGGGCCGGCGAGGCCGACTTCATCGTCGGCAAGCACCGGGGTGGCCCCACCTGCACGATCACGGCCGCATTCCAGGGCCACTTTGCTCGGTTCGTCGACATGGCGAGTGGGTGAAGGCGATGGCCACCCAGGAACGCAGGTGCGTCGAATGCTCGTCGCCGGACTTCTACGCCCGGGACCGTTGCCAGACCTGCTACGGGCGGCTGCGGAGGAGGCAGCGGCGCGAAGGCTCCTTCGAACTGCTGCTGACGCATGGAGCGCCACTTGAGCGTCTTCGCTCCCGCACCGAGGTCAGCCCGAATGGCTGCCTCCTGTACGCCGGAACACTCACCAGGATGGGTTACGGCCTGATCAGTGTGGACGGCACGCAAAAGCTGGCGCACCGGGCGATCTATGAGCTCGTGATTGGGCCGATACCGGAGGGCCTCTTCATCGACCACACCTGCCACAACCGGGACCAATCATGCATGGGCGGCCCCACCTGTCTACACCGAAGGTGCGTCAACGTGGACCACCTGGAGCCCGTTTCTGGGGCGGAGAACACGCGGCGGGGCAAGAGCTGGGCCATCAACGGCGCCAAGACGCACTGCCCCGCTGGACACCCCTACGACGAGCACAACACACACGTCTATGACGGCCGCCGCTACTGCCGCGCGTGCAACCGGCAGACCCTGCGGCGACGAAGGGCGGCGTCGTGACCGACCTGACGCCCGAGGACATCGCCGTCGCCCGCGGGGAAGGCGACCTCGTCGCCCTGCTCCTCATGGCCGCCGGCATCACACCTAAGGCACCCCGCCAGCGAACCGCCGAGCCCGAGCCGGACAACGTCCACATCCCGCACCCCGGCGCCTGGCCCACCGGCACCCACCGCCCG
>NZ_JACBGN010000114.1 GCF_013401435.1 Streptomyces sp. BR123
CGCCCGGACGCACCCTCGGGCGGGGCCCATCGCATGCCGGCCCGCCGCCCGCGCCCGGCCCGCCGCCCCGCTTCCGGGCCGTTGGCGCCGGAGGGCTAACCCTCCAGCGGCTTCAGCTCCTTGGCGAAGTGGAAGGCGACGATGTCGAAGCGCTCCCGGAGGTAGAACCGGTGGGCGCCGGTGCGGTAGGTGGCCGAGTCCAGGCTCAACTCGTGGCAGCCCTCGGCACGCGCGTGTTCCTCCACGTGGGCGATCATCGCGTGGCCGACGCCGGTCGAGCGGGCGGACGCGGACGTCACCAGGTCGTCGACGTAGAGCTTGCGCACCGTGCTGGTGGTGTCGACGATGCGCCAGCCTGCGGCGGCGACGCAGGTCCCGTCGTCCGCGTAGCCGGCGCTGAAGCGCAGACCCTGGGCGTGGCCGCGCTCGTACACCTGGCGGAAGAGCTCCTCGGTGAGGTGCGGGCGCAGCTCGCGCAGGACGGGGAGCAGGTCGGTGTCCAGGCGCGGGTCGCCGACACCCAGGTCGATGATCTTCATGTCAGGACGATATCCCAGCCTCCGCCGGCGCGGCCGGTGCGGGATTCGGCCGGAGGTGACGGCGCGGCAGGGCGGCGGAACGGTCAGCCGCGGTACAGCTTGTTCACCGCGGTGCGGGTGGTGTTCTTGAAGGCGTTCACGGGTGCGTCGTGGAAGGTGCCCATGCGGCCCCAGTGCACGACGGTGACCGTCCGCCCGTCCCTGCCGACGGCGAAGAGGTGCACGTCGTTGCCGGCCCACGCGTGCACGGTCCGCACGCCCTGGACGCGCGCCCCCTCCTCGGCCTGGACGCGGCCGAAGTCGCGCCACTCGGCCGTGACGTCCGGATCCTGCTCCACCCGTTCGGCACAGCCCCTGACCGCCGAGTCGAGCAGCGCGGCGAGCGAGCGCGCCGCGGCTTCGTCGCGCTCCACGACGGTGACCTGGACGGCGTTGGTGTCGACGTCCGTCCAGAACGCGCGGTGCCGTGACGTGGCACCGGGCAGCGCCTCGCCGACGCAGAACGGCAGCGGGTCGGGAACCCCGGAGGTCACCGGCCCGGCCTGCCAGGCCGTGCCGGCCTGCCGGGGCAGTTCGCGGGGGTCCAGGAAGGCGGGCCCGTCGGCGGCGGCTGCGGACGGCGCCGCCAGGGTGGCGGCCGCCACGGCCGCGACGGCGGCCGCGAGGGAGGCGGTGGCAGAGGGGCGGTGGCTCATGAGGGTTCCCCGTTCACGGTGACAGCAGGACTGGCGGTACCTCCTCGGCATTTCCCCGGTACCGCCGGATAAACGACCGCGCCCCGCGGCGGCTCGGAACAGCCGGCCGCGGGGCGCGGGGCGCAGGGCGGTGGAGGGGTGTCAGCGCTGCCGGGCGATGCGCGGGGCGGTCAGGGCAGCCGCCGGCGCGTCGACGAGCGGCGGAACCGGTGCCGCCGTGCCCTTCTCGGCTTCGGGCGCGGGAGCGGGCGCCGGTACGGGGGCAGCCGGGGCCTGAGCGGCCGGGGCCGGAGCCGTGGTACCGCACAGGGCCTGGTCCTTGTAGGCGCCCATCGCGGCGTCGGCCGGGTGGGGAAGGAAGGCAGTGCCGGCCTCGTTGAGACGCTGGTACTTCATCAGGTTGTAGCCGATCGCGAACTGCCGCTTGCCGTCGGGGCTGGACAGCGCCCACGTCCCGGCACCGAAGACGCCGCCGTCGTGCCCCCACACCGGGCCGCACGGCGTGTCCATCGAGTAGATGCCGAGGCCGTAGCGCATGCCGACCTTCCCGTCGGCGTCCTTGACGTCGACGGTGGTGCGCATCTGGTCGAGCTGGGTCCGCGGCAGCAGGTCGCCCTTCAGCAGGGCCCGGTAGAAGGTGTTGAGGTCCTGCGTGGTCGAGACGAGCGCGCCCGCGGTGCCGGCCCAGGTCATGTTGTATTCGCTGTAGTCGCGCGGCGGGTCGATCAGCCCGTAGAAGCTCTCGTACATGCGGGCGTGCGGGCCGTGGATCTTCGGGTCGGTGCCGGGGAAGTAGGTGTTCTTCAGGCCGGCCCGGCGGATCACGTCCCGGGTGATCAGCCGCTCGGGATCCTGGCCCGTGACCTTGCGCAGCACCTCGCCGAGCAGGAGGTAGTTGGTGTTCGAGTAGTGCCACTCGGCGCCGGGTTCGCTCAGCTGCGGGCGGGCCACCCCGTATCCGATCAGCTCGGCCGGGCGCACCGTGCGGAGGCGGTGGTCGTCCAGGCTCTCGGTGGTGCCCTTGAGCAGGGAGGGGAAGGCGTCCCCGACGTAGTCGTTGATGCCGCTGGTGTGGTTGAGCAGCATGCGAACGGTCACCTTGCGGCCGCGCTCGCCGGGCAGCAGCTCGGGCACGTAGTCGCCCACCGGCCGGTCGAGGTCTATGCGGCCCTTCGCGGACTGCTGGAGCACGGCAACGGCGGTGAAGCTCTTCGTCACGCTGCCGACGCGGTGCCGGAAGTCCGGGCGGACCGGCCGCTTGGTGTCCACGTCCGCGAAACCGGCCGCGCCGTCGAAGCGGGTCTGCCCGTCCCGGACCGTCGAGTAGGCGCCGTAGATGCCGGCCTCGTGGATGGCCCGCAGCTTCCTGTCGAGCTCCGCGCGGTCGAGGCGGCCGGTGGCCGGTGCGGCGGCCACCGCGATGTCCGGGCCCGCGGAGGGCGCGGCGACCGCGGCGGGGGCGATACCGGCGAGCAGGGCGGCGGCGACGGCACTCGCCGCCGCGGCGCGGCGCAGCCGGCGGGAACGAGGACGGCCGGGGTGGAGGTGGTCCACGAAGAGCTCCTGAGGCAATGGCCCGGGTCACGGGCGCCTGGCGATCACGAACACCTCGATTCTTTCGGCGCGTTCCGCCTGCTTCCTCCTCCACCGGGACGAACTGCCTGCCGCCGCCTCTCACCCTCCGGGAGGAACCGGCACATTGACTGCCCGTTACATTTGTCATGCCGTCCGGGCCGGTGGGCCATTCTCACCCTTCGCCATTCGCCCTTCGCCCGGGATCCGCGGCGCCCTCTCGGCCGGCGGCCGGGCGGGCGTGAGGGCCGCCGCGGTGCCATGCTGAAGGGGAGACAGGGAGGCGGCGATGGGCTGGTACGCGGACCAGGTCGTGCCACGGATCGTCAATGCCGCCTGCGGGGCCAGGATCGCCCGGCCGCTGAGGCGGCGCGTGTGCGCAGGGCTCCACGGCGACGTGGTGGAGATCGGCTTCGGCACGGGGCACAACGTCCCCTACTACCCGTCGGCCGTCACCGGCGTGGCCGCGATCGAGCCGTCCGACGTCGGGTGGAGGCTCGCCCGCGACCGGGTCCGGGCGTCCGCCGTGCCCGTACGGCGGGCCGGGCTGGACGGGCAGTCGCTGCCCTTCGAGGACGACACGTTCGACACGGCCCTGTCCACCTGGACGCTGTGCACCATCCCCGACGCCGGTGCCGCCCTTCGCGAGGTACGGCGGGTCCTGAAACCCGGCGGCACCCTGCACTTCGTCGAACACGGACTGGCCCCGGAGGAGGACGGGAGCGTACGCCGCTGGCAGCGGCGGCTGGAGCCGGTCAACAGGCGGCTGCTCGGCGGTTGCCACCTCACCCGGTCGACGGTCGGCATGCTGGAGGACGCAGGCTTCGTGATCACCGCGCTCGACGTCTTCTACGAGCAGGGCGCCCCGAAGCCGCTGGCCGCCTTCTCCCTCGGCGTCGCCCTGTCCCCCTAGGCGACCGTCCGACCGCATGCCCGGAAGGCGCCCGGGGCCCTGCCCTCAGGGCGGCTGCCGGGGCTGCGTGCGCAGAAGGCGCTCGGCCGCCGTGGCCGCTTCGCCTTGAGTACGTCGAAGGAGAGGCCCCGGGCGGCCCGGTTCCGGGGCCACGGCTCCTCACTGCGCGTCAGGCCGGCCAGGACTGCGGGCGAGGGGCTCTCCACCCCGGCGAGCAGCCCGTCCGGCCCGGCCCGGCCGGTCAGGCCTGGATGAGCCGGCCTGGATGAGCGGGTCGGAGCGCACGTGCCGGCCGAAGGACCGTCTGGGCCCTCAGGCTGAGGTGGGGGACCGCGTCTTCGCCGTTCATCGTCCTGTCTGCTCCGTCGGGGCCGGTCGAGGGGAACCGTGCGGGAGGAGGAGGGATGACGGGGTGTGGAGGGTGATGCGCGTCGGGGTGAACTCGGTGGCTTCGGTGGGTGATGCGCCCGTTCCGGGGTTCCGTGCGTAGCGGGGGTGGGCGCCGGCGCTGATCTGCCAGCGTATGCGGTGGCCGGCCGCGAAGCGGTGGGCGGTGGAGCTCATGGCCGCGGTCACCTCGACCGGCCGGTCCGGGGTGGCCCGGACGGGGGCCACCCCGTCGCAGACGTTCGTGGAACGGCCGTCGGGGGCCACGTCGCACAGCCGGGTGAAGACGTCGCAGTGGCCGGTGTCGGTGGCGATGGTCAGCCGCGCCGTGACCGGGCCGAGGATCTCCACCGGTGCGGTCAGCGGTGGTCCGGTGAAGGTGAGGACGTCGTCACGGGCCTCCAGCCTGCGGTTGTCCCGGGCGCCGGCGGTACGGGAGAGCAGCCGGCCCCCGACGGAGGGCGTGGGGTCGGCCGGGTCGTAGCGGAAGGCCGCGAGTGGCGCAGGCCCGGCGGAGGCCGGGGCGTCAGGGGCGAGGTGGCCGTCGGGGGCCGCGTACCAGGCCTCGGCGCAAGCGGCGGGCGGCCAGTCGGGCAGGTCGCGCCACTCCTCCCGCGCCCCGCCGACGTGCACGCGTACGCGGCCGGGCCGGACCGCGGTGCGATCGCCCTCGAGGTGGGCACGCAGCCAGGCGAGGCTCTCGGCGAAGACCTCGGGCCAGCCCTGCTGCAGGGCGGAGGTGTGCGTCCACGGGCCGACGAGGAGGGCGGTCTCGCAGCCGGCTCGGCGCAGCCTGTCGTACTGCTCGAAGACCTGGTCCGCGAGGCCGTCGTGCCATCCGGTGACGAGGCCGGTCGGTACGGTGGCCCGGTCCGCGGCGTGGGCGAGGGACGCGCCGGTCCAGTACGGGTCCCCGGCGTCCGGGTGCGTCATCACCTCGTCCAGCCAGGGAAGTTCGCCCAGGGCGGACTCGTGTGCCCCGCGCAGCGGCCGGGCCGTGGTGATGGCGCGCAGGCGCCGGTGCAGGCGCAGCGTCGCCTTCAGGAAGGGGACCGTGCCCCGGTGCTGGTAGGTCATGCCGGCGCCGACCGCGAGAGCGGCCTCCAGGTGAAGCACCCCTCCGGCGTGGAACAGGGCGTGGGGGTCGTGCAGGCCGATCTGGACGACCATCGCCTTGAGCTCGGGCGGCGGGTCCAGGGCCAGGGCCCACTGCACGTAGCCGAGGTAGCTGGGGCCGACGGTGGCGAGGCGCCCGTCGAACCAGGGCTGTTCGCGCAGCCAGGCCACGGTGGCCCGGCCGTCGGCGGGTTCGTTGCGCCACAGGTGGAACCGGCCGCCGGACCCGCCGGTTCCGCGGCAGCTCTGCAGGACCACGTGGAAGCCCTGCTCGGCGAAGAGCACGCCGTACATCGGCCCCCAGGGCAGGCCCCGGCCGTACGGGGAGCGTACGAGGAGCGTCGGGAAGTGTCCCTCGGTGCGCGGGAAGTAGTGGTCGGTGATCAGCGGGCTCCCGTCGGCGGCGGGTACCTCCTGTCCCGGCTGCATGCCGACGTCGTGGCGCTTGGCCGGCAGGCCTCGCCAGGTGGCGCGCATCAACCGGGCGGACAGCGGCGGCCTTCCGGGCGGCGGCAGCCAGGCGGTGGCGGTCGGGGCAGGTGCGTTGACGGGTCGTGAGGACACGGACATGGTTCCCTCCCTTTCTTTACGTACACTGTACGTCATTCAGGGGTGCGGAAGCCGGGGCGCGGGAGCCGGGCTGCGCCGAAGGTGCGGTGTGCGGCGCGACGCGTCCACGGGGACGGGGAGCGGCGGGCGGCGGCGTCGACACTGGGGCGGGGCACCCGTCGGGCCCCGGGCCCGGGAGGGGATGTGCAGGCGAAGGCCGCTGTGGCGCTGGCTCCGTACATGGTCGTGCTGACGGTGACGACGGGGCTGGTGGAGGCGGCCAGCCTGCTCACCCTCGGGCCCGTGTTCACGGCCATGCAGACCGGCAACGTCCTCTTCCTCGGCTTCGGCCTGGTCGGCGAGGGCGGGCTGTCCGCGGCGGCGCCTGCGGTGTCGCTCGGCGCGTTCGTCGTCGGGGCCGTGGCCGGCGCCCGCCTGGAGACCCGGCTCGAAGCCGACCGGCACCGGTGGTTCGTCATCGCACTGGTGGTGGAGGCGCTGCTGGTGGCGGTCGCCGCCGGTACGGCCTGGGGCCTGCATCCCCTTCACCGGGCCCCCACCGCACGCCACCTCGCCACGATCGCCGTGCTCTCGACCGCGATGGGCATCCGCAACGTCACCAGCCTGCGCGTGGGGGTGCCCGACCTGCCCACCACGCTCGTCACCCGGGCCATGACCGCCCTGATGGCAGGATCCTCCCTCGGCCACGACGCCCTCCTCGCCCGCGGGCCGGCCGCGACGGCGCGGCGCGCGGCCTCGGTGGGCGCGATGTTCGCGGGCGGCTTTGCGGGCGCTTCCTGGGTACACGCGGGCTGGCCTGTGGCCGGGCTGCTGCTGGTCGCGTCGGCCGTCGTACTGCTGGTGGCGATCGCGTACGTCCCCCGGCCGCGCCTGTACACGGGCTGAGCCGGAACGGCGGGTGCCGGTGTCCGTGTGGCGCAGCGCCCGCGCGGCGGCGCGCCCGCCATGCCGGGACACGCGCGTGTCGGCGTTCTCGCGCGGCCAGCGCCCGCGTGGCAGGGACCCATGTCGCCGTGCCCGCCCGGCAGGACACCCGCAAGGCAGGGGACCCATGTCGGCGTGCCCGCCCGGCAGGACACCCGCAGGGCAGGGGACCCATGTCGCCGTGCCCGCGGGGCGGCGTGCCCTCATACGCGCTTCCGCGCGGCAGGGCGCCCGTCCGCCGGAGCAGCGGGGTGCCGGGTGCCCGTGTGCCGGGTGCCCGTGAAGCCGGACCGCCCGCGCAGGACGACGCCCGCGCAGCGCGGCATACGCGTGGCGCAGCAGCGGTGCCCGACTGCCCTCGTGCCCGGGCGGCGTGCCCTCGTGCCCGGGCGGCGTGCCCTCGTGCCGGTACCTGCGTGCGTGCACGGGCCGTCCCGGCGGCCTCCTGCCACGAGCGGTGTCACAGCGGCGTGCCAGGATCGGGCGCATGGAGATCCAGATCGCGCCGCCCGCCCCACCGCACTCCTCCACCGCCTACACCGACTGGGCCCGCGCCCAGGGCCCCGCCGCCGAGGAGACCGCGAACGGGCTGCTCGACGAGGTGCGCGGCAGCATCCACCGGGCCCACGAGAAGCCCGGCCGCTTCGTCGACGGCCTGGAGCGGCGCGTGCGGGAGCTGGACCCGGCCCACCTGCCCTGGTTCTGGGACACCGTCGGACACCGGCTGATCAGCTGGCACGCCCGGTCCGCCGCCCGTGCCTACACCCTGGCCCGAACCGCCGAGCAGACGCACGGACTTGCCGTCGACCCCGACTGGCACCGGGCGAATGTGCTCGTCTTCGCCGCCGGCGGGGCCCTGCCCGCCGCCGCCCTCGGCGAGCACCAGGCCTGGCTGGCCGGCCGCCTGGAACCCGCCGCCGCGCACGAGGAGTACGTACGCGTCCTGCGCGCCTGGGCCGCGTCCCCCGGGGACCTCCCCGCCGACCTGGCCCGCCGCGTCCGCCTGTCGGCCCGCGCCGCCGGGCTCGGTCCGGACGAGGAGGCCCGCGTGCTGGGCCTCGTACTCGGCGCGGCGCGGGGCAAGTCCGTCCCCGACCGGCTGCTCGACGCGGCCCGGGACCTGCTCGCCGCCCACCCGCAGGGCGACGCCACCGACGCCCTGCTGCTGGACCTGTTCCCCGAAACCCGCGGTGACGGCTCCGCCTGGCTGCGGTTGCTCCTCGCCTGCGGCGCCGTCGACGCCGCCGTCGCCGGGCGCATCGTCCCGCAGGGCGGCACCGGCGCCTGGTTCGGCCGGTACACGGAGCGCTACTCGCACCGTCCCGCGGGCGGAGGCGGCGTGACCCGGCAGCCGCTGCCGGACGAGCTGTTCGACGTCCTCGCACGCCTCGCCCCGCGGCTGCGGGCCGCCGCCGCGCCCCTCACCCTGCACGAGGACCGCTACCAGTGGCCCGGACTGGACGCCGAACTCCTCGACGCCTGCCTCGCCGAAGGCATCGCCGTCGTGGACCCCGGCCCGGCCGTCGGGCTCGTCCTGCGCGACGGCGACCTGCGGCGCGACCTGCTGGCGCTCGCAGCCGACCCGGTGTTCGGCCCCCGCCTGGAGGGCACCGTCCACGCCGGACTGCGCGGCTCCGGGACGGCGGTCAGCCGGCTCCCCCGCAACCCCGGCATCACCGCCGAGGTCCACAGCCGGATCGAGGCCCTGCTCGACGCCCTGCGCGGCGGCGGTCTGGCCGCGGCCGACGAAGCCGTCCGCGAGCTCGACGGCCTGCTGGACCGTCCCACCGCCCGCGCCCTCGACGGCATCGAGGAGGCGCTCGCCCGCCTCGACCTGACGGGCCCGCTCGCCCGCGCCCTGCGCGCCGGGCTCCCCGAGGAGTGGTGCTGGCCGGCCCTGGAGGAGGCCGTCGCCGGCTTCGGGCCCGGCGGGGTCACCGGGGTCACCTCCACCTGGCCCGTGCTCACCGTCCACGGCCGGGGCCGGGCCGTCGCCGTCGACCACGCCGGGCCCCGCGGCTCCTGCACGTTCCGCCTCCCCGACGACGCGGCCGGCCACACCGTGCACCACGTCGGCGGCCGGTTCCTCGTCAGCTGGGCGGACCGCGGCGACGGCAGCTCCTCCGGCGAGCGGGCCTTCTGGGCCGACCGCCCCGACGAGGTCTTCGAACCGGAGCAGAAGCTCGGCCTGCGCCGCTACGGAGGCATGATCCAGGGCGGTCTCGGCTACCAGTTCGAGACCCCGGACGGCGGCGGTCGCCACGACGGCGAACGGGTCCTGCGGCCCGGCGGCCGCGAGGGCGTCGGCTCCCGCGACGCCCAGATGAGCGACGGCCGGGGCATGTGGACCGTCGACGTCTTCGGATCGGCGGCCGACTGGACGCGGATCGACCCCGCCACCGGCGCCCCTCTCGACGCCGCCGGCACCGGGGCCGCCGCCGCCCGCCGCACCCGGCCCGCGGACGGGAGCAACCTGCCCGCCTTCCACACCGCGGCCCCGCTCCCGCCCGGCACCGGCAGGTTCGGCGACCTCCAGACCCTCGCGCCCCTGCCCCCGGGCGCGCCCGACTCCCCGCTCGGCCAGGACGGCCGGCTCGTCGGCTGCCGCGTCCTGTACCGCACCCCGTACGCGGGCCCCTCGCCCACCTCGTTCGTCCTGGAGGGCATCGACGGGCGTACCGCCGTCTACCGCAGCCGCCGCTGGGGCCGCCGCCCCTGGGCGATCGTCCGGATGCCGTCCGGCGGCGAGGACGCGGTCCTGGCCGGGCAGGAGACCTTCCGGGCCCACGCCGCCGAGGACAACTCCCTGCTCTGGCAGACCCAGGGCTTCCCCGGCTCCGGGCGCAGGCGCACCACCGGCTTCGGCGACGCGGCCGGTCCCTTCCCGCCGCCCGCGTTCTGGCACTTCCTCACACCCCGCTGCGCGGCCTCCTCCACCATGCTGCGCGCCGTCGCCGACACGGCCGTACGGGACCTCCTCGACGCCGCCCTGCGCGGCGAACCGGCCCCCGCCCTGCCCGCCACCCCGGCCGGCAGCCCGCTGGAGCCCGGGATCGCGGCGGGCGTGGCCCGTGCCGCCGTGCTCGCCGCCGACGTACTGCGGCGCCGCCGCGCCCTGTCCCACAAGGTCGCGGTGATGCGCGCCGCGCCGGTGGTGGCCCTGCCCGCCGAGATTCCCGACAGCGTCCTGGTCCCCGCCCTGTACGGGCTGCTGCCCGACGGCCGGCCGCGCCACGACGACCCGGGCCCCGCACCGCAGCCTGCGCTGCTCACCGCCGTCGACGCCGACGGCCGCCACCTGCGCGGGGAGATCGACGACGAGACCCGCGTCCTGGCCCTGCCCGCCGCCCCCGGCGCCTGGCAGGCCCTGCTGGGCGGGATCGGCGCCGCCGCCTGGCGCGCCGCCGTCGCCACCACGCCCGACCCGGACCGGGACGCGCTCGTCGCCCTGCTGCGGACCTGGAGCGGCCAGCCCTACGCCGTCCGCGGCAGCTCCTGGCGCACCGGCCGGGCCACCCCGGAGGCCCTGGCCGCCTGCCGCGCCGCCGGCCGGCCGCTGGCCTCGGGCGCGGTCCGCGACGGCATGGCCTGGTTCGTGCAGCCGTCCTCCGCGCCCGCCCCGGCCGGCGCCGCCGACGCCGCCGACGTCACGGTCGGGGAGGACGACGCCGCACGCCTGCCCCGGCTCCTGGCCCTGCTGTCCGAGCGGGGACCGGTCGCCGTCGAGCGGGCGGCGGTCGAGGCCTTCGCCCGGCTGACCGGGGTCCGGGCCCCCGTCGCGGCCCTGGTCCTGGCCGGGTTCCCCGGCCGTGAACGCCACGACGAGCACCTCGCCCTGCTCGGCTCCGCCCCCTACAGGGCCGGCAAGGGCGTCGTCCCGCTGTACGACGAGGTGTGCCGCCGGCTCGGAGCCGACGGGCGCCGCACGGTCCTGGCCGCCGGCCTGCCCGGCGACCCTGCCGAGCTGTGGGAGCCCGCCGCCACGACGGCCGCGGCCGAGCGGATGGCCGCCGCATGGAACGGGCTGCTGGGCGCCGAGGACTACGCCGACGAAGAACTCGCCACCGCCCTCGCCGCCGACCTCGGCCTGCCCGACGGCTGGGCCCGCAGCCTGCCCGCCGGGCACGCCCCCGGGGGCGCGCCGTACGGCGAGGCCGGCTTCGTCCTGACCGGCGACCGCATCGGGGGCCTCGTGGTCAGGCACCGCGCACCCGAGCGCTCCGCCTGGGGCTACGTCCGCCCGGGCGAGCCCGCGCACCGCACGGCCGCCTCCGTGATCGCCTGGGCGCTCACCGAGCGCCCGGTCGGCGACCCGGCCGCCCGGGGCGCCCTCGCCCTGTACGGGCGGCTGCGGGACCGGCTCGACGACCCCGGCACCCTCGTCCCGCTCGGCGGGTTCGAGGACCTGGCCGCCACGGCCGCGACCGACCCGGCGTTCGTCCCGTACGAGGGCGAGGTGCGGCCCTGCCCCGAACCGCTCTGGGAGAAGGTCACGTCCGTCTCCACCGCCGCCGACGACGGGCTGTTCGTCGTCGCCGTCCCGGCCGGCGACACGTTCCTGCGGCCCGCCGCCCTGGCCGACCCGGCGCGGCTGGCACGGGCCGAGGCCCTGGCCGCCGCCGACAGCCGGCCGTGGCTGCTGACGGAGCTGCGGAAGACGAAGCAGCTCCTCGACGGGCTCGGCCGGCTCGTGGCCCGCGCCTCGGACACCCCCGTACCCGGGGGCGGGTACGAGAACAACCCGGCGCTCAGCGCCCCCGAGCTGGTGGAGGAGGTCGCCTCGGCGCTGGGTACGGGCCCCGATGCGGCAGCCCTGTACCTCCAGCTGCTGGCGCTCGCCCGGCCCACCGACCGCGCCGTACGCCGCTGGAACGGCTGGACGGCGGCCCGGCACAAGGCCGCCCAGGCGGAACTGCTCGCCACCGGTGCCGTCGAGGCCGGCAAGCGGGCCCGCGCCGGGCGCACGCTCTTCGCGCCGGGGCCGTGGGTCCGGCTGAAGGCCCCGCACCTGCCGGTGGAGAGCGACAAGCTGCCCTCCCATCTGGCGTCGGCCTCGGGCACCGCCTTGCACGCCCCGCTGCTGCGGCTGCTCCCGGTGCTGCCGCCGCACGAACAGTTCGCCGAGGCCTGGGCCCGGACCCGGGCCGGCACGGCCCGGTAGCCGCCGGCCCGCGGCCCGCACGCCGCCGCCGCTGCCCCGCCGCAGGGAAGACCGGCCGCCGTGCGGGCCGTTCCGCCGTTCACCCGTACGGCGTCACCGGCCGGACCGGCCTATGCTCGGAGAAGGGGCACGTCCGAGCCCTGGAGGCGGTCATGTCCGATGCGACCGATCCGGTCGCGGCCGATCTCGCGCTGAAGGCCCGCCACCGGGCCATGTGGGCCATGGGCGACTACCCTTCCGTGGCCTCCCACGTCGTCCCGGAGAACGGTGCCGAACTCGTCAGGGAATGCGGTGTACGCCAGGGGGACCGCGTCCTCGACATCGCCGCGGGCTCGGGCAACGCGGCCATCCCCGCCGCGCTCACCGGGGCCGACGTGGTGGCGAGCGACCTCACGCCCGAACTCCTCGAAGTGGGACAGCACCTGGCCACGTTGCGCGGCGCCCGGCTGGAGTGGCGGGAGGCCGACGCGGAGCACCTTCCCTTCACGGACGGCGAGTTCGACGTCGTGATGTCCTGCTTCGGCATCATGTTCGCCCCGCACCACCAGACGGCCGCCGACGAGATGCTGCGGGTGTGCCGCCCCGGCGGCACGGTGGGCCTCGCCAACTGGACTCCCGAGGGTTTCATCGGCCGGATGTTCGCGACGATGAAGCCGTACGCGCCTCCCCCGCCGCCCGGAGCCCAGCCGCCGCCCCTCTGGGGCGACGAGGAACACGTGTACGGGCTGCTCGGCGACCGCGTCACGGACGTGGACTCCCGCCGCACGACCGTCCGCGTGGACGCCTTCCCCGACCGCGGCGACTTCCGCACGTTCTTCAAGGCCTGCTACGGCCCGACCATCGCCGTCTACCGCGCCCTCGGCAACGACCACGACCGGGTGGCCGCCCTCGACGGCGAACTCGACGCGCTGGCCGAGGAGAACACCCGGGACGGCGTCATGGAATGGGAGTACCTCCTCCTCACGGCCCACCGCACCAGCTGAACGCCGCCGCGCCCGCCCGGGTCCTGTTGGCGCAGCTCCAGGACGGTGCACGCCGAGCCCGTGGCGCCTGCGAGGCTCCACGTGTGTGTGGATCTAGGCTGCTTGCTACCGCGCGGGCGGCATGCTCGCGTCAATCGGAGGGAGAACCACACATGCACACACGCCGGATCCTCGGTGCGGCAATGGCGTCCGCCGCCCTGGTGGGGACCACGCTCGTCGCCGGCAGCCCGGCCATGGCCCAGACGAACGCGGCTGCGGCGAGCTGTACGGCGCTGGCACTGGAGACCGTGGTGATACGCGACCGGATGAGCGTCAACGGCACGGGGCTCGCCCAGCTCAACAAGGGCGAGAGGGCCTCGTCGCCGTGCCAGATGTACTACGGCGGCTCGTACAGCAAGTGCGGCATCAACAGCAACCGCTGGGTGAAGGTCACGAAGCACGGCGTCACCGGATACGTCGTCGGCACCTGCGTGAAGCAGCCTGCCTGATCCAGGCCTCGGCCGAACGGCGCGGGTCCCGGGCGCAGCAGCGCCCGGGACCCCGCCCGCACCCGCCCTCTGCGCCACACGGGAAAAGGCCCCGGACTCCCTCAGGAGGCCGGGGCCTTGATCGAGCGCTGGGCAGGCCTTGCACCTGCATCCCCCCACAGGAAGTGGGGTGCCTTTCCTTGGACCACCAACGCCGGTCCCACCTCCGCGTCGTGCGGCGGCGAGCTCGAGATCAATCATATCGTATTCCGCACCCCGCCCGGAACCTCCTCTTCCGGCCCCGGCCTTCGTGCGGTGGCAGCGGACGCTCGACCTGAACCAAACATGAGCTCTTACGGTCCTCGCAGAGCATCCGGGACGGAACCGGCGGCCGATCGGGAGGAGTTCGCCGTGACCGAGCGCACCGCCACCAGCGAGATCCCCGACCGGTACCGCCACGCGGTGATCCCGCACATCACGCCGCGCTCGGCGGGGGAACGACCGTCACCCTGCACGTCTTCGTGCCGGACGTCGTCAGCCTGGCGGACCGCGCGAAGGCCGCCAGCGCCGAGGTCCTCCAGCCTCCGACGGACATGTTCCACGGCGACCGCACCGTCATTCTCAAGGACCTCTCGCGCCACCTATGGGTCTTCCTGAGCCACTCGGAGGACATCTCGGAGGCGGAGATCCGGCTCCGCACGGCCGCCGGGTGACGGCCTCCCCGCCCTCATGGCCGGCGCCGCTGCCCGAGCACCGTGCCGAGGACCCGTTCCACGGGGAAGTAGCCCGCCTGGCGGGAGTCGTAGCTGTTCGCCGGGTTGTCGCCGAGGAGGACGAGCCGGCCGGGGGGTACGACCGCGCCCGCCGTGCCGTCGAGGCCCGGTACGCGCTCCAGCGGGGCCGGGTCCCCGGACACCGCCGCCACGCGTTTGACGATCCAGCGGCGGGAGGCCATCGCATGCGGGGAGGCGGAGCGGGTGACCGGCGGCAGGGGCCGGCCCGCGCCCTCCGCGGGCCGCTCCAGTACCACCACCCGCCCCACCGCGATCCGGCCGCCGCGGTGGACGAGGACCCTGGCGCCGTCCTCGTACAGCGGGGCCATGCTGCTGCCGCGCACGGTGACCCGCACCACCGTGTACCGCAGCAGCAGGGCGGCGGCACCCGCACCTGCCAGGCCGAGTGCGGCGGCGGCCACCGCCCGGCGCGTGCTGCACCTCATCGGTGGCCCGCTTCCCGGACTGCGGCGGGCCGGGCGGCTTCGGGCCGGGCGGCAGCGGCCGGGCCGTCCTGCGGCCGGTATCCGGACGCCTGGAGGGCGAACAGCCGCGCGTACCGTCCGTCCGCCGCCATGAGGGAGGCGTGGGTGCCCTGTTCGACGACCTGGCCCCCCTCCAGCACCACGATGGCGTCCGCTTCCCGGACCGAGCCGAGCCGGTGGGAGATCAGCAGGCTGGTCCGGCCCCGGCGGTGGGTGCGCAGCGCCTCCTGGATCTCCGCCTCCGCCTGCGCGTCGAGCCCGGAGGCCGGCTCGTCGAGGATCATCAGGTCCCGTTCGTCCCTCAGGAACGCCCGGGCCAGCGCGAGCCGCTGCCACTGGCCGCCGGAGAGCATGACGCCGGTGGCCTCCTGGCCGTCCTCCGAGGTCGCGGGGAAGCTGCGGGACAGCAGGGTGCCGTAGCCGCGGGGCAGGGTGGACAGCTTGCGGTGGATACCCGCCCGCTGCGCCGCGCCGCGGATCCGTTCCGTGTCGCCGAAGGCGCCGAGATCGCCCAGTCCGATGTTCTCGGCCGCCGTCATGTCGTACGCCATGTAGTCCTGGAACGCCGCCCCGATGCGGGTGCGCAGCCGGGCGGGGTCGACGTCCCGCAGGTCCACGCCGTCCCAGAGGATGGCGCCGCGCGTCGGATCGTAGAACCGGCACAGCAGTTTCACCAGGGTGGACTTGCCCGAGCCGTTCAGCCCGACGAGGGCCAGCGCCTCCCCGTGGCGCAGGCGGAGGCTGACTCCGCGCAGGACCCACGGATGCTCCTCGGAGTACCGGAACCACACGTCCCGGAACTCGATGCCCTCACGCAGCGCGGGCAGCGGGGCGGGCGCGTCGGCCACCGGCAGGTCCGGCCCGCCGCGGACGATGTCCAGGTAGTGCTCGAAGAGCATCAGCGCCTCGTGCGCGCCCGCGACGTGTCCCGCGACGGCGGTGAGGGAGCCCTGTACGCCGGCCACCGCCGCGATGAGGATCGCGATATCTCCCACGGAGAGGTGCCCGGACCTGGCGGCCAGCACGGCCCACACCACCCCGCCGCCGGAGACCAGCGCGGCGAGCAGCGCCAGCCCGGACTGGACGAGCGCGTCCCGCCGGTCCAGCCGCGCCCTGGCCGTGTCGGCGGTGCGCCGGTCGGCGAGCATGCGGCCCTGGAGGAAGGAGCCGATGCCGAACAGCCTTACCTCTTTGGCGGCTTCGATGCTCGACAGCAGCCGGCTGTAGAAGATCTCGCGCCGTTCCGTGGGCCCGAGGTCCCAGTGCAGGCGGGCCCTCCGCCGGGACAGCAGCAGTTCGGCGACGAGCGCGGGCACCCCGGCGGCCACCACCAGTACGGTCATGGCGGGGCTGAGGACGAAGAGGGAGCCGAGGAAGCCGGTCACCGTGATCGCGGCCTGGGCCAGTCCCAGGATCCCGTTGACCACCTGGCCGGGCCCGACGGCGCTCGCCTGCTGCGCCAGCCGCAGCCGGTCGAGGAAGGCGGGGCTCTCGAAACGGCCCAGGCCCACGAGCCCGTTGACCGCCGCGAAGAGCCGATCCTGCGTCAGTAGGCCGATGGCGCGGTCCAGTTGCGCCCTCAGGTAGTCGTTCGTGTGGGCGGTCGCCGCGACCACCACGCCGACGGCGGCGAGCCCCGCCGCCAGGCCGACGAGCGCGCCCGTCGGGATGCCGCCGGCCGTCAGGCCGTCCAGGGCGAGCTTGGTCAGCCAGGCCGCGACGACGGGGAGCGCACCCGTGGCGAGGGTGAGCAGGACGTGGCCGGCGAAGACCCACGGTGCCGCCCGTGCCGCGAGGGCGACGGCCGTCGCCGCGTGCCGCGGGAAGCGCGATGCGCCCGCCCGGCGGGCCGTGTTCCCCTGCCGGGCGCTGGACGTTCCGGGCCGGCCCGGGCCGGGAGCGCCGGCCCGGGCATCGGTCGCGGGCGTGGACGCGGTCACTTGGTGAGGCTGGTCGGGCTGGACTGGCTGGTCCGGCCGGTCGGCCGACTGAGCGCCACGTCGTCGTCCACGACGACGAGGCGGCCGTCGGCATCGCGGTCGGCCCGCAGCACGCTCGGGAAGGCCCGGATCCCCAGTGCGGTGCCCATCGCACCGCCGGACTCCTCGACCACCACGTGCGCGACCCGGCTCAGTTCGGCCACGAACCCGGACGCCGCGCCGGCGTCGCCGACGACGGTCGCCACCACCGAGGAGCGGCCGCCGGGCTCCTGCCGCGCGTACTCGACGAACCGCGGGAGTTTGTCCTTGCAGGGCTCGCAGGTCGGGGAGAAGAACCCGAAGAGGACCGGCCCGGACAGCAGATCGCTCACCAGGGGCTCCCCGAGGACGGTAGCGGTGTCGAACTCACCCACCTCCTGGCCGGCTTCGAGGTGGACCGGGTCTCCCTGCACGGCTCCGAGCAGCTCCGTGTGCTCCCGCAGCCGTTTGACGACGCCCAGGGTGAGGACCAGGTTCAGCGTGCACAGCGTTCCGACGAGGGCCACGACGGCGATCAGGACGGGCATGAGGGCTCCTTGACCTCTGGGCTCCTTGGCCTCTGGCTTCTTGGCCTTTGGCTTCTTGGCCGGCGACTACCCGGCATTTCGGTGTCGTCGTACGGGTGCGGCTGCCGCGTCGGCCGCCGGGGCGGCGGGCAGCGGGCGGAAGAGGGCCATCAGGTGGTCGAGCTGGGTCACCACGATCCCGGCGATCAGCCCTGCGGCACCCGCCACCACCGCACCGCCCGGCCGGGCACCGGCGGCGACCGGTACGGCGAGCGCCCCGGCTCCGCTCACGGCGACGGCGCAGAGCGCGAGGTTCCGCACGAGGTGAGGGGTGCCGAGCGGTGTCGTCGACGGGCCGAAGCAGCGACAGGGGGCGGTGGCTCCCCGCCGTACGGCGGCCGCGATGGCCGCGGTGAACGCCGCCAGCAGGACGGCGGCGAGCGCGAACCCGGCCGCCGTGGCGCCACGCGCCGGCACGGTCATCAGGACGCACACGGCGGCCTCCCCGGCTGTCACCGTCCGGGCCGCCGGGCGGACGAGGCCGGGCGGCAGCATGCCGAAGGACCGGACGGACTCGGCGAAGGCGGTGAACGCGTGGCGTCCGGCGACCTTGCCGACGACGGACACCAGGAACACCAGCCCCAGCAGTCCGCGGGCCCCCGCGACCAGGTACTCCATGGAACTGCCTCCGGCAGGTAGGGGCTGGAAGGGAGCCGTGCGGCGGGTGTCCGCCCGCCGCACGACGGTGGCCGGTACGGGATGACGGCCGTCAGAAGCAGAAGCCGGCGCCCGGGTCGCAGTTCGCGCAGCGGTCGAAGGTCCAGGTGCCGCCGCCGCAGGGCCGCTTCTTGTACCAGCGGTGGCCGGTGGAGGCGCAGCCGGACGAGCCCTGCACGCACTGGTAGCACATGCAGGCCGCTTCGGCGGCGGACGCGTCGACGCGCGGCACCAGGCGGTCCAGCATCCTGCCGCCCAGCCTCTCAAGCGTTGTGCGCATGTCTCTCTCACTCCTTCGCGATCGGATCGATGGGCCGGGGCACCGGATCACGGCCGTTGGCCGCGAACGGCGCCTCCGACCACGACAGTGCCGGACGGCCGCGGGGTTGTCGTTGTCTGCGGGTGCAGGGTGGTTGTCGGTCCGTGCGGCGTCGCCCGCCTCCGGAAGTCGCGCGGTGGGGCCCCGTACACGGACCGGAAGAGTCGGCTGAAGTGCGCCTTGTCCGGGAAGCCCCAGCGTGCGGCGATGCAGTGGATGGGGCGCCCGGCCAGCCGCGGGTCGGCGAGGTCGCGCCGGCACCGTTCCAGCCGTTCCTGCCGGATCCAGGCGGCCACCGTCTGGCCGTCCTCCTCGAAGAGGGCGTAGAGGGAGCGGCGGGACAACCGGTGGGCCGCGGCGATGCTCTCCGGGGTGAGCGGATCGGCGAGGTGGCGCCGGATGAACTGCCTGATCTGCGTCCGCAGCGCCCGCCGGCGGTCCTCGGGGTCCAGGACCTCGACGGAGCCGGCCGCGGCACCGAGCACGGACGCCACCAGGCTCGCGGTGGTGTCGGCGAGACAGGGGATGTCGGTCCGCGCGAACTCGTCGCAGCGGCCGGTGATGTCCGCGAGCCAGCGTGCGAGTGCGCCCCCCATGCCCGTTCCGAGGGTCACGGGTACGCCGTGCAGCCGGTGCAGCGTGCTCGGCGGCAACGGGAGCGCGGCGCGCGGGAGCTGGACGATGACGCAGGAGTGGACCCCGGCCGGGTCGTCGAAGCGGCCGCTGTAGGTGCCGGAGCTGTCCACCAGGACCAGCCGGCCGGCCCCGATCCGGGTCTGGCGTCCTCCGATGCCGAGGGTGGCCCGCCCTCTCCTCATGTGGAGGACGTGGAAGGCCTGCGGGTCGTGTCGGCGGACGAGCCGTGCGGTGCGGGCGAACCCGGCCTGCGGGCACACCAGCGCCGCGGCCCACACGCTGCCGAGGTCGAGGACGCGCAGGCCCGCGCGGAGCCGCGCAGGCCCGTCGGACAGCAGGTCCGGGACGTGCCAGAGCCCGGTGATCCCGTCCGGTACCGCACGGGTTTCGGGTGGGCACGTCGCCTCCGGCTCGGCGGCGCCTCGTGCCGGTGCCGGTGTCCCGGGTGGACATCGTTCGGGCATACCCGTTCGCTCCTTCCTGGTTCGGGGTGGTGGTCGCCTTCGGCCCGGCGTGAAGGGATGCCCGGGGCACGCAGCGGCCCGTGGCTCGCCCGTGCAGGTCGTGGTGGCATCCGACGCGGCATCCGCCGCTCGCGCTCATCCCTCGGCCGGGGCCGCGCAGCCGTGCGTGGCGACGGTTCGTCCGGTCCGGCCGGGCACCGCAGACTCTGCCGACCGGCACCGGGCCGGGGCAACGGCAACGGGCTGTCCCGGACGCCCTGCCGTTGTCCGGGCTGGTCGGTGCCGTGTCCGGACGGCTGTCCGGCGGCGGCGCCGGGCCGGGGCAGGGCCGCGGTTCACGGAGCGGGCTGAGGGCCGGCCGGGCAGGTCCGGGCGCGGCTGGTGCCGAGGACGCAAGGCTTCCGGGAGCGCTGCTCCCGCAGGCGGCCTGAGCCAGGAATCCCCGTGAGCCCCTGAGCGGGCCATCCCCCGCCTTCAGGCGGGAGCAGTCAATGGGGGATCAGATCGATCAGGAAGCGCTGGCCCGGCTGGGAGCCGCAGGATTCCTGCACGAGTTCGACTCCCGAGCCCGCCGCACCGTCGCGGATGCCCAGACAGAGGTCGCTGCGGCCGCGCCGCAGGCGGAAGCCCTCGGCCGCGGCGCCGACGCTCTCGATCCGGAAGAGCTGTCCGTCCTTGTCGGGCTGGCAGCTTTCCCGGGGCTCCACGAGCCCTTCGGCGATGCCGCTGTCCATGACGGTCAGGCAGCCCATGCCCTTGTCCACGGGATGTTCCCACTTGATGGTGGTCAGGCCGTCGGCGACGGGCTGGAGGAAGGTGCGCGGGCCCGGATCGGTGCAGGGGCGCTGCACCGCGACCTCTGAGGGGTAGCGTCCGGAACGCTCCCGCCCTGCGGTCAGGCACAGTTCCGTCGCCTGCGCGGGCCGGATGAGGGCCCAGCTCCCCGCGGACTTCAGGGGGAAGAGCCCGGCGAGCCGTGCGCCCGCCGCTCCGGCCGTACGGGGGCCTGAGGTCGTGGTCAGGCCGTTGGCGACCAGTGTCCCGGCCGCCGTGGCGCCGGCCAGTGCCAGGGCGGCCGCCACGATCAGCATCCGCTTGCGCCGCTTCGTCCCCGCCGCCCGCGCACGCGGGGCGGCTCGTGGGGTGTCCGCGTCGGAGGACGGATCGGCGTCCGTGGGGGATGTCTCGGGGCCCTCGTTCGCGAGGCGCTGCCAGGCGCCGAGCCACTCCCCCAGCCGGTCCTGGTCGTCGCAGGCCCGGACGAAGGCCGCAACCCACTCCCGGCGCGGGAGCGTCTGCTTGCGCAGGACGTCGGCGACCGTGCTGCGCGGCAGGACGTCGCCGCGGGCCGCCGCCCGGCTTTCGAGGTCACGCAGTGTCAGTCCGGACCGTGCCTTGAGCGCCCTCAGTGCGGCAATGAAGTCGTCAGCGGTGGACAAACCGGCAGGCTGTACGAAATCTGCGTCCATTCGACCAGGGGTATCGCACGGGCAGTCAACGGGCAACAGCGCCTGTCCGGACGCCCGGACACCCCTGGGC
>NZ_JACBGN010000115.1 GCF_013401435.1 Streptomyces sp. BR123
GGTCGGGGGAGCGGACGTTTCCGGCGGGGCCGGTCAGTCCCGGGTCAGCTCCGCCTCGGCTCGGGCGAGCGCGGCGAACTCCTCCTCCGGCGCCGAGGCCACGAGGTGGTGCCGACTGTAGAACGCGAAGTAGCCGAGGGCGACGGCGTACACACCCAGGGCGATGAACGCCGCGTCCTTGTCCACCAGGAAGGTGGCGACCAGGGCCGACAGGGCGAGGAGGAAGGCCGCCGAGGAGGTCGCGATGCCGCCGGGGGTGCGGTACGGGCGCTCCAGGCCCGGTTCGCGGCGGCGCAGCACGATGTGCGACAGGGCCATCAGGGCGTAGGAGATGGTCGCGCCGAAGACCGCGATGTTGAGCATGCGCGGGCCGTTCCCGGTGCCCGCGGCGAGCGCGAAGCCGATCGCTCCGGGGATGAGCAGGCCGAGGTACGGCGCCTTGCGGCGAGAGGTCAGGGACAGGAAGCGGGGCAGGTAGCCGGCGCGGGACAGGGCGAACAGCTGGCGGGAGCCGGCGTAGATCAGGGAGAAGAACGAGGCCACGAGCCCGGCGAGGCCCGCGTAGTTGACGAAGGTCTTCAGCCAGCCCAGGCCCGGGTCGCCCTCCAGGGCCACGACCAGGGGGTTGCCGGCGTCCTTGATGGCGTCGGCGCCGCGCGCGCCGGTGGAGGCGAGGAAGGTGACGAGGGCGAGGAGCACCAGGATGGCCATGGAGGTCGACAGCGCCCGCGGCATCGAGCGGACCGGGTCCTTGGCCTCCTCGGCGGCCAGCGGCACGCCCTCGACGCCGAGGAAGAACCACATGCCGAAGGGGAACGCCGCCCAGATGCCCAGCAGGCCCATCGGCAGCCAGGAGTTCGCGCCGAGGGCGGCGGTGTCGACGGGGATGTCGTCGAGGCGTGCCGGGTCGAACTCGGTGAACGCGCCGACGGCGAAGACGATCAGGGCGACGACGGCGACGGCGGTGACGACGAGGGAGAAGCGCAGGGCCTCGCCGACGCCCCACAGGTGGATGCCGATGAAGATGGCGAAGCAGGCGAGGTAGACGGGCCAGCCGGAGGTGAGGCCGAAGAGGTTCAGGGACTCGACGTAGTCGCCGATGAAGATGGCGATCGCGGCCGGGGCCAGGATGTACTCGATGAGGATCGCGGTGCCGGTGAGGAAGCCGCCCCAGGGGCCGAGCGCCCGGCGGGCGAAGCCGTAGCCGCCGCCGGCCGTGGGCAGGATCGCGGACAGCTCCGCGAGGGAGAACACCAGGCAGGCGTACATCGCGCCCATCAAGGCGGTGGCCACGGCGAGGCCGCCGAAGCCGCCCTGGGCGAGCCCGACGTTCCAGCCGGAGAAGTCGCCGGAGACGACGTAGGCGACGCCGAGGCCGGTCAGCAGCAGCCATCCGGCGCTGCCGCGGCGCAGGGTGCGCCGCTGGAGGTAGTCGTCGCCGCCCTCGGGGGATCTGGTGGATTCGGGCACGGCTGTCAGCCGTGCCCCGGTGTCGTCGGCCATGTGCGTCGCTCCTGCCCGGGACAATGGTTGTGCCGCGTACCTTTGCGCCAGTCGAGCGGAGTGCGCAAGACCCCTGCGTAAAACGAGGGTTACGAAAACCTCTCGGAGTGACGTGCGGGGCGCCCCGCTCAGGCCAGGAATCCGCGCAGCAGCGCCGCCGTGCCGCAGCAGTGCTCGCGCATGACCTCGCGGGCCGCGTCGGCATTGCGCTCCAGCACCGCGTCCACGAGCGCGGTGTGCTGCGCCTGGGAGTGCTCCAGGTTGCGCACCAGCAGCGGAATGCAGTCCAGCAGGTCGTTGACCCTGGCGCGGACGGCGGCGTACTGGGCGGTGAGCGTGGCCGACCCGGCGAGCTCGCACAGCGTGAGGTGGAAGAGGGTGTCCTGGCGGCGGTAGTCGGCCAGGGGTGCGTCGTGGGTGGCGGCCAGCGCGCCGAGCAGCCGCCCGGAGTCCTCCTCGGACAGCCCCTGGGCGGCGCACAGCCCGGCCGCGCCCACCTCCAGGACCTCGCGGAACCGCAGGACGTCCTCCAGGTCCACGCCCGCCACGCGCCGGCGCAGCTCGTCCTCGGTGCCGCCGGCCGGGGTGTCCGGGCGGGGCAGCACGAACGTCCCGCCGTACCGCCCGCGGCGCGCTTCCACCAGGCCCTGCTCCTGGAGCACCTTGAGCACCTCGCGCAGGGTGACCCGGCTGATGCCCATCGCCTCCGCCAGCTCCCGCTCGGGCGGCAGGCGTTCCCCGCCCGGCACCAGGCCCAGCCGGACCACCTGGAGGATCTGTTCGAGCGCCTCCTCGAAACCGTTGCCCGCCCGCACCTGGCGGAGCACGGGATTGAGCCGCGCCATCTCGCCGCCTTCGCCCGCCGCGTCGGTCATCTCTGCTCCTCCCCTTCCCAATCAATGGTTCTTTTCAATACCTTAGGCCTCCTCGGCTCACCGAAGGAGAGATCCCCGTGGTTGACCGCATGCCGCCGCTCGCGCCCGAGGAGCTCCGCGCCCTCGTCGCCGCCGGCGAGATCGACACAGTCGTCCTGGCCTTCCCCGACATGCAGGGCAGGCTCCAGGGCAAGCGGTTCGCCGCACAGTTCTTCCTCGACGAGGTCATGGAGCACGGCACGGAGGGCTGCAACTACCTGCTCGCCGTGGACACCGACATGAACACCGTCGATGGCTACGAGATGTCCTCCTGGGAGCGGGGCTACGGCGACTTCGCCATGCACCCCGACCTCGCCACCCTGCGCCGGATCCCCTGGCACCCCGGCAGCGCCCTGCTCCTCGCGGACCTCGCCTGGAACGACGGCGGGCCCGTCACCGCCGCCCCCCGGCAGATCCTGCGCCGCCAGCTGGAGCGCCTCGCCGGGCACGGCTACACGGCCATGGTCGGCACCGAGCTGGAGTTCATGGTCTTCAAGAACAGCTACGAGCAGGCCTGGGACTCCGGCTACCGCGGACTGACCCCCGCCAACCAGTACAACATCGACTACTCCGTCCTCGGCACCGGCCGCATCGAACCCCTGCTGCGCCGGATCCGCAACGAGATGCAGGGCGCTGGCCTGGTCGTGGAGTCCGCGAAGGGGGAGTGCAACCTCGGGCAGCACGAGATCGCCTTCCGCTACGACGAGGCCCTGACCACCTGCGACCAGCACTCCGTCTACAAGACCGGGGCCAAGGAGATCGCCGCCCAGGAGGGCGTCTCGCTCACCTTCATGGCCAAGTTCGACGAGCGCGAGGGCAACTCCTGTCACATCCACCTCTCGCTCACCGACACCGACGGACGCAACGCGATGGCCGGCGACGGACCCGGCGGAATGTCACCCGTCATGAGGCACTTCCTGGCCGGCCAGCTCGCCGCGCTGCGCGACTTCTCCCTTCTCTACGCCCCGAACATCAATTCCTACAAGCGGTTCCGGCCGGGATCCTTCGCCCCGACGGCCGTCGCCTGGGGCATGGACAACCGGACCTGCGCCCTCCGTGTGGTCGGCCACGGGCGCTCCATGCGCTTCGAGAACCGCCTCCCCGGCGGCGACGTCAACCCCTACCTCGCCGTCGCGGGCCTGGTCGCGGCCGGCCTCCACGGCATCGAGAACGGCCTCGAACTGCCCGAGGCCTGCCCCGGCAACGCCTACACCGGCGACTACGCCCACGTCCCCGCCACCCTGCGGGAGGCCGCGGAGCTGTGGGAGAACAGCGAGATCGCCAAGGCCGCCTTCGGCCCCGAGGTCGTCGCCCACTACCTGAACATGGCCCGCGTCGAACTGGACGCCTACGACTCCGCCGTCACCGACTGGGAGCGCCGCCGCTCCTTCGAACGCCTCTAGCCCACCCGTGCAGGGCACCGCACGGCACCGCACCCCTGATCCGAACGTCTGAGAGGCACCACGTGTCCGACGCGCTGGCCCCCGACCACCTGAGGGTTCTGAATCCGGCCACCGAGGAAACCGTCGCCATCGTCCCGGCCGCCACACGGGACGATGTCGACGCCGCCGTCACCCGCGCCGCCGCGGCCCAGCGGGCCTGGGCGGCCGCCGCCCCCGCCGACCGGGCCCGGCTGCTGCGCCGGTTCGCCGCGGTCGTCGACGGGCACATCGAGGAACTGGCCCTCCTGGAGGTACGGCAAGCCGGCCACACCATCGGCAACGCCCGCTGGGAGGCCGGCAACGTCCGCGACCTCCTCGACTTCGCCGCCGGCGGGGTCGAGCGGCTCTCCGGCCGGCAGATCCCCGTCCCCGGCGGCATCGACGTCACCTTCCTCGAACCCCTCGGCGTCATCGGCGTCATCGCCCCGTGGAACTTCCCCATGCCGATCGCCGCCTGGGGCCTGGCCCCGGCGCTCGCCGCGGGCAACGCCGTCATCCTCAAGCCCGCCGAGACCACCCCCCTCACCGCGCTGCGCCTCGCCGAACTCGCCCTCGAAGCCGGGATCCCCGAGCACCTCTTCCAGGTGCTCCCCGGCCGCGGGGACACCGCCGGCGACGCCCTCGTCGAACACCCCGGAGTCGCGAAGATCGTCTTCACCGGCTCCACCCGCGTCGGCAAGCAGATCATGGCCAAGTGCGCCGACCGGGTGAAGCGCGTCACCCTCGAACTCGGCGGCAAGAGCCCCAACATCGTCTTCGCCGACGCGGACCTGGAGGCGGCCGCGGCAGCCGCCCCCATGTCCTTCCTCGACAACACCGGCCAGGACTGCTGCGCCCGCACCCGGATCCTCGTCCAGCGGACCGTGTACGACCGCTTCCTCGACCTGCTCGCACCCGGTGTCGAAGGGGTCGTCGTCGGCGACCCCGCCGACGAGAAGACCCAGATGGGCCCGCTGATCTCGCGCGCCCAGCTGGACCGCGTCCGCTCCTACGTCACCGACGACCTCACCGCGATCCGCGGTACCGCCCCCGACGGCCCCGGCTTCTGGTACCCCCCGACCCTCGTCACGGACGTCGCCCCCACCGCGCCCGTGGCCGCCGAGGAGGTCTTCGGGCCCGTCGCCGTCGTCCTGCCCTTCGAGGACGAGGAGGACGCCGTACGCCTGGCCAACGCGACCGAGTACGGCCTCTCCGGCTCCCTCTGGACCCGCGACGTCGGCCGCGCACTGCGCGTCTCGCGCGCCGTCGCCGCCGGCAACCTGTCCGTCAACTCCCACAGCAGCGTCCGGTACTGGACGCCCTTCGGCGGCTACAAGCAGTCCGGACTCGGGCGCGAGCTCGGACCCGACGCCCTCACCGCATTCACCGAGACCAAGAACGTCTTCATCAGCACGGAGGCCTGAACCAATGACCGCCCAGCCCACCGAAGAGACCGAAGAGACCGTCTGCCGCCGCCTGGTCGGCCGCACCGCCGTCATCACCGGGGCCGGCAGCGGCATCGGCCTCGCCACCGCCCGCCGCCTCGCCTCCGAAGGCGCCAACGTCGTCTGCGCCGACATCGACGAGACCGCCGGCAAGGCCGCCGCCGAAGAGGTCGGCGGCACCTTCGTCAAGGTCGACGTCACCAGCCCGGAGGACGTCGAGGCCCTCTTCAAGACCGCCTTCGACACCTACGGCTCCGTCGACATCGCCTTCAACAACGCCGGCATCTCGCCCCCGGACGACGACTCCATCCTCACCACCGGCCTGGAGGCCTGGAAGCGCGTCCAGGACGTCAACCTCACCTCGGTCTACCTGTGCTGCAAGGCCGCCCTGCCCTACATGCAGCGCCAGGGCCGAGGCTCCATCATCAACACCGCCTCCTTCGTGGCGATCATGGGCGCCGCCACCTCCCAGATCTCCTACACCGCCTCCAAGGGCGGCGTGCTCGCCATGTCCCGCGAACTCGGCGTCCAGTTCGCCCGCGAGGGCATCCGCGTCAACGCGCTGTGCCCGGGCCCCGTGAACACGCCCCTCCTGCAGGAGCTGTTCGCCAAGGACCCCGAGCGGGCCGCCCGCCGCCTCGTGCACATCCCCCTCGGCCGGTTCGCCGAGGCCACGGAGATCGCCGCCGCCGTGGCCTTCCTCGCCAGCGACGACTCCTCCTTCATCAACGCCACCGACTTCCTCGTCGACGGCGGCATCTCCGGCGCGTACGTCACCCCCCTGTAGCCGCACCGGACCACACGTCCCCCGCTCAACCCACCCGACGGCCGGGCGTCGCACGACGTCCGGCCGTCCCGCACCCGGCCCCGAAGCCCGGCGGCACCACCATCCCGGACCGGACCGACACGGCTGCCAGCCGTGGTATCAGAGGGCGAGGCTGACGACCCAGTAGTCGTACTCTTCCGCGGTGATGCCGCAGATGTGGTCGCCGGACGCGGACCGGGCGATGAACTCGATCCGCCTCTGGTCGTCGATGAGGCGGGAGACGTCGGTGGCCTCGGTGAGGCGCACCCGGACCCAGCCGACTTCCCGGCTCCCGGTCACCACCGCTGTGATGAGGAACGTCCCGTCGTCGCCGACGACCCCGTCCCGGCGGGCGTGCTCGAGCCACAGCCCCTGCACCCCCGCCCGGTCCGCGTCCAGGGGGAACGAGGCGCTGGGCCCCACCTCGAACCCCGCCATGGCCCGCCAGGCGTCCTCCACCGAGGGGCCGGCCTCGTTCCCCACGACCGCAACCACCTTGAGCCCGCTGCCCCGGAGGTGCTCGATGAGGTTGTCCGCACTCGTGCGCATGTCAGGTCTCCTCGGGGAAGTAAGGGGTGGTCTCCGGCGGGGCTCCGCCACGGCTGCCGGACCCCGTCCCGGTGTCCGGCCCGTGTCCCGCCACACTCCCGCACGCCCCGTCGACGGGGAGAGCGCCTCCTCCCCGAGCCGCTCCCCACGGAATCCTGGCGTACGCGGCTCCCCGGGGAGGACCGGGCCGGCCACGAGGAGGTCACCCCGCCCGGGAGTCGGAGGCGGGAGTCAGAGGAACGTGCGGCCCTCGCCGCGGTAGGTGGGGGCGACCGCCGTCACGCGGTCGCCCTCGACGAGGTGCAGGGCGTCGAAGCGTTCGCACAGCTCGCCCGCCTTCGCGTGCCGGAACCACACCCGGTCGCCGATCAGCAGGTCGTCGGCCGGGGCGCCGAGCAGCGGCGTCTGCACCTCGCCCGCGCCCTCCTGCGGGTCGTAGCGCAGCCCCGCCGGCAGGTACGGCTCGGGGAGCCGGTCGGCGCCGGCCGCGCCCGAGGCCGGGTAACCGCCGCCGAGCACGGTGACCACGCCGACGCCCGGCCGCCGGACCACCGGCTGGGCGAACAGCGCCGCCGGCCGGCCGCGGAAGGAGGTGTAGTGGTCGAACAGCCGCGGCACGTACAGCCCGGAACCGGCCGCGACCTCCGTGACCGCGTCCTCGGCGGCCGTCTGCTGCACGCTCCCGGTGCCGCCGCCGTTGACGAACTCCAGGTCCGGGACCACCGCCCGCACGGCCCGCACCGCCTCCGCGCGGCGGGCGGCCAGCTCGCGGCGGGCCGCCGCCTGCATCAGCCGGATGGCCCGGGACCGCAGCGGACGCCCGGCCGGCGCGTCGCCGACCCCGGCGACATGGCCCTCGTACCCCATCAGCCCGACCACCCGGAACCCCGGCCGGGCCGCGACCGTACGGGCGAGCGCCGCCAGCTGCGCGGGCTCCCGCAGCGGCGAACGCCGGGCGCCGACCCGGACCCGGCCGCCGAACAGGTGCAGTGCGGTGTCCAGTTCCAGGCAGACGCGGATCTCCTGGGTGCCGCCGCCGCGGGACCGGTCGATCAGCTCCAGCTGCGCCGGGTCGTCGACCATGACGGTGACCGCCGCCGCCAGCTTCGGATCGCCCGCGAGCTCGGCGAAGCCGGCGCGGTCGGCCGAGGGGTAGGCCAGCAGCACGTCCTCGAACCCCGACCGGGCCAGCCAGACCGACTCCGCGAGGGTGTACGACATGATCCCGGCGAACCCCGGCCGGGCCAGGACCCGTTCGAGCAGCGCCCGGCAGCGGACCGACTTGCTCGCGACCCGGACCGGCTTCCCGGCGGCCCGCCGCACCAGATCGCCGGCATTGGCGTCGAACGCATCGAGGTCCACGATGGCCAGGGGAGCGTCGAGATGCGCGGTGGCCCGGTCGTACCGGGCCCGGTCCCCACCGGCGGCAGCAGTCATGGGCCGCAGCTTGCCACGCCGCCGTACCCTCGGGTAACCCCCGGGGCAGACCCGCCCCGGCGGTCCTGACCCCGGCCGTCGCACCCGGCCGGAGAGCCGGGGCGGTAGGGGCGGCCGCGTAAAGTACCCCGGAGGCAGCCGTACGAAACGGGGGGCGGAGCCGCCGGATGAGCACGTCGACACCGCAGACCGCGGCCCTGCCCGACCCCGAAACCGATCCCGACCGCCTTCCGCGCGCCTCCCGCGGCGGAGCCCGCACCGCGGCGGCCGCCCTCTGCGCCGTGCTCGGGACCGGCCTGCTGGCCGCCGCCGCCCTCACCGGCTGGGCCGAACGGCATGCCGCCGGCCGCCCGCCGACCCCCGAGGCCGCCTACCGCACCGCCGCCTCGCTCTGGCGCGCCGCCCCCGCCGACAGCCTCTTCCCACCGGTCCTGACCGGCCCCGACAGCGGCCCCGGCGGCGCCGACCGCACCTGGACGCGGGTGGCCCTGGCCCCCGACTCCGACTGCGGGCCCGCCCTCGCCCCCGACTGGCAGACCGCGCTCGCCCCCACCGGCTGCACCCGGGTCCTGCGCGCCACCTACGCCGACGCCACGGGGAGCTCCCTGGTCGCCGTCGGCATGGTGTTCACGCCCGCCGACGCCACCGCCATGGCCGGCCTGCGCGGCCGGCTCCCCGCGCCGCCCGCGTACGGCTTCGCGGACGCCCGCCGCGCCGCCTGGACCGCGTCCGTGCTGGCCGACGCCCCGGTCGTCGTCTACACCGTCTCCGCGTTCGCCGACGGCCGCACCCTGGAGGCGCCCGTCCCGGCCGAGGAGGCGATGCGGAAGAACGCCCCCGGCGCCGTCGCCCAGGCCGGACTCGGCCACGAGGCCAAGGCGGTCGCCGACCGGATGGAGGGCGCCGTCCGCTCCCTCGCCTCCCCGACTGCCCCGAAGTCCGCGACGGCGGCCGCTCCCGGCTCCGGCTCCGGCCCCGGGTCCGGCTCCGCAGGGGCCGCCCGATGAGCCGCACCCGCTCCGCCGCGGCCCTCGTCCTCGGCGCCGTCCTCGTGGGCGCCACCGCGCCCCCGGCCGCCGCCGACGCCGTACGCGACCGCCAATGGGGCCTGACCGCCCTGCGCGCCGAGGAGGCGTGGGGCATCACCCAGGGCGACGGCGTCACCGTCGCCGTCCTCGACACCGGCGTCGACTCCACCCACCCCGACCTCGCCGGACAGGTCCTCGACGGCACCGACCTGATCGGCATGGGCGCCGGCCCCGGAGACCGCGCCTGGGCCCGCCACGGCACGGCGATGGCCGGGATCATCGCCGGGCACGGCCACGGCCGCAACCGCCGCCAGGGCGTCCTCGGCGTGGCACCGCAGGCGAAGATCCTGCCGGTCCGGGTGATCCTCGAAGAGGGCGACCCGGGCCGGTCCACGGCCCGCCAGAGCAAGGGCGGCGCCCTCGCCGAGGGCATCCGCTGGGCCGCCGACCACGGCGCGGACGTCATCAACCTGTCGCTCGGCGACGACAGCGACTCCGCCCGCCACGAGGCCGCCGAGGACGAGGCCGTCCAGTACGCCCTCGCCAAGGGCGTCGTCGTGGTCGCCTCCGCGGGCAACGGCGGCCGCCAGGGCGACCACGCCTCCTACCCGGCCGCCTACCCCGGGGTCATCGCCGTGACCGCCGTGGACCGCAGCGGCCGCAAGGCCGCCTTCTCCACCCGCAACTGGTACGCCAGCGTCAGCGCCCCCGGAGTCGGTGTCGTCATCGCCGACCCCGACCGCGCCTACTACGAGGGCTGGGGCACCAGCGCCGCCGCCGCGTTCGTCTCCGGCACCGTCGCCCTCCTCAGGGCCGCCCACCCGGACCTGTCCCCGGCCCAGATCAAGAAGCTGCTCCAGGACACCGCCGCCGACGCCCCGGCCGGCGGCCGCGACGACTCCCGCGGCCACGGCCTCGTGGACCCCGTCGCCGCCCTCCAGGCCGCGGAGGCCCTGCGCCCCGAGCCGGCGCTCCCCGTGCCCGTCGCCGCCGCGCAGCGGTACTTCGGCCCGGGCCCCGAGCCCGCCCGCCCCGCCGACCGGGCGGAGCGGCTCCGCGTCCCCGTGGCCGCGGGCACCGGGCTGGCGCTGCTCGCCCTGGCCGCCGTACTGGCCCGGCGGCCCAGAGCCGCGCGGCACGTGTCCGAGTCCTGACCGGCCCGGGTCCTGACCGGCCCCGAGTCCTGCCGGGGCTCTTCCGGGCCGGCGAGGCCCGACCGGGCGTCGGCGCCGCCGCGGAGGGGGATAGGGTCGGGAAACGTGGCGAACAAAACCATCCCCGATCCCGGTTTTTCCGACGACGACGGCTCCGCCGACCCCCGGCTGAGCGCGGCCCTGGCCGCCTGGTCCGAGGACCGGGCGAAGGAGCCGGAGCTGCTGGCCGCGCTCCGGGAGGCCCGGCTGCTCGTCCCGGTCGTGGCGATCCTCGGCGACGTCGAGACCGATCCGGAGACGGGCCTCAAGCGGGAGAAGACCAGCGACATGGCCGTCCCCACCCTGCAGGCGGGGAACCGGCGCGCGCTGCCCGCGTTCACCTCGATCGCCTCGCTCGCGCTGTGGGACCCGGGCGCCCGGCCCGTGGCCGTACCCCTGCGCCAGGCACTGGCCGCCGTCGCGCACGAGAAGGCCGACACGCTGCTCCTCGACATGGCCGGCCCCGTGACCTACCAGCTCACCGGCTCGGCGCTGCTCGCCCTGGCCGAGGGCCGCACCGACGCCGACCCGCTGGCCGATCCGGCGGTGCGGGAGGCCGTACGCGCCGTGGTGGCGGCGGAGCCCGCCGTGCTCCGTGCCCACCTGGTCCCGGCGGGCGCGGACGCCGACGGCATCCTCGCGGTCGTGCCGGCCGCCGGCCCGCAGGCCGAGGCCGCGGCCGCGGCCCGCCGGATCGCCGAGGCCCTGGCGGCGGACGAGACCCTGCGGGCCCGCCTCGTGCGCGGGCTGGACCTGGCGCTGCTCCCCGAGACGGCCCCGGCCCCGCCGGGGGAGGCGCTCTTCACCCGCTGAGCCCGCCGGAGCGGGAACCGGAGTGAGAAGAAGCACGAAAAACGGGAGGGCCGGGGCGCAGCGCCCCGGCCCTCCCGCATGCCGTTCCCTGACTGCGGCGGTCAGGCGTAGACGGGGCCGGTGAACTTCTCGCCCGGTCCCTGGCCCGGCTCGTCCTGGACGACCGACGCCTCGCGGAACGCGAGCTGGAGCGACTTCAGGCCGTCGCGCAGCGGGGCCGCGTGGAAGGAGCTGATCTCGGTGGCGCTGGCCGTGACCAGGCCGGCCAGGGCCGTGATCAGCTTGCGGGCCTCGTCGAGGTCCTTGTGCTCGGAGTCCGGCTTGTCGAGGCCCAGGTTGACCGCCGCGGCGCTCAGCAGGTGCACGGCCACCGTGGTGATCACCTCGACGGCGGGCACGTCCGCGATGTCACGCGTCAGGTCGTCGTAGTCGGGGGCCTGGTCGGCGTCGGCGGCGGGGGAGGGGGTCGCGTCAGTCATGCCCACACGATAAGCCGGGTCGCGCGGGCGCCTGACCTGCCACCGGGTGAGCAGGTCTGGCGCGGAATGCTATATTGGGCTACGACCGGCCGGAGACCTGTGTCCCCGGCCCACAAGTGGAGGCTCCGTTCTCCCACCTGACCGCCCTCCGGGGCGGCGGGTCACCGGTCAGGCGGTATCCATCGTTCCGTACGGACGATGGAAAGCCGCCCGAGTCTGCGCCCCGCGGTTCGCATGCGGCGGTGCTCCGGTTGTCTTGGAGCCCCTGCCTGTGCCCGTCGGGGCATTTTTCTTGCCCTGCCGCGGTTGGTCACGACGACACAGACGTCAGCGGCTGTCTGCCTGACAGCCGTGTGGTGCTACCGAGGAGGATCCATCAGCACCGAGCCCCGCATCAACGATCGGATTCGTGTCCCTGAGGTGCGACTCGTCGGTCCCAGCGGCGAACAGGTGGGCATCGTCCCGCTTGCGAAGGCGCTTGAACTCGCGCAGGAGTACGACCTGGACCTGGTCGAGGTCGCAGCGTCTGCCCGTCCGCCGGTCTGCAAGCTCATGGACTACGGCAAGTTCAAGTACGAGTCGGCGATGAAGGCCCGTGAGGCGCGCAAGAACCAGGCGCACACGGTCATCAAGGAGATGAAGCTCCGGCCGAAGATCGACCCGCACGACTACGACACCAAGAAGGGTCACGTCGTTCGGTTCCTCAAGCAGGGCGACAAGGTCAAGATCACGATCATGTTCCGTGGTCGCGAGCAGTCCCGGCCGGAACTCGGCTACCGACTGCTGCAGCGTCTGGCGGAGGACGTCCAGGACCTCGGTTTCGTCGAGTCGAACCCGAAGCAGGACGGCCGCAACATGATCATGGTTCTCGGTCCCCACAAGAAGAAGACCGAGGCGATGGCCGAAGCCCGCGAGGCCCAGGCCGCCCGCAAGGCCGAGCGCCAGGGTGCGGCCGCCGCCAAGGAAGCGGACGCCGCGGAGGGCGACGACGTCGCTCCTGCCGAGGTTGCCGAGGCTGCCGACGCCTCTGACGAGGCCCAGGCCGAGGCCTGATCCCGGGGCATCCGGTCCCGGATCACCGACACACCATGACGTTCCCGCAAGCCGGTCCGGCACCGGACCGGTGGGGACGCCACTGACGAGGAGATAACGGCGCCATGCCGAAGAACAAGACGCACAGCGGTACCAAGAAGCGCTTCAAGGTCACCGGCTCCGGCAAGGTGCTCCGTGAGCGCGCCGGCAAGCGCCACCTGCTCGAGCACAAGTCGTCCAAGCTGACGCGTCGCCTCACCGGCAACGCCGAGATGGCCCCGGGCGACGCCGCGAAGATCAAGAAGCTTCTCGGCATCTGACGTCCCGCCCCACCGGGGCGGGATGCCAAGACCGGTACCCATCGAACTTTCGGGCCGCGTGACCACACCCGCGGCCCCGCTACAAGGAGTTAACAAGTGGCACGCGTCAAGCGGGCAGTAAACGCCCACAAGAAGCGCCGGGCGATCCTCGAGGCGGCCTCCGGCTACCGCGGTCAGCGTTCGCGCCTGTACCGCAAGGCCAAGGAGCAGGTCACCCACTCGCTGGTCTACAACTACAACGACCGCAAGAAGCGCAAGGGCGACTTCCGTCAGCTGTGGATCCAGCGCATCAACGCCGCTGCCCGCCAGAACGGCATGACGTACAACCGCCTCATCCAGGGTCTGAAGGCCGCCAACATCGAGGTGGACCGCAAGATCCTCGCGGAGCTGGCCGTCAACGACGCCAACGCGTTCGCCGCGCTGGTCGAGGTCGCCCAGAAGGCGCTCCCGGCCGACGTGAACGCCCCGAAGGCCCCCGCCGCCGCCTGAGCACTCGCTTGAGCAGCAGGCCTTCACTGGCTTCAGCCCGGACCCGCAGGCCCTGTGCCTGCGGGTCCGGTGCGTGTGGGGCCCCGCCCCGCACCCCTTGCCGCGCCCGCGGTACACCCGCAGCACACCCGCAGTACGCACGGAAGCGAGCCGACCGACCATGGGTACCCCCGCCCCCGCCGAGCTGATCTCCCCCCGGTCCCCGCGGGTGGCCGCCGCGAGGCGGCTGGCACGGCGCAACTTCCGCACCAAGGAGCGCCGCTTCCTCGCCGAGGGCCCCCAGGCCGTCCGCGAGGCCGTCGAGCACCGCGGGGCCACCGGCCCCACCCTGATCGAGCTGTTCGCCACCGTCGAGGCCGCCGAGCGCTACAGCGAGATCATCGCCGCCGCCCGCGCCGCCGGCGCCCGCGTCCACCACGCCTCCGACGAGGTGCTCGCCGAGGTATCGCAGACCGTCACCCCCCAGGGCATCGTCGGCGTCTGCCACTTCCTCGACTCGCCGTTCGAGGAGATCCTCGCCGCCCGGCCCCGGCTCGTCGCCGTCCTCGCCCACGTCCGCGACCCCGGGAACGCCGGTACGGTGCTCCGCTGCGCCGACGCGGCCGGCGCCGACGCGGTCGTCCTGACCGACGCCTCCGTCGACCTGTACAACCCCAAGTCCGTCCGCGCCTCCGTGGGCTCCCTCTTCCACCTGCCCGTCGCCGTCGGCGTGCCCGTGGAGCGGGCCGTCGAGGGGCTGCGTGCGGCCGGCGTGCGGATCCTCGCCGCCGACGGGGCCGGCGAGGACGACCTGGACGCCGAGCTCGACGCGGGCACCATGGGCGGCCCCTCCGCCTGGGTCTTCGGCAACGAGGCCTGGGGCCTGCCCGAGGAGACCCGGGCGCTCGCCGATGCCGTCGTACGCGTCCCGATCCACGGCAAAGCGGAAAGCCTGAACCTCGCCACGGCCGCCGCCGTGTGCCTCTATGCTTCCGCGCGTGCACAGCGGGCGCCCGGAGGGTGCCGCTCCGTGACCCCCAGCTAGTAATGTGGCCGCCCGGGGGCCCACTGCGCTACTCGGAGATGTGGGGTACGGGGACATGACCGTCGGTACGAACAGCTCGCCAGCGGCCAGGAACGCGGCGGGGACGCCCTCCCTGGGAGCCGTGCCCGCGCAGCACCCGGGCGGCCGCGCAGGCCCGGACCCGGCCGGCCCGGCAGCCGCCGGCCCGGACACCGCCGACGCCACCGGCCTCGGCATCGACCCCGACGACCTGCCCGACGGGCTCGTCGTCGCCGACGACACCGGCCGGGTCATCTGCTTCAACTCCGCCGCCGCCCGGATCACCGCCCTCGCCCCGGCCGAGGCCCTCGGCGCCCGCATCGACCGGGCCCTTCCGCTGGAGGACCTCGAGGGCCGCCGCTGGTGGGCCCTGACCGACCCGTACGGCGGCCTCGCCACCCGCCGCGGCCAGCCCGAGCGGAACCTCCTGCTCCCCGGCGGCCGCGAGGTCCTCGTCTCCGCCCGGTACGTACGCGCCTACCCCACCGGCCCGCTGCGCCGCCTCGTCGTCACCCTGCGCGGCACCGAGGCCCGCCGCCGCACCGAGCGCAGCCACGCCGAGCTGATCGCCACCGTCGCCCACGAGCTGCGCTCCCCGCTGACCTCCGTCAAGGGGTTCACCGCGACCCTCCTCGCCAAATGGGAGCGGTTCACCGACGACCAGAAGCGCCTGATGCTGGAGACCGTCGACGCCGACGCCGGCCGCATCACCCGCCTGATCGCCGAACTCCTCGACATCTCCCGCATCGACTCCGGGCGCCTGGAGGTCCGCCGCCAGCCCGTCGACATCGCCGCCGCCGTCGGCCGGCACGTGCAGGCCCTCACCGCGAACGGCCAGGCCCCCGACCGGTTCCTCGTCCGCGTGAGCCGCTCCCTGCCCGCCCTGTGGGCCGACCCGGACAAGATCGACCAGATCCTCGGCAACCTCCTGGAAAATGCGGTGCGCCACGGCGAGGGAACCGTCACCATCGACGTATCGCCGACCAGCCTGACGAACGCTGCGGGCAAGACCGAGAAGGGAACAGCCGTCACCGTGACCGATGAGGGCCCCGGTATCCCCGAGGAGTCGATGGGCCGCGTCTTCACCCGCTTCTGGCGGGGCAGCAAGCGCGGCGGCACCGGCCTGGGCCTGTACATCGTCAAGGGCATCGTGGAAGCCCACGGCGGCACCATCACGGTCGGCCGCGGCCCCGGCGGCGGCGCCGAGTTCCGATTTATCCTGCCCGTCGGCGCGCCCGCGTACCTCGCGCAGTAGCACCAGCACTGCGGAGCGTCTCGCCAGGCGGCCCTCGGGCTCCTCACCTCCCCCGCGGCCCGTAGACTCGTCCTTTGGCACCTTTGTGTCCTTGTGTCGAGCCTCCTTGTGTCGAGCGGGGACCTCCAGCCAGCCCATCGGAAGTACGGGAAGAGATGTCGGCACCCAACAAGTCGTACGACCCTGTCGAGGTCGAGGCACTGAAACCGGAAGAGATCGAGCGCATGCGGGACGAGGCGCTCGCCGCCTTCGCGGCCGCCGGCGACCTCGACGAACTGACGCACGCGAAGACCGCCCACGCCGGCGGCACGTCGCCGCTCGCCCTCGCCAACCGCGAGATCGGCGCGCTGCCTCCGCAGGCCAAGGCCGAGGCGGGCAAGCGCGTGGGCCAGGCCCGCGGCGCCGTGAACAAGGCGTACGCGGAGCGCCTCGCCCAGCTGGAGGCCGAGCGCGACGAGCGCGTCCTGGTCGAGGAGGCCGTGGACGTCACGCTGCCGTACGACCGTGTCCCGGCCGGCGCCCGCCACCCTCTGACCACGCTCATGGAGCGCATCGCGGACGTCTTCGTGGCCATGGGCTACGAGGTCGCCGAGGGCCCCGAGGTCGAGGCGGAGTGGTTCAACTTCGACGCCCTCAACTTCACGCCGGACCACCCGGCGCGGCAGATGCAGGACACGTTCTTCGTCCAGGGCCCCGAGGGTGTCCGGGGCGACGAGTCCGGTGTCGTGCTGCGCACCCACACCTCGCCGGTGCAGGCCCGCTCGCTCCTGGAGCGCCGTGAGCCGCCCGTCTACATCGTCTGCCCGGGCCGCGTGTACCGCACCGACGAGCTCGACGCCACGCACACCCCGGTCTTCCACCAGGTCGAGCTGCTGGCCGTGGACAAGGGCCTGACCATGGCCGACCTCAGGGGCACCATCGACCACATGGTCAAGGAGCTCTTCGGCGAGGAGACCACGACCCGCCTGCGTCCGCACTTCTTCCCGTTCACCGAGCCGTCCGCCGAGATGGACATGCAGTGCTACGTGTGCCGCGGCGCGTCGGTGGGCAACCCCGACCGCCCGTGCCGTACCTGCTCCAGCGAGGGCTGGATCGAGCTGGGCGGCTGCGGCATGGTCAATCCGAAGGTGCTCATCGCCTGCGGTGTGGACCCCGAGGAGTACAGCGGGTTCGCCTTCGGCTTCGGCATCGAGCGGATGCTGATGTTCCGGCACAACGTGGAAGACATGCGAGACATGGTCGAGGGTGACGTCCGGTTCACCCGGCCGTTCGGGATGGAGATCTGATGCGGGTCCCGCTTTCTTGGCTGCGGGAGTACGTCGACCTGCCCGCGGGCACCACCGGTCGAGACGTCGCTGCCAAGCTCATCGACGCCGGCCTGGAGGTCGAGACCGTCGAGCAGCTCGGCGCGGACCTGACCGGTCCCCTCGCCGTCGGCCAGGTGCTGACCATCGAGGAGCTGACGGAGTTCAAGAAGCCCATCCGCTTCTGCACCGTCGACGTCGGCCGGGCCAACGGCACCGGCGAGCCCCAGGAGATCGTCTGCGGCGCCCGGAACTTCTCCGTGGGCGACAAGGTCGTCGTGGCGCTGCCCGGCGCGGTCCTGCCAGGCGACTTCGCGATCGCCTCGCGCAAGACGTACGGCAAGAACTCGCACGGCATGATCTGCTCCGGCGACGAGCTGGGCATGGGCGACGACGGCACGCACGGCATCATCGTGCTGCCGCCGGAGCACGAGGTCGGCACCGACGCCATCGAGCTGCTGGAGCTCGTCGACGAGGTCCTCGACATCGACGTCACCCCCGACCGCGGCTACTGCATGTCGATGCGCGGCATCGCCCGTGAGACCGCCACCGCGTTCGGCCTGCCGCTGCGCGACCCGGCGCTGCTCGACGTCCCCGCGCCGAACTCCTACGGCTACCTCGTCAAGATCGAGGACCCGGCCGGGTGCGACCGCTTCACCGCGCGCACCGTCACCGGCCTGGACCCCGAGGCCCGCTCCCCGATCTGGCTCAAGCGCCGCCTGCAGAAGGCCGGAATGCGCCCGATCTCCCTCGCCGTGGACGTCACGAACTACGTGATGCTGGAGCTGGGCCAGCCGCTGCACGCCTACGACCGCTCCCGCCTGGACGGCGCCATCGGCGTCCGCCGGGCCGAGCAGGGCGAGAAGTTCACCACCCTCGACGGGGTCAAGCGCACCCTGGACGCCGAGGACCTGGTGATCACCGACAACAGCGGGCCGATCGGCCTCGCCGGCGTCATGGGCGGAGCCGACACGGAGATCGCGGACTCCGTGGCCGATCCGGAGACGGGCGCCGTCACCGGCACCACGGACGTCGTGATCGAGGCCGCGCACTTCGACCCGGTCTCCATCTCGCGCACCGCCCGCCGCCTGAAGCTCTCCTCGGAGGCCTCCAAGCGTTTCGAGCGCGGCGTCGACCCGCAGGCCGCCTCCGCGGCGGCGCAGCGGACCGTCGACCTGCTCGTGCTGCTCGCCGGCGGCACCGCCGAGGCCGGCGTGACCGAGCTCGTCGCCCCGGGCGCCCCGCGCACCGTCGCGATGCGCGCGGACCACCCGGACAAGGTCGCGGGCGTCGACTACGGCCGCGAGACCGTCGTCCGCCGCCTCCAGGAGGTCGGCTGCGACGTCTACGGCCAGGACGAGCTCGTCGTCACCGTCCCGTCGTGGCGGCCCGACCTCGCCGAGCCGAACGACCTCGTCGAAGAGGTCATCCGGCTGGAGGGCTACGCCAATCTCCCGTCGACCCTGCCCCAGGTGCCGTCCGGCCGCGGTCTGACCGCGCGCCAGCAGCTGCACCGCCGGGTCGGCCGGGCACTGGCCGGCGCCGGCTACGTCGAGGCGCTGAACTACCCGTTCATCGGCGAGCAGGTCCTCGACCAGCTGCAGCTGCCCGCGCACGACGCCGCCCGGCAGGTCGTGCAGCTGGTCAACCCGCTCTCCGACGAGGAGCCGGCGCTGCGCACCACGCTGCTGCCGGGCCTGCTCCAGGCGCTGCGCCGCAACGACAGCCGCGGCAGCCACGACCTCGCCCTGTTCGAGACCGGTTCGGTCTTCCGGGCCGGCGACCGGCCGGGCGTCGCGGTGCGGCTGCCCGTGGACCGCCGTCCCACGGACGAGGAGATCGCCGCGCTCGACGCCGCCCTGCCGGCCCAGCCGCGGTACGCCGCGGTCGTGCTGGCCGGAGCGCGCGAGCAGGCCGGCTGGTGGGGCAAGGGCCGCCCGGCCGACTGGGCGGACGCCGTCCAGGCCGCCCGCGCGCTGGCCGTCGAGGCCGGGGCGGAGCTCGTCGTGCGCCAGGGCCAGTACGGTCCCTGGCACCCGGGCCGCTGCGCCGAGCTCGTCGTCACCCTCGACGGGGTCGAGCAGGTCATCGGCCACGCGGGCGAGCTGCACCCGCGCGTCGTGAAGGCGCTGGGCCTGCCGGCCCGCACCAGCGCGATGGAGCTCGACCTCGACCGTCTCGCGGCGGCCGGCGGCGAAGCCGTGGAGGCGCCCCGGATCTCCTCCTTCCCGGTGGCGACCCAGGACGTCGCGCTGATCGTCGACGCGTCCGTCCCGGCGGCCGACGTCGAGGCGGCGCTGCGCAAGGGCGCGGGCGAACTGCTGGAGTCGCTGCGGCTGTTCGACGTGTTCACCGGCGAGCAGGTGGGCGAGGGCAAGAAGTCCCTGGCGTACGCGCTGCGCTTCCGCGCGGCCGACCGCACGCTGACGGCCGAGGAGTCCACGGCCGCCCGTGACGCGGCGGTGGCGCTGGCCGCCGAGCGCACCGGTGCGGTGCTGCGCGGCGCTTAGCCGCCGTCCGCCACGCGTAGGGCCAGGTGAGGGGCGTATCCGGGGAACCGGATGCGCCCCTCACTCATTCGGGTGAGAACCTTCTCCGGCCGTGTTCCGGGGCGGACCGGGTCGCCAGAATCGAGGCGGCCGGGTGCCCAGGGCCGGACACGGGGAGTCCCAGGGATGATCACGCGTGGGGAGATGACCCAGCTGCGCCGGGCGGGCGTCCTCGCATGGGGCGGCGCCGCGGTGTCCTGGGAGCTGTCCGCGCCCGGGCGGCCGCTGTGGGCCGGACTCGCCAGCTGCGCCGCCTTCCTGCTCCTCGCCGCCGTCTGCGCCCTGCACGTCCGGCGCGGCCTGAGGGCCCGGCTCAGACGCTCCCAGGAGATCGCGGGCGCCGCCCAGCGGGCGCTGCTGCGGCCCTTGCCCGGTCGGATCGAGGGGCTCGCAATGGCGGCGGCCCAGCTGTCGGCCAGCCGGGGCGCGGCGGTCGGCGGCGACCTGTACGAGGCCGTGCCCACCCCGTACGGGGTGAGGCTCGTCATCGGGGACGTACGCGGGCACGGCCTGCCGGCGCTGGCGGCCGCGGCCGCGGTGCTGGGCGCCTTCCGCGAGGCGGCCTACGACGAGGCCTCGCTGGCCGGGGTGCTGCGGCGCATGGAGCGGGCGCTCGGGCGGCACGTACGGGAGCGGGCCCGGGCGGAACACCCGTCCGCCTGCCCGGCCGAGCCCGAATCCCCGTCCGCGGAGGACTTCGTGACGGTGCTGCTGCTGGAGATCGGGAGGGACGGCGCCGTGGCGGCCCTCAACTGCGGCCACCCGTGGCCGGTTCTGCTGCGCCGTCCGCAGGGCGATCCGCCGGAGCCGCGTGGGGCCGTCCCGCCCGCCGCCCCGGCCCGAAACCGGGTGGCGCTGTCCGTACCCGCGCCGTACCTGCCGACGGGGCCGGGAGGGGCCGTGCCCCGGGCGAGGAGAGGATGTGCGCTCCGGCCCGCGGCGGGACGGGAAGCCGACGGGGCGCCCGCGGGGGAGGGGG
>NZ_JACBGN010000116.1 GCF_013401435.1 Streptomyces sp. BR123
GCGCGTCGTCGGTAGCGTCAGATGTGTATAAGAGACAGGGTCAGGAGGCTGGGGTGGCCGCGGGGACGACCGAGCCCTGGTACTTCTCCTCGATGAACTTCTTGACCTCGTCGGAGCCGAGGAGCCGGGCGAGCTTCTCGATCCGCGGGTCCTTCTCGTTGCCGGCCTTCACCGCGAGGAAGTTGGCGTACGGGTTGCCCTCGGCCTTCTCCAGGGCCAGGGCGTCCTTGGCGGGCGAGAGCCCGGCTTCGATGGCGTAGTTGCCGTTGATGACGGCGGCGTCGACGTCGCCCAGGGCGCGCGGGACGGTGGCGGCCTCCAGCTCCTTGAACTCCAGGCCCTTCTTGTCGGTGATGTCGGACAGCTTGGCGCTGGTGCCGACGCCTTCCTTGAGGGTGATCAGGTTGTTCGCGGCGAGGAGCTGGAGGGCGCGGCCCTCGTTGGTGGTGTCGTTGGGGACGGCGACGGTCTGGCCGGGCTTGATGTCGGCGAGGGCCTTGGCCTTCTTGGAGTACAGGCCGAGGGGCTCCAGGTGCACGTTCACGACGGGCACGATGTGGGTGCCGTTCTTCTTGTTGAAGTCGTCGAGGTACGGCTTGTGCTGGAAGTAGTTGGCGCCGACCTGGCCCTGCTCGGTGGCGGTGTTGGGCAGGACGTAGTCCGTGAACTCCTTGACCTCCAGCTTGAGGCCTTCCTTGGCCGCGAGCTTGTCCTTGACGAAGTTCAGGATGTCGGCGTGCGGGCTCGGGGAGGCCGCGACGACGAGGGGCTTGGTCTCGTCGGCCTTGCCGCCGCCCTGCGCGGAGGACGGGTCCGAGGCGCTGCCGCAGGCGGTGAGGCCCAGGGCGAGCGCGGCGGTGGCGGCGGCGATGGCGGTGAGCTTGGTGTTCTTACGCACGAAGAGTGCCTTTCATGTGGTGCAAGTGCGCAGGTCGTGCGCGGGTCTTGCGGGTGGTGGCCCAAGCACGACAAGTGCGGGCTCTGTGGGGGTGGGGGTCTGTGGGGTTCCGGGTCCGGGCGGCGCCGGAGCCGGGGGCGGTCAGGCCGTGCGGCCGCGGCGGGCGAGGAGGCGGACGACGCCGTCGCCGATGAGCTGGATCACCGTGACGACGGCGATCAGGATCACGACGGTGGCGATCATGAATCCGGTCTCGAAGCGCTGGAAGCCGTAGGTGACGGCCTTGGAGCCGAGGCCCTCGCCGCCGACCGCGCCTGCCATGGCCGAGTAGCCGACGAGGGTGATCAGGGTGGTGGTGACGCCGGCGACGAGCGAGGGCAGGGCCTGCGGGAGGAGCACCTTGCCGACGATGGTCGGGATGCCGCCGCCCATGGACTCGACGGCTTCGACGAGGCCGTGGTCCACCTCGCGGACGGCCGTCTCGACGAGGCGGGCGAAGAAGGGGATGGCGCCGATGGCGAGCGGGACGATCATCGCGGTGGGGCCGATGAAGGTGCCGACGACGGCGGTGGTCACGGGGATCAGGGCGATCAGAAGGATGATGAACGGCAGCGAGCGGCCGATGTTCACGATGACGCCGATGGCCTTGTTGAGCGGCCGGTTCTGCAGGAGGCCGCCCTTGTCGGTGAGGACGAGCAGGATCCCGAGGGGCAGTCCGCCGAGGACGGTGACCAGGGTGGACCACAGGACCATGTAGAGGGTGTCGTACGTGCCCTGGGTGAGCAGGGGTTGCATCTCGGACCAGGTCACTGGGCACCATCCTTGACGAGCTGGGCGAGCTCGGCGTCTGCGTCTTCGGCTGCGGCTGCGGCTGCGGCTGCGGGCGTTTCGGCGTCGTCGGCGAACTCGACCTGGAGGCCCTGCTCGCGCAGGAAGCCCACCGGGACGACGTTGTCCTCGTAGCGGCCGGGGAGTTCGATGCGCATGCGGCCGATCTGGCGGCCGGCGACGGTGTCCATCGCGGCGCCGAGGATCGAGATGTCGATGTTGTACGTGCGCGCCAGCTGGGAGATGACCGGCTGGGTGGCGGACTCGCCGTGGAAGGTGACGTCCACGACGGTGCGGTCCGGGCCGGTGGCGTCACCGCTGACGGGGAAGAGTTCGGCGGCGAGCTCGGAGCCGGGGGTGGCGAGCAGTTCGGCGACGGTGCCGGTCTCGACGATCCGGCCCTTCTTCATCAGCGCGGCGGAGTCGCAGATCGTCTTGACGACGTCCATCTCGTGCGTGATCAGCAGGACGGTCAGGCCGAGCTGGCGGTTGAGGTCGCGGAGCAGCTGGAGGACGGAGCGGGTGGTCTCGGGGTCGAGGGCGCTGGTGGCCTCGTCGGAGAGGAGCACCTTGGGGTCGCCGGCGAGGGCGCGGGCGATGCCCACGCGCTGCTTCTGGCCGCCGGAGAGCTGGCCGGGGTAGGCCTTGGCCTTGTCGGCGAGGCCGACGAGGTCGAGGAGTTCGCGGGCCTTGCGGGAGCGTTCGCGGCCGGGGACGCCGAGGATCTCCAGAGGGAGCTCGATATTGGCCTGGACGGTGCGCGAGGACAGCAGGTTGAAGTGCTGGAAGACCATGCCGATGCGGCTGCGGGCCTCGCGGAGCTCGCGGCCGGCGCGGCGGCCGCGGCCGGCCAGGGCGGTGAGATCGACGCCGTCGACGGTCACGGTGCCCGACGTGGGGCGCTCCAGCAGGTTGACGCACCGGATGAGGGAGGACTTGCCGGCGCCGCTCTGGCCGATGACTCCGAAGACCTCCCCCTCGCGGACGTGGAGGTCGACGCCGTCCAGGGCGGTGACCTCGCGGCCACGGGATGAGTAGACCTTGGTGAGGCCCGATGTGGTGATCACAGGAATTCCGTCGCTGTCGAGTGCGCGGCGCAGCCTGGTGGCGGCCGGGCACGGGGCAAACATCTGGGGGCGCGATACGGGTCGAACCGGAAGGTTTCGGCGGTTTCCACGCATGCGCGGAGCGGGAGCGATCCGTTCCGGTTCCTGCCGCCGGGATGCGGCGGCGGGCCGGACGGGCTCGGCCGGTCTCGCTTCGGGGCGCGAGACGGGAGGAGAGGGGCCCTCAGAAGGCGCACATTCGACACATACAACGAGCACCGGGCGTCATCGTCGCCTCGGTCGCAAGGGTGCGGCTGCTCGTCGTGGTCATGGGCCCCAGTAAAGCAGAGATGCCCCTTACGCGATCAAAACCGTCCGAATAGCGGACACAATTCGACTGCATAGCGGACAGCACCGATCCGCCCCCACCCCGCCCGATGGACCGGTGCGCCGCCGCTGACCTGCATGGACACACGGCCGACCGGGTCGCAGGACGGGTCCGCTCCGGGCGCGATGCAGGGCAGGCCTGTGGTCAAGACCACTGCCGGGACGCGGCACGGCCCCGGGGCGCACAGGAGCAGGCACGGGGCCGGGCGAAGCGGTCCGGGCGGCCCGTAATACGCTCCCTGCATGCTCGACGCCCTGACGGTCGCCCTCGGCGCGACTGCCCTCGCCCTCGCCGCCTGGTGCGGCTTCGCCGCGCTGCGGGACCAGCCGACCAAGGACTGGCACTTCATCGGCATGGGCGTGGTGAGCCTGCTGGCGCTGGCCCAGCTGGTGGTCGGCGCGGTCATGCTGGCCCGGGGCGGAAAGCCCGACGAGGGCTCGGTGATCTTCGTGGCCTACCTGCTGGGCGCCTTCGCCGCGGTCCCGGCGGCCGGGCTGCTCTCGCTGACCGAGCGGACGAAGTGGGGTTCGGTGACGGTGGCCGCCGGCGCGGTCGTCCTCGCCGTGCTCGAAGTGCGGCTCCACGACATCTGGGGGACCCCCGGTGCCTGACACCGACCTGACCACCGGGCCGGCCGGCGGGACCGCTCCCCCGGCGCGCAAGCGGCTGGCCTCCGGGCCCGGGCTGCTGCTGGTCTGGGTGTACGGCGTGATCACGGTGGGCGCGGTCTCGCGCTCCGCCTACCAGATCTCCACCGAATTCGACCGGGCGCCGCTGCCGTACACGCTGACCGGCCTGGCCGCGCTGGTCTACTGCTTCATCACGTACTCGCTGGTGCGCGGCGGGGAGACCGCCCGCAGAGCGGCGCGGCTGTGCTGCGCCGCCGAGCTCGCCGGCGTGCTGATCGTGGGGACGTGGACGCTGGTGCGCCCCGAGGCCTTCCCCGACTCCACCGTGTGGTCGCAGTTCGGGATGGGGTACCTGTTCATCCCGGTGATCCTGCCGGTCACCGGGATGCTCTGGCTGCGCGTCAGGCGCTGACCGCGAAGTCGGCGGCGCCCGCCTCCTTCTCCAGTACCAGCAGCTTCACGCCGTCGCCGGCGGTGCGTCCGCCGACCTGCACGTAGCCGGCGTTGCGGTACAGGCGCAGGTTCGACTCGCTCTTGTGGCCGGTGTGCAGGCGGAAGCGGGCCGGGGCTCCCCCGTGGGCCGCGAGGGCCTCCTCGACGGCGCGCAGCAGGCGGGCGCCGAGGCCGTGGCCCTGCATCCGCGGATGCACGCAGAGCTTCGCGATCCGGCCGGTGCCCTCGTCGTCGACGCTGCCGCGCACGGAGCCGACCACCTCGTCGCCGAGCCGGGCGACGAGCACGGTGCCGGACGCGAGCTCCGCCTTGAGGGAGTCCAGGGTCTGGGTGAGCGGCTGGATGCGGTAATTGCCGTACAGCTCGGCCTCACGCTGGAAGGCCAGGTACTGGAGTTTGAGGATCTGCTCGCCGTCCTCGTCGACCGCCGCCGAAATGGTCACGCTCATGCCCATATGCGCACGCCTCCTGCTCACCTGGTAGCCCGTTGGTCTACCGCTCCCTTCCCCGAAGGCGAGGAGCCGCAACCTCCGACGCGAGCATTCTGCGCAGACATCCCAGGCAGCGGGAACGGACCGGTCCCAAACTTCCTTGTGAGATACCCAACTCCCCTGCGATTTCACGGTAAGTCAAGTCTCTGGGCGAGAGAAGTGCCTGCATGAGCTCGGGACAGCGTCCGGGCAATCGGGCGACCGCCGATCGGAGAGCCCGCCCGTCCTCCCGGTGCAGCAGGGACTCTTCCGGGGCGGCGCCGGCGTCTCCCGGGCGGCAGCCGTCCACGAGGTGATGGCGGTAGGGGATCTCCCTGCGGGCGCGGCGCCGGGCGACACGGGCTTCGGCGCGCACCGCGCGGCGCAGCCAGCGGGCCGGCTCGGCGGGGGCGGGGCCGTGTTCGAGCAGCCTGACCCAGACGGCTTGCTCCAGGTCGGCGGCGTCCACACCGGTGCCGGGGGCCTCCGCGGCCGCCTCGGCGGAGAGCAGCCGGCCCAGGCGGTTCAGGAGGTCGGAATCCTTCTGCAGGTCCATGCCGGGCGGGACGCGCGGGCCGTGCCGGGTGGTTTCCCCGCCCGGCACAGCTCACCCGAAGGCGGGGTTCCGGTTGCCGGTTGACGCCTGCGGCCGGCGTCCGCGGCCGGGGCGGAAGGCCTCCGCCGCGAGCAGACCGGTGTCCGGGTGGTCGGTGAAGATGCCGTCGATGCCCTGCTCGAAGTACGTCCGGAAGGCGCCGAAGGCGTCGCCGTACGCGGCCGGGTCGGTGCCCTTGCGGTATTCGGCGGGCAGGAAGCCGTTCTCGTTGCGCGCGGTGTAGGGGTGCAGCACGAGGCCCTGCGCGTGGGCGTCCTTGACCAGGGTGGTCGGGGTACCGAGGCGGCCGGCCGCGTCGCGCGGCACGATCAGGTCCAGGGTGGGGCCGATGCCCTGGGCGAAGCCGGCGATCCACTTCAGTCCCTCGGGCTTGACGAGGTCCGCGACCGTGCGCGGGTCCCCTGCCTGTTCGAAGTCCCAGGGGCGGGTGTTCGCGGCCCCGAGCAGGACCACGCGCGGCGCCGCCACCAGCCGGGCGAGGCGCTGGATGCTGGAGGGCTCGAAGGACTGCAGGAAAACGGGGGCGTTGCGGCCGTCGCGGCCGTAGCGGCGCAGCAGCCGGGCGAGGGGCTCCTCCAGGCCGAGGCCGAGGGAGCGGAAGTAGCCGGGGTGTTTGGTCTCGACGTGCAGCCAGACGCGCCTGCCGCGCCGCTTGCCCTCCCGGTCGGCCCAGCGCAGCACCTCCTCGAAGGCGGGCACCTCCCATCGGCCGTCGTACAGGGTGTTGCGCTGGCGCAGGGCGGGGATGCGCTCCTCGGCCCGGAGGGTCTTCAGCTCGGCGAGGGTGAAGTCCTCGGTGAACCAGCCGGTCACCGCGACCCCGTCGACGGTCTTGGTGGTGCGCCGGGAGGCGAACTCCGGGTGGTCGGCGACGTCCGTGGTGCCGCCGATCTCGTTCTCGTGGCGGCACACCAGGTGCCCGTCCCGGGTGGGCACGAGGTCCTGCTCGACGACGTCGGCCCCCAGGTCGAGGGCGAGTGCGTACGAGCCGAGGGTGTGCTCGGGCCGGTAGCCGCTGGCGCCGCGGTGCCCGATGACGAGCGGGACGGGCAGGTCCTCGTACCCGCCGCCGTGGCGCGCCTCCCCGGCCCCCGCCGCCTCCGCGGACCCGGCCGGCCCGGCGGGCTCCGCCGCCCGCGCGGATCCGGCGCCGGGCCCGGCCATGCCGGCGCCCGCCGCCAGGACGGCCGCTCCCAGGACCGTACGCCGTGCTGCCCCGCTCTGCGTCATGAGTGCCACTCCTGTCGTCTGAAGGGCCCGCGGCCCGGCGTGGTCGGGCGGGTCCGGCGGTCCGGACCGGCCTGCCGATGGTAGGCAGCAGCCGGTGGCGGGCAGGGGGGTACCGGCCGAATATGGCGCAAACGTGTGTCAACACGAGGTTTCAACCCCGTGAACCCGATGTGCGAGCGCACCTGACCCACGAGTATCGTCCTCACCTGCACGCACGGCCGCCGTGTCGTGCGAAGCCGCTTCTCGATGCCGGAGGGCTCACGTTGTTCCGTACCGCGCTCATCAAGGCCACCGTCGGACCGGTCATGCGCATGATGTTCCGCACCCGTGTGGAGGGCATCGAGAACATCCCCGGCTCCGGCCCGGTGATCCTGGCGGGCAACCACCTCACCTTCATCGACTCCATGATCCTGCCGCTGGTGTGCGACCGCACGGTCCACTTCATCGGCAAGGACGAGTACGTCACCGGCAAGGGCGTCAAGGGCCGCGCCATGGCGTGGTTCTTCACCGGCTCCGGCATGATCCCGGTGGACCGGGACGGCGCCAACGGCGGCGTCGCCGCCCTCATGACCGGACGCCGGATCCTGGAGGAGGGCAAGGTCTTCGGCATCTATCCGGAGGGCACCCGCTCCCCCGACGGCCGTCTCTACCGCGGTCGCACCGGCATCGCCCGCCTGACCCTCATGACCGGCGCCCCCGTGGTCCCGTTCGCCATCGTCGGCACGGACAAGCTGCAGCCCGGCGGCAAGGGCATGCCCCGCCCGGGCCGGGTCACCATCCGCTTCGGCGCGCCGATGGAGTTCTCCCGCTACGAGGGCATGGACCGCGACCGCTACGTGCTGCGCGCCGTCACCGACTCGGTGATGGCCGAGGTCATGCGGCTGTCGGGGCAGGAGTACGTGGACATGTACGCCACGAAGGCGAAGGCCGCCTGACCCCTGGGGCCCTACTGCCGCTGCAGTGACCGGCTGACGCCCGCCGCGGTCGTCGTGGCGAGGATCCAGCCGGTCACGATCAGCAGGTACGACAGCCACTGGCCCCAGCCGCGGGGCGCGAAAGCCTGCTCCTGCCCGAAGCCGATGATCGGCAGCAGCAGGTCGAGGGTGTAGAAGACCGGGTTGAACTCCGGCGCCTCGCCCGCCTTCAGCGGCGGGGGCGGCCGCAGCCCGTACGCAGCCGACCCCGTCAGCAGCAGGGCCAGCAGCCAGCCCGCCGCGCGCAGCGGCCGGAACCCGTAGCCGACGGTGGCGTCCTGGAGCAGCCCCCACAGACGGGTGTGCCGGGGCAGGGTGCGCCGGTGCCGCCGCAGCTTGGCGAGCATCACCGTCCGGGCCGCGGCCTCGTCCCCGACGGTCCGGTAGGCCGCGGCGAGCTGCTCGTAGGCGTACGGGAGGTAGCCGGACTCCTCGCGTTCCAGCAGCGGCAGCCGCTCCTCGGCCGGCAGGTGCGGGTGCAGGACCCGGTAGGTGAGCCCCTCGGTGCGGACCACGGGCGGCCAGACGCCGGTTTCGGCGTAGAGCGTGTCCAGCTGGCTGCGGCGCAGGTTGACGATGCCGTCGACGGCTGCGCACTTGCGGAGCCAGAACTCCCCGATCGTGCAGCTGCTCGCGCGCAGGGCCACCCCGCCCGGGTTCGCCAGCCGGGCCCGGGAGAGATACAGCTGGCCCGGGATCCGGGCGCCGGTGAGGTTGACCATGCCTTCGGCGTCCAGCCGGGAGCCGCGCAGGTCGGTGCCGACGGAGAGGGTCTCGGCGTGCAGCGCGATCCCCCCGGGGTCGGCCAGCCTGGCCCGGTCCAGGCTGATCTGGCCGGCGACGGTGGCGCCGTTGATGCGGAGCTGGCCGTGGACGGTGAGCCCGTCGGCGATGACGTCCGTGCCTATTTCGGCGTGGTTGAGCTGGAGCGGGGGTTCACCGGCCTCGTCGGGCAGGCTTCCGCGCCGGATCACCGCCTTCTGGAGGAAGAGCCCGCCGGCGATCCGCGCGCCGGCCAGTCTGACGGGGCCGTTGATGGTGCAACGGGAGAGCCGCAGGACCAGGTCCACCCGTACGGTGGCCGCGGTCAGGCCGGGCAGGGTGGAGTCGCCGAGCACGACGGCGCGCAATTGGGCGCCGTACATCATGGGCTTGCGTTCGAACCAGCAGGAGCGCATCCGGATGGCGTGGTCCACGACGGCGTACTTGAGGTCGAGCTTGCCGCTGATGCGGGCGCCGTACAGCTTGAGGCCGGGGACCCTGCCGTGCTCGGTCGGACCGCTGACCAGCAGGGCACGCAGCACCTCCGCGCGTACGGTGCGCTCCGGGCCCCAGGCGGCGCCTTCCTCGGAGGGCTCGTCGGGGTGCTCCCGGAAGTCGACGCCTTCGCCGCGCGGGAAGGCTTCCCAGACGCGGCGCTCGGCGGGGGTCAGGTCGTGGATCTCCATCGCGAGGATGGTGGCGCGCATGCCGACAGGGTGTCAACTTCGTGCGCGACACCACCCTTTGGGGTGACATTCAGTGGTGGGTGGTGACGCCCTCCTGGAGCTTCTGCCCCTTGAGCAGGAACCAGGCGGCCCCGGCGGTGGCCAGCAGGACGAGGGCGCTGACGCCTGAGGCGTAGTGCAGGCCGTCCACGAAGGCCCCCCGGGCGGCGTCGAGCAGCGTGTCCCCGGTGTGCGGGTCCAGGGCGCTGGCGGCTTCGACGGCGCCGCCGAGGGATTCGTGCGCGGCCTCGGCGAGCGGCGCGGGGACCTCGGCGGGAGTGGCGAAGCCCTGGTAGACCCCGGTGACGATGGAGCCGAGGAGGGCGATACCGAGGGCGGCTCCCAGCTCGTACGCGGTCTCGGAGACGGCGGAGGCGGCGCCGGCCTGCTCCTTGGGGACGCTGGAGAGGATCACGTCGGCGGTGACGGTGAAGGAGAAGCCCGCACCGAGGCCGACGATGAGCAGGGACGCGCCGATCAGCGGGTAGCCGCTGTCCTGCCGGACCAGGGCGAGCACGCCGAGGGCCAGGCCTATCGCCCCGAGGCCGCCGGCCACGACGGACCGGACGGAGAACCGGCGGGCCCATCGGCCGGCGACCAGGCCGGTGACCACCGCGCCGACGGCGGCGGGCAGTTCGGCGAGGCCGGCCTCCAGCGGCTCGCGGCCCTGGACGAGCTGGAGGAACTGGGAGAGGAAGAACAGCAGGCCGGAGAGGCCGAAGACGGTGAGGAGGTCGGCGACGACGGCTCCGGAGAACCCTCGGTCCTTGAAAAGCCGCATGTCGAGCAGCGGCGCGGCGAGCGTGAACTGGCGGCGCACGAAGGCGTACAGGGCGGTCGCGCCGATCACGGTGGCGAGGCCGGCGTCCCAGGTCGCGCCGTGGGTGGCGGCTTCCTTGACTGCGTAGACGACACCGATGACACCGACGAGGGAGAGGGCGACGCTGATCAGGTCCCAGGGTCCGGCGACCGGGTTCTTGGACTCGGGCAGCAGCTTGATGCCGACGAGGACCAGGACGATCATCACGGGCAGGTTGATGAGGAAGACGGAGCCCCAGTGGAAGTGCTGGAGGAGCGCTCCGCCGACGACGGGGCCGACGGCCGCGCCCGCGGAGGCGGTGGCCCCCCAGATGCCGATGGCGAGGCTGCGCTCGCGCGGGTCGGTGAAGATGTTCCGGATCAGCGCGAGGGTGGAGGGCATGAGGGTCGCGCCGGCCACGCCGAGCAGGGCCCGGGCCACGATCATCGTCTCGGGGCTCGTGGCGTGGGCGGTGAGCACGGACACGGCGCCGAAGGCGGTCGCACCGGTCAGCAGGAGCTTCTTGCGGCCGATGCGGTCGCCGAGGGAGCCCATGGAGACGAGCAGGCCGGCGATGACGAAGGAGTAGATGTCGCCGATCCAGAGCAGCTGCGTGCCGGACGGCTTGAGCTCCTCGGAGAGGGACGGGGTGGCGAGGCCGAGGACGGTGGCGTCGACGGCGACGAGGAGGACGGCCAGCACCAGCACGGCCAGCGCGAGCCAGCGCCCGCGGCTGCCGCCCCCGCCGGTCTCCGCCCCCGTCCGGGGCTTCAGCTGCTCGGTTGCGGTCATGTCCTATCACTCCGTTGCGCGCCACCGAGCAGAAGCTCGATGATCATGTGTTGGAAGTCCTTGGCGGCCACCCGGCCGTCCATGACGGCCCAGGCGCAGGTGCCGATGAGGCCGTAGAGGGCCTCGGTGAGCCAGGCGGGGCTCAGGTCGATCCGGATGTCGCCCTCCGCCTGGCCGCGCCGGAACAGCGCGCTGACGCGGGCGTCGAGCCGGGCCCACCCCTCGTTGACCTGGTCGCCTTCGAAGAGCTGGTTCTCGGTGACGAGGAAGGCCAGCAACTGGGCATTGGACTCGCTTTCCGCGACGAGTCGGCGCAGCGCCTCCACGGCGGTGCCCTCGTCGAGGCGCGCCCGGTCGAAGGCGTCCTCGAACGCGCGGATGCCGAATTCCTCCAGGGCCCGTACGAGGGCGTCGCGCCCGGCGAAGTGCCGGTGGAGGGTCGCGCGGCCGATCCCGGCGGCGCGGGCGACCTCGTCCATCGTGGCGGTCGACTTGCGGGAGAGCAGGGCCGCGGCGTCGCGGAGCACCTGGTCACGATCCATGGCCATGAGACAACAGTACACCAAATGAGACGCTGTCGTCTCATTCCATTGCGGTGCCCCCCGGCGCCGGGAACGGAAGACTGCACCGATGACGACGAAACCCCTGCTCCTGCTCGACGTGGACGGCCCGCTTATCTGAGCGGTTTGATCCTGTCTCCCTGTCTCATCCTCCAGCCCTTCACTCCCGCTACACCCTGTGAGCTCGGGCCAGCAGCCTGCGGCTCACATCAGCGATCCCTGCCGGCCCGGCGCCGCCGAGCACGCCCGGGTCGGCCACTCCTCGTGGGGTGCTGTCGGGCAGCATGGGGCGATGAACTCGGATCAGCCACTGCCTCGCGAGGTGAAGGTCATCGATACCGCCTCGCTGCTCAAGCTGGAGGAGCGGGCCTGTCAACTCAGCCTGAACCAACGCTTGGACCCCGCTTGGGTGCTAGAGAATGCGGCGCCCGAGGGAACTCACTACCTGTGGCCAGCCGTGTGGAACAGCCTGTCCCATCGCCCTGACGTCCCGCGCCAACTGCGGTGCGAGCTGCTGCTCACGCTACGCTCGGGAGAACGCGTACTGAGCCTGTTGGACATGCTTCCCGACGACTTCGCCCCGCTGCCGCGGGTGACCTCGCGCGAAGAAGGTATGCAGGTGAGCCGACTCCTTGACCGCGTTCCATCGGTGAGGGAATGGCTGCTACGGGAGGACGAGGGCTCCTCAGGCCGGCTGTGACTGGCGGCGCCGGCAGACCGCGGATCTCCCAGTGAATCCTCAGGCCGCGGAATCAGTGCAGGTGGACAAAGGCGCGCTCGACGACTCAGCGCTGAGCGCATGCTCGGCGGGCGTTAGCGAGACACCGCCACAGTGCGAATATATGAACATCTCTCACAGGGCTTGTCTTCTCACGAATATCGAGCACTCCCGGGCACGTCTCAATTACGGTGCAGCGGTGCTTCTCTTCTACTTCTCCAAAGCCGGTGGGGAGGATTGGAACCTCTCCTCCCCACCGCTCAACCGCGACGGCATGCCGGTTCTCTTGGACGTTGATCTCCGCTTCGAGGACGAGAACGGCCCCCGACCGGTGACGTTCATCAACCGATGGCTGCGGGAGCTGCCAATCAGCGGAGCCCCTGCCGAGAACTCATGGAAGACCTACGCCCTACAGCTCAAGCCCTGGGCCGAATTCCTGGCCACCCACGGCATCGACCTGTTCGCCGACCGGCAGCGACTGCGGGACGGCCTGTCCCTCTACGCCGAGCATCGCTTATCCGGCCCGCTGGAGGTCCGGCTCGGGTCGACGAGCTGGAATCTTGCGGTCAAGACAATCGCGGCGTTTTATCAGTGGGCTGTAAACGAGGGTCACTGCGACCAGGTCCCTTTCTCCTACGCCAAAGGATTCCACCTGCGCCCCGACGGCGTACGAGTGCAGTCCGCCCGTAACCTCGCCACCGTACGGGGAACCAGACGGCACGCCACCCGCAAGTACCTGGAGCAGCCGTACGCCGAGCTGCTGGTCAACGCTCTCGCGGGCAACGACCCGGACGGCGAACCCGACCACACATTTCGGGGCCGCGAGACCGGCAGGAACGCCGCCGGTGGCTTGCTTGCGATCTCCACAGGCCTGCGGCTTCGAGAATGGCGGCTTCTCACGCCGTGGGAGATCCCTCCCCTGCCCCGCCAGCGCACCGCCGTCCCCATCCCGTTGGCGCTCGCGCCTCCGACCACCAAGGGCAGCAAGGGCAGACAGACCTGGGTGGAGTACGACGTCTTGGCCCGTGTCCACGACTACACGACGCTGGAGCGGGCCGCCCACGTGGACGGCTCCCGATGGCGACCCGCCCATGCCCTCCACGTAGAAAGCCCGACGTACGAAGGCGTCTATCTCAACGGCACTTACCGCCGCTGGCACATGCTGACTCCGGCCGAACGGCTCCGCCTCGTCGGGCCCGGCGCCGGGAGCGCCCTCCTCTTCGTCCAGTCCGACGGCTCGCCATTCCTTGACTGGGCAACCACGCTCCGCCGTACCTCCGCCCGCATCCGCGACCGGTGGGAACCCGCGTTCCCGCACGTCCACCCCCCCCATGACACGCCACACAATGGCTATGGCCACCCTGGAGAAGCTGGTGCGCGGCTACTACCAGCAGGCCGCCCGCCTCGTCCTCGACACCAGCGGCGACAACGCCTTGGCTCTCTATCTCACCAAGGCCGACCCCTTGCTGATCCTGCGCGACCTGCTCGGCCATGCCAGCGTCACCACCACCCAGGTGTACCTCCATCTCCTGGACACCCAGAGGATCTTCCGCCAGGCATACGAGGACGCCGACCCCGACCCAGCCGCCCGCCGGGAGGCCGGCGCGGAATTCCAGGACACCGATGCCCGCTGAAGTCCGACAGCCGCTCGCCGTTCAGTACACGCTCGCGGGTCAGCGGCCCTACCTCGGCACGCTCCACGAACTGCCTGACTCGGTGCTGGCCGACGACCTCGCACGAGGACTCGCTGCCGCCGCCCACCCCAACGGCCCGATCCGCACCTACCGCGAGGCCCGGCACGCCGTCCGGTGTGCCCGGCACCTTGCTCGCTACCTGTACGAGACCGGTTTCACCGGAACCCTCTCCGATCTTGCATCGACACAGATCACGCCCTACTGGCTAGAGTTCGGGTTCACTTTTGAGCGGCACAGTCGCATTACCCTCAATGGCTATCGGGCCGATGGCGGCCCCCTCGACGTCAGCGTCCAAGCCCATCTGGACGGAAGACCGGTCAATCAGCAGGCAGGCTCAACCCCTCATCGGCCATACAGTGACGCAGAATGGCGGCGCATCGACCAGGCCGCCCGTACTGCCATCGACGCCGCCTGGCAGGAACACCGCAAGGCTCTGTACTCCGCTGAGCGCGGAGCCAACCCGATCACCCACGGCATCAGCCGGGATAAACCAGCGTCACGACATCAACCAGACCCCCGCCGTCCCAGACGACATCCTGCGGCCTCTCCTCGCCGGCGCCTCCTACCTCGTCGACACGATCAGCCCCCATCTCGTCGATGAGGTCACGCACGCCCGGCAGACCATCGCGCGCCGGGCCAGCATCCGCTCGTCCCTCCGCGTCGAACATCACCCACTCGTCATCGCCGAAATCGAGCGCCGTATCGCAGCCCGAATCCCGGCCCCCCGCGCTGCCCCGTCCGGTATCTCCCGCAGACTCAATTCGGGTTGGGACGTCAGCGACCCTCTCCTTACGCTCGCCCACACGTCCTTTACCAAGGACTTTCTTTCGCTCTCCTCAACCAAAAGAGACCTGGAACGGCTCCGGCCTCAGCTGGAGGCATGGATGGCTGCCTGTGGCACCGAGAACTCATGGTGCCGTGACGCAGCGCGGGTGCCCCGCGCCGATGACGAAACGCCCGTCCCCTGGGCCCTTCCGATGAATCACTTCACCCTGGACAGCACGGTGTTCGCCGTCACTTCCGCTGCCTACTACCTCACCTCTGCGCTGTCTGGCATGCGGAACTCAGAACTGGCCGAACTCACCCATGGCTGCCGCCGCAGCGAAGACCGCGCCTACGGCTCCCGCCACTGGCTGGACTCCCGCCGCGTCAAGGGTGAGAAGTTCGGCGGCGTGCCCGACTCATGGGTGGTCATCGAAGATGTACACCGCGCTGTCGGAGCCGCCGAAGCCCTCAATGACACGGACCTCGGGGACCTGATCTTCCTCGTCGCCAACAACTCCACCAACCGGTACACCGCGCTCCGGGACTGGATCAACGGTCCTCTTGGACAGCATCTCGGCCTCACCCCGATCCCCGATGGTCCGGTCCACCCGCGGGCATTGCGCCGTACCCTCGCTCTGTCCATCGCCCAACGCCCCCACGGCCTCCTGGCCACAAAGTGGCACTTGAAGCACGTCTCGGTGGCCACCACCGAGGGCTACACGGCCCGGCCGGGTGGCCACCAGGCCGCGTTCCTCGCCGAGGTCCGGGCTGAAGAGGAGGTCGAACACACCCGGCTCACCGTCGCCGCTTATCACGACTACCAGCAAGGCGCCCTCCCCTCAGGCCGAGGCGCACGAGACCTGGTCGCCGCGTTCCAGAACGTGGACCAGTCCCTCGCCGGACACGACCCCGCCCCCGCCACCGTCGCCGACGACCGTCGCGTAGAGAAACTCCTCAAGACCAAGGCAAAGACCCTCCACATCGGCGTGGCGAACTACTGCTGGTTCACCGACCCCGCCAAGGCCCTGTGCCTCACCATGGCCGGCACTCCGAACGCCAGCGAGCCTCTGCTCGGCATGTGCGACTCCGCTCGCTGCCCCCAAGCCACCCACCACCCCCAGCACCGGCAAGCGTGGGTCGACCACGCCGAGAGCACGCGAGCTGTGTTCCTCGGCAACCCGCGGCTGTCCGCGCCGGAGCGTCAACGCGCCCAGCAGACCCACGAGCGATCCATGCGGATCGTGGAATCCATCGACGCCGCCGTAGCCACTGAGGAGGCATCCAGTGCCCAATGACCGCCACGCCAACGCGGAGAGCCGTTTGAAGGCCGCCATGGATCAGCTCATGGCTGGGGACATCCCCGAGGGCCTGCGGTGCGACATCAAATCCCTCAGCATCCTCGCCGCTGTCCCCCGGGCGACGCTGTACCGCACCTACCCCCACATCAAGGAAGAGTTCGAGAACCGGCTGGGCAGGGCCCGAGAGGTCACGGGCGAGCCGGACCCTCGCCTGGCCCAGATCGACCGCCTAAGAGGCGAGGTAGCCAGCTTGAAGGGGCGAGTCTCCCGAATGAAGCAGGAGGCCATCGAGGCGGCCGAGTTCAAGACGTTGGCGCTGTCTCGGTTGGCCGAACAGCACGACGAGATCCAACGCCTCCGCGTCGCCCTCGAAAGCGGTGGGAACATCCGCACTCTTCCCGTGCGGGCCCACACCGCACCGGGCCAGTAGACGTCGCGGCGCCATCCCGTTACCTGATTCCGACCCGCTGCGCGTGCAGTTCAGAGCGAACGAGTTCGAGGAGACGACCTGTCCAGTTGCGGCCGCGGCCGGCGTTGTCACCCCAGAAGCCGGAGTCGGCGTCGTCGTAGATGAGGGTAGCGTCGTTGGTCGCGCGAAGGATCTCTGCCAGGTCGGGGTGCTGCATGTACTTGACACGCAGCAGCGTGATCATGACGGCGGTACGGGCGTGTTCCCAGCCCTCGCGCTGGGTAGCGTCGGCGGCAAGTTTGCGGGCGGCGTGTGAGGTGTCCGCAACTGCGATGGCGGCTCGCGTCGTGGAGTCGGTGACTGACAGGGCCCAATACGCCTGGGAGACGGACGAGTAGGTAATGCCGTCGATGTCGATGGGCGCGGGGTAGTCATTGCGCAGACCCACCATGCCCGGGTCGTCGACTCGCTGCCGCGGGTATGAGTGGGCCAGATGGATCGCCGGTGCGTGCGGCGTCGCCGGGCCGTCCGCAGGAACCCGCAAGGGCCTTTCAGCGATGAGCCGGGCACGCTCCTCGAAGTAAGCGAGAGCATCCTCGTACGCTTTCTCCGAGACCGGCTCGTCGGACCAGCTGTCCGGCCTGCCGCCCACCCCGACCACCAACACCTGAAGCGGCCAGTCCTTACGGTCCATGTCGCCGAGCGCGTACCGGCGCTGGGTTTCGGGGATGGCGAGATACGCGGCCCGAGCCGTGGCGCGATTCTCCTCGGTCCGGTCTGCAAGGAACGCATCGACGGCGGCCAAGCACCGCGCGGTGGAATCCGGGCGACCGTTCAGCTGGTCAATGGTGTCCCGCACCTCGGCGAGCAGCAACTCGGGGGTGAGCCATGTACGTGGCTCACTGAACTTCCACATGGCCAGGTCGTGAGCCGATGCCTCGGCGCCTTCCGGGAGGTCGGTGGCCACCCAGCCGGAGCGCAGTTTCTGCTCGAACTCGTCGATGGTGACCAGGCCCCAGCAGTCGATGAGCCCGTCGGCGTACATGACGAGGTCCGTGAGGAAGTACGTCCCACCATTGCAAATGAAGGCGTGACGCCAAGTCCCAGGTATGCGGACACCGTCCGCCTTGCGGTATGTGATCCGGTTGCCGATCATCCCGTTATTGTGCCGGGCCCCGCCTCCCATCCCCACTGTCTTTTCGACGAAGAGAATCCTGTCGCGAGGCACGAGGCCGTTCCCCCGGCGTCCGCAAGAATCGGTCGGTGTTTTCGACAAGGTGATCGGGAGCCACTCCGGCGGTCTGAGTGAGAGCCAGTTGTGCGCTTGTGAATCCAGCGGAAGCGAAGCGGGCGAGCCCATACAGGCGAGGCAGATTGCCGATCGCTCGATCGAGTGATCCACGGACGAACCGCTGCCCGATTACCGTTGCTCTGCATGACCCACACCCAGATCGAGGTCACAGCAGAGTTGGTCCGCCACCTGTTGCGTGACCAGCATCCCGACCTGGCCGATCGCCCGGTGAGGCTCGGCGCGCGTGGTTGGGACAACCAGCTGTGGCGGCTCGGCGACGACCTCGCCGTCCGGTTGCCCTGGGCGACACAGTCCGCCGATGCGCTGCTGCGCAAGGAGCACGCCTGGCTGCCCGCCCTTGCCCCGCACCTCCCGCTGCCGGTCCCCGTCCCGCAGCGCCTCGGCGAGCCCTCCGAGCGGTTTCCGCGGCCCTGGATCGTTACTACCTGGGTGCCGGGCGAGCCCGCCGACCGCGCCCCCGCCACGCGCGCTGCGGACGCGGCCGACAGCTTGGCCGCCTTCCTGACGGCTCTTCACCGGCCCTCTCCCGCCGGGGCACCCGCCGGCCGTGGCCGCGGGGGACCGCTGGCCGACCACGCCGAGGGGTTCGCCAGGGCGCTCGCCTCGGCCACCGAGGAGGGGCTGGTCCCCGACCCGGAGGCCGTCCGCATCGTCTGGGAGGACGCCGTCGCCGCACCCGCGTGGACGGGCCCGCCCCTGTGGCTCCATGGTGACCTGCACCCGGCCAACGTCCTCACCGCCGACGGCACCTTCTGCGGCGTGATCGACTTCGGCGACCTCTGCACCGGCGATCCGGCCTGCGACCTCGCCGCACCGTGGATACTGCTGCCGGACGACGCCGCCGACCGCTTCCACGCGGCCTACCGGCCGACCCCGGACACCGCGACCCTGCGCCGCGCCCGCGGCTGGGCGGTGCTGCGCGCCCTCAGCGGCATCCTCATCGGAGAAGCAGGCGTCCACGGCCGCCCCGGCGGCAAGGCCACCTGGGGCCCACCCGCCCACGCCGCGTTGCGACGACTCGTCGCAGCGATCCGTCGAACTGGTGAGCACGGCCCGGTGACCACCGAGCCCGTGGGGCGGGTCCGGCCACACGGCTGATCGGCGCAATCCCCGGAATGCCAGACCAACGCCATGAAGCCGCCGTCGGCAATCGTCACGGCACTACCAGATGGCTCTCGCTCTCGCCGCCCAAGTGGCTCCGAAACACCCTGCCCAATGCAGGTCGGACATGTCTCATGCCCGCATAGGCCCTCTGAACCCCTACGCGGCACAGGCCCAGCGCCGCCCCGCGGGGTACGCCACCCACCGGATGCGGCCGACGGGCTGGACCGGGGCCGAGAGCAGGACGCCGCTGCGCGTGTGGCTGAACGCCGACCACGGCGCGGAGCTGCTCGCCCTGGCTGACGCCTACGAGCTGGTCTGGGCGACGACCTGGAAGGACGAGGCGAACGACTGGATAGGACCCCGCCTCGGGCTGCCGCGGCTGCCGTACATCGACTGGCCGCAGATGCACGGGCGGGCGCCGCGCGGAACCTTCTGGAAGACGCAGTACGTCCTGGAGTACGCGGGCGGGCGCGAGTTCGCCTGGGTCGACGACGACATCACGGACATGGACCGCGAGTACGTCGACCAACACCACCCCTTCCGGGCCCTGTTGATGCGGATCGACGAGCGGATCGGGCTGACCCGGCCGGACTTCGACGCCCTGGCGGAGTGGGCGGCGTGAGGCCGGCCCCGGTTTTGATCAGCCTCTCCGCGGGCCCTTAGCATGCCCATGCCATCCCCGCCACCCTGCCCTCGACGAAAGCGACCCATGCGCATCCAGCGGATCCTCGCGACCACCGCCGCCCTCGGCTGCCTGGCCACCCTCGCCGCGTGCAAAGGAGGCGGCCAGGCCTCCCCACCGGCCGGAGCCACCGCCTCCGCCTCTGGCTCCGCAGCCGCCGGGGAAGGGCCCCTCGCCGGGGCGCAGCGCCACATGCGGCAGTTCACCTCGTGCGAAGACCTGAGCGCGAAGGCGGACGACCCGAGGATGCCGGGCGGCGACTTCCCCAGGACCGGCCAGTGGTCGGTGACGGAGGTCGGCGTGTGCAGCGACAAGGCCGAGAAGGGCGACATCGTCATCGCGGTCCCGAAGGACATGAAGGCGTTCCAGGAGGGCTACAAGAAGTACGTCCTGGACCGGATGGCCGCGGGCGAGGGCGCCTACGGACTGTTCGACCAGGTGCTGGTCGGCAAGGGCTTCGTCGCCTTCCCGACCCGCACGCAGACGTCCATGAAGCTCGTCCGCTCCGACCTGCGCGTCCTGGTCTGCAACCCGGGCGGCCGGGTGCCCGAGGGCTACAAGCGCGAAAAGCCCCTCGTGGACGGCTGCAGCCTCACCGACTTCGTCGCCGCCGAGGACGGCTCGGGCAGCCCGAACTTCGAGACCCCGCAGGACCCGGCCGGCGGCAACGGCGAGAAGCCCGGCCAGCCGAAGAACGGCAGCCTCGGACTCCCGCGCGCGGGCAGCATCGCCGAGCTGCGGGAGCTCGTCGGCAACAGCCTGGACTGCCGGAAGAACTTCTCCACCGACCCCGAGGCGGTGGCCGTCGAGTCGATCGACCACCAGCCGGTGATCAAGGGCAATGCACTGGACTGGGGTGTGACGGGCCGTGCCCTGTGCGGGCAGCCGGCCGGCGAGCGGCGCGCCCACGACCTGAGCTGGCTCGACACCGTCGGAGACATGAAGAAGCTCCAGACCAAGGCCAAGGCCGCCCAGCAGGCCGACCTGAAGGACGACGGCAAGCTGAAGGCGACCGCAAGCCTGCTGCTCGTCGGCGAGAACATCGCGGTCGAGACCAACAGCCCGTCCTCGCGGTTCGGCCTGTACCAGCTGCAGTTCCTGTACCTGAACTGCACGCCCGGCTTCTCCGCCCCCTCCGGATACCGGCTGGAGAAGTCCCTGGTCGAGGGCTGCGTCCTGACCAACTACGAACCGGACCACCCGCTCGGCTGAGCCACGGAGGCCGCGGAGGCCGCAGGGGCCGCAGGGGCCGCAGGGGCCGCAGGGGCCGCAGGGGCCGCAGGGGCCGCAGGGGCAAGGG
>NZ_JACBGN010000117.1 GCF_013401435.1 Streptomyces sp. BR123
GTCGGGGACCCCGGGGCCGTGGGGGCGTTCATCGGGCGGCCCCGAGGCGCGAGGCGGCCAGGGCCGCGGCTGCCGCGCGGTCCGGTTTGCGGGACCGCCCGGACAGCGGGACCTCCGCGAACAGCACCGCGTCGGGCCGGGCGGATCCCATCCGCCGCAGCGGATCCGCCAGCGAGGCCCGCAACTCCGGCACGGCGGCCCCGTGCCGCGGCTGTACGACGGCGACGAGCCTCTCGTCGCCCGCCGCCTCCGCGGCCCCGGCGGCCGGGACTCCGACGAGTACGGCCAGCTCCACCCCCGGCACGTGCAGCGAGGGCTCGTACAGGCCCGGGTAGATGTTCTCGGCGCGGCGCAGCACCATGTCCTTCGTCCTTCCCTCCAGTACGATCCGTCCCGTCCCGTCGAGCCGGGCGCGGTCCCCCGTCCGCACCCACGGGTCGGGCTCCTCGCCGAGGTAGCGGTGCCGGGCCGCCGGTCCGGCCAGCAGCAGCTGCCCGTCCTCGTCCGTCTTCGCCGCCACCCCCGGCAGCGGGGCGCCCACCAGGTCGCCGGGGCCGTCGTACGCGGCCTTCTCCGCCGCCTCCACGGCGGCGGCCGGGAAGAGCTCGGTCAGCGCGTACACCCCCCAGGCCCGTTCGGCGCCCGCATCCCGTACGCGGCCCAGCAGTTCGGCGCCGGCCGGGGCCGAGCCCGTCCACACCCGGCCGTGGAACCGGGCGTCCGCCCGCAGGGCGTCCCGCAGTTGAGGCGGAGTCAGGTAGGTGTCGGCCGGCTTCAGGCGGTGCAGCTGCCGGGCCAGGACCCGCGGGGACCGGGCGGGGAGGGCGACGGGGGCGCCGCGGGTGAGTGCGGGGACGAGCACGAAGAAGGTGCCCCCGAGTACCGGTCGGCCGTCATGGCGGGGGCCCGCGGACCCCGCCTGCTCCCCGGCCTGCGCGAACAGGGTGCTCACCGTCTCCATCCCCGCGGCGAGGCCCGCCCGCGTGTGCACCACGGCCCGCGGCTTCGAGGTGGTCCCCGAGGTGAAGACGATCACCGCGTCGGCGTCCCCCGCCACGGCGGCGCCGCGACCCGCCGGGCCCGCCGGCCGCGGAGCCCGCAGGTCCAGCGAAGGGGCGCACCCCGGCAGCCACGGCCCGACCGTGGCCACCGGCCCGCCGAGCCCGGCCAGGTCGGGCAGTGCGAGCCGGGCCCTGCGGGCCAGCGGACGGGCCCACCCGGCAACCGCCTGCGCGGCCGCGTCGGCCACCACCAGGGAGGGCCGGGCCAGCGCGAGCCGGGCGCGCAGCACGTCGGGCCCGGCCCCGGGGTCGAGGACGGCGCCGCGCAGCCCGAGCCGCCACAGTGCCAGCAGCAGGGCGAGGGCCCGCGGCCCGGGCCGGACGGCGACGCCGACCGTGTCCCCGGGGCGCAGCCCCCGCGCGTGGAGGGCGGCGGCGTACGCGTCGGCCAGGCCGGCGAGTTCGCCGCACCGGGCCCGCACCCGGGGCGTGCCCGTACGGGAGGCGGTCAGGACGGCCGGCCGGTCGGGGCGGCTGCGCAGCGCGTGGTCGAGTCGGTCGAGCATCAGCGGGGGTCGTCCGTTCCGTGAGGGCCGCTGCCCTGGTCGAGGTACCAGCGGGCGGTGCCGAGGATCCCGTACGCCCGAAGCCGGCGCGTGGAGTTCTCCACGACCATGGACCGGCAGCGGCTGATGCGGTCCGTGTGGCGGCGTACGGAGTTCAGGAAGAGCCGGTCGGTGGGCGACGGCCGCCGCGGCATGCCGCCGACCGCCAGGTACAGCTCGGCGGTGATGGCCATGTTGTTCCCGGCGTGCATGCGGTACGGGGCCCGGAACTCGCCCCGCCGCACGTGCTGCGGCCGCAGCCGCCCGAACAGTGCCGCGAGGGAGACCAGCGCGGCGAACCCGGCCCGGCCGACCGGCCCGTGCTCGTCCCGCCGGGCGGTGATCCGCCCGCACACCAGGCCCGGCCGGGCCGTCAGCGCGGCCCGCGCGGCTCCCGCCCAGCCGGGCCGGGGGAGGCAGTCGGCGTCCGTACGGGCCAGCAGGGTCGCGCCCTGCCCGATGGCGTACCGGAAGCCGGTGTCCACGGCGGAGCCGACGCCCTTCTCCGGCTCCTCCAGCACCCGCACCGGGAAGGGGGCGTCCGCCGCGAACTCCCGGGCGATGTCCCCGGTCCGGTCCGTGGAGGCGTTGTCGACGACCAGCAGCGTGAAGTCCCGGTCGCGCTGCGCGGCGAGCGCGGCGAGCGTGCCGGGCAGCCGGGCCTCCTCCTGGTGGGCGGGCAGCACCACCCACAGCGCGTGCCCGCCGTTCACGACTTCTCCCAGACCATCGTCATGATGCTGATGCCGCCGCCCAGCCCCACGCACAGCACCCGCTCGCCCGGGGAGAGTCCGGGGAACACCCGGTCCAGCTGGACCCCGATGCTCGCGCTCGCGATGTTCCCGAGCTCGGGCACCGTCACCACCAGCTTGTCGGCCGGCACCCCGGTCAGCTCCGCGAACCGCTCCAGATACGGCACCGTCACCTGGTGCACCAGCACCTTCGCGACGCCGTCCCAGTCGAGGCCCGTGCGGTGCAGCGTCCGGTCGATGACCGCCGTGCCCACCTTCTCGAACACGCCCCGCAGCTCGTGCCCGTCACCGCGGAAGTAGGTGTACGCGTCCCCGCGCGGGTGCCGCGACCCACCGCCCGGGATGCCCCCGACCTCCCAGTGCTCCGAGTGCGTCTCGGTGTCCACGTCGAGGATCCCGCCGCGCTCCACCGCCTCCACGACCACCGCCGCGCCCGCGTCGCCGAAGGTGTACCCGGCGAAGCCGTCGCGCAGTTCCGCGAGGCTGCCCGGCGCGTACTGCACGGCCCGGCTCGGGGTCTCCCCGGTGACGACGAGGGCCCGTCGGGCCCGCCCGGCCAGGATCATCGCCCGGGCGAGGTCGATGCCGTTGACGAAGCTGTTGCAGGCGTTGGTGACGTCGAGCGCGTGGGCCCGCGTCCCGAGCTCCGCCTGCACGATGTGCGCGGTGGCCGGCTCGACCATGTCACGGGACGCGGACGCGAACAGCAGCAGGTCGATGTCGGGCCCGGTCAGCCCGGCCGCGGCCATCGCCCGGCGGGCGGCGCCCGCGGCGAGCGTCGAGGCGTACACACCGGGGCCGGCGACCCGGCGGGTGCGGATCCCGGTGGCCTGCGTGAGCAGCCTCGGCGGCAGCGCGAGGCCGCTGCGCCGCGCCACCTCCTGCTGGAGGGACTCCGAGGACAGGATCTCCTCGGGCAGCACGCTGCCGACGGCGGTGATGCCGGCGGCGCGGGGCTGCGGTCCGTACGACTGAAGGAACATGCCCTCACGATGGCAAGGCGCCCGCGGCCCGGGCCTGAGTACGGATGCTCAGATCGCACGCCAGTGCGCACCGTCCCGCCTGAGTACCCGGCCCCGCTGATCGCGTCCAACGGGGGGACAGGCGCGGCCGGTTTTCGTAGGGTGAGGGCCGAGGGGCCGATGGGCCGAGGGGCAGACCACGGGAGGGCGCGCATGAGCCAGTTGGCAACACGCCGGTTACCGCAGCTGGCGCAGTACCGGACCGACGCGGTGACCCGCCACCTGTGCGCGGGCGCCCACCTCGACGAGGACTTCGCCCGCGAGGTCGACATCGAGCTCACCGGGGACCGGCTGAACGCCATCGGACTCACCCTCGGCATCGACCTGATCGCCCTCGCCCGGCACGCCCGCGCCGCGGTCCGCCGGATCGACGTCCGGGACCGGGTCCTGACCTGGATCTGCGCCGTCTGCGTCTGGGCGGCCGTGCCCGTCCTGCTGTACGCGGCGGCCGCCGGTCCGGCGGGGCTCGGTTACGCGGCCGGACTGGCGATCGTCCTCGGCTACGGGAGCGCCTGGTGGCTCGTCCACCGCACCGAGAGCGAGGCCCGCGGGGCGGCGCTCGCCGTCGAGCACGGCTCCGACCGGGCCGCCGGCCTCGCCCCGCCGGTCGAACCCGAGGCGGAACGGCGGCTCCTGGAACAGAAGAAGGCCAACGTCGTCCCGTACACGGCGAGCGCCGAACGCACCAACCCCTTCGTCGGCAGCGGCTCGAAGCTGAAGGAGATGGTGTGGCAGCCCATCGACGTCAGCCGGCCCGCCGACGATCCGGCGGGCGGCGGCAAGCTCGCCATCAAGCCGTTCGACGCGATCGACCTGCACACCTTCGTCGCCCGCGAGATGGAGAACATCGCCGGCCTCAAGGGCCTGCGCGCCCGCAACCGGCTGTACGTGATCGGCAACCACGTCCCGTACGTCACCGAACTCCTCCCGGACCGGCTGGGCATGCCCCGCTCCCAGATCCCCAAGCAGCTCGTCCAGGCGGGCCTGGTCCAGTCCGGCGCCGGCATGCGCACCTATCTCAGCCTGGAGCGCGCCGGCGAGGGCGGCCGCGCCATCGTCTCCATGCACCTGCGGGCCCGCCTCCAGCACCCGAGCCTCACCTGGGAGGTGTCGGCGTACGGGATCCCGCCGCTGCAGGCCCGCTTCGACCGGGTGAACCAGCTGCCGGTGGACGGGTTCGAACGCTGGTGGAGCCTTGTCTCGTACGCCACCGGCGCCACCCTGTCCCTGCTGCTCGGCGCGCCCCGACGGGTCTCGCGCCGGTCGTCTGAGCAGCGCCGGCGGGCCCGTACCCTGGAGAAGTGGCGCCGCGAGATCGACAAGCGGCACCTGCTGTACGACTACGGGGCCGCCGACAGCATCCGCGAACGGGTCTCCGACTGGAAGCAGCTGGGCTTCTCCGAGCGCACCGACTCGCAGGACTTCCTGCAGCGCCTCCAACAGGGCGTGCTGATAGCGACCGAGCGGTTCCTGAAGGACCACCACGTCGACACCAGCTCCTACGACCAGGCGCAGCAGGTCATCAACACCCACACCTACAACTTCCAGGGCGACATCCACGGCCCGGGCAACTACGGCCAGGGCGGCATCATCAACGGCCCCGGCGCGGGCCCGGGCGGGCATCCGTCGGGCGGCGGCCAGGGCCCGTCGCACCCCTGAGCCCGCGGCACCCGCAGCCCCCGACATACGCAGCCCCCGACATACGCAGCACGCGGCATCCGCAGCCCCCGACATCCGCAGCGCAAGGAGAACCGCATGGGCGGCAACTACACCTTCAACGGCAACATCAACGGCCCCGCCAACTTCGGGGACAACGGCGTCATCAACGTCGGGCAGCAGGACACCGCCGACCGGACCCTCCGGCTGGCGACGCAGCTCGCCCAGTGGCTGCGCGACCAGGGTGCCGCCCCGGCCCGCGTCGAGGCGGCGGAGGTCCTGCGCGGTGAACTGGACCGCGCCGCACAGGAACGCCGCCCCGCCGAACCGGGCCTGATCCGCCGCTCCCTGGAGACCATCACCCTGGGCCTGGGCGCGGGCAGCAGCGGCCTCACCCTCGCCCAGGAGATCAGCCGCCTCCTCACCGGCAGCTGACCCGGCCCGCCCGGAACCGGCCGCGGCGGGCCGGTCGGCTACTTCGAGCGGACGACGGCGCGGGCGCCGCCGAAGTCGAGTTCCAGGCCCGAGCGGAGCGGGACCGTCTGGCCCGGGTCGACGCGCTGGGTGGTGCCGTCCGCCCGGGTGCCCGTCCAGGCCGTGGCGGACCGGTTGGCCAGGCCGAACCGGCCCGGCTTCTGCGGGTGTTCGGTCAGCTGCGCCACGAGCGTCGTGTCGCCGTAGTCGTGCCGGGCCGGCTCGGGGGCGAGGTGGTGCGCCTGCACCCGCGAGGACCGGTGCAGCAGGATGTGGTGCTCGGTGCGCGGAGGGGGAGTGGTCAGCACCAGCCGGGGCGGCAGCACCAGCGTGTTCCCGCAGCTCCAGCAGGTTCCCGCGGTGGCGGACCGCGGCTCGGTCATGTTCTGCCGCCCGCAGTGCGCACACTCCACCACCGCGTCGTACACGGCCCGCAGGGTGTCCCGCCACTGGCCCTCCCGGACCCGGGCGGCCGGGTCGTGCAGGCCCGTGGTGAAGTTCTTCGTGAACAGGTCCCGCAGCGAGGCCGGTGCCGCCGCCCAGGTGGCCAGCACGGTCTTCTGCTCGGCCGGGTCCGGGGCGTTGGACCCGTCCTGCGGGTCGAAGACGAACAGGGGCTGCTTCCCGTACAGCTTGCGCTCGGCGGCCTCGTCCAGGCAGTGGATCGCCAGCTCCCGCCGCCCCTTGAGCGGGTGGTGGTTCATCAGCAGCATGAACAGCAGCACCGACAGGGAGTGCAGGTCGGTCTGCGTGCCGGGGGTGGCCCCCGGGTCGCCGCGCACCAGTTCGGGCGCCATGAACTCCATGGTCCCCGAGATGCCGGTGCTGTCGCCCTCCACGACCGCGTTGTCGTTGTCGCAGACCAGCACGTCGCCGGTGGCCGGGTCGAAGAAGATGTTGCCCCAGGAGATGTCCCGGTACGCGATGCCCTTCGAGTGCAGCGCCTGGTACGCCTCCACCGTGTACAGGCAGGCCTTCAGCAGGGCCCGCGGCGAGGTGCTCAGCTGCCGCCGGAACAGCAGGGGCAGGCCCTTGAAGCGGTCCGGCCGGATGTCCATCAGGTACCCGAAGCCGCCGCGACCGTCGGCCACGAAGTCCAGCGGCCACAGGAAGCGGTCGTCGTCGAAGCCGCGGCCCACCAGTTGGCGGACGATGGCCTCCTGCGCCGGCGTCGCGCACGCCGGGTAGTACCACTTGAGGGCCTGGTCCCCGGCCGGGGTCCGGACCCGGTAGACCTCCCCCTGGCCGCCGGCGCCGAGCAGGTTGAAGACGTCCACGGCCATGCCGCTGTCGGTCGTCAGCCGGGTGCCGCTGTCGAGCATGCCGCTCATGTTCCACTCCAGTAAGGGTCTTCTGTCGTCGTCTCGGGGCCGGGCTCCGCCGTTCCTGCTGCGGCCCCTCCCGCGGTGCCGTCGGCCGCCCCGGGTGCCGGCACCGCCAGGGCCGTGTTCCAGGCGGCGACCAGCGTGGTGTCGTCGCCCGAGTGCTGCGAGGCCTTGCCCAGCCACTCGGGCAGCACGGCCCGGACGGCGGCCGCGCCCTGCGCCGACAGCCGGTCGTCCAGCCCGGCCATGAACTGCAGGAAGCCCCGGTCCGAGGCGAAGCTCTTGGACAGCCCGTCGGTGGAGACCGCGACCAGCCGGGGCGTCCGGGAGGGGGCCGTGACGGGCGACCAGTGCGTCCGTACGCGCAGCCACGCCTTCGGGGTGCACAGCGACTCCGTCTCGTCGCCCAGGTCGGCCTCGGCGGGGGCCAGCGGCACGCTCACCCGCCCGTCGTCCCCCACTACGGTCAGCTCGCCGTCGCCGAGCTGCCAGGCCGCGAAGACGCGGGGCGTGAGCACGGCGCCGACGAGCGTGCTGCCGTACAGCAGCAGCTTGTCGTCATCGGTCATGTCCGGCTCCTCGTGGGAGCTGGTCCGCGCCCAGTTGCCGAGCACCCGCTCCCGCCAGGCGCTGACCAGCTGGCGGGGGAAGGTGTGTTCGGCGTAGTGCATCAGCCAGGACAGGCTCGGCGGCCGCTCGTCGCCCCGCGGGCGGGCGAGCGCCCCGAACTGCCGGGCCTGCTCGACGAACAGGTCCACCGCGAAGCGGGACCCCAGGTGGCTGCGGGCGTGCGCCGCCGACCCGTGGCCGTCGGCCGCGGCCAGGATCAGCGGCTCCTCGTCGGTCCCGCGTCCCAGGGCGTCGCAGTAGTCCTGGTTGCGGGTCTTGTTGACGCCCTGCACGCTCTGGCGGAGCGTCTCCCACAGCACCCGCGGCCCCACCGGCCCCGCGGGGCCGGAAAGGTCCGCAGGTCCGGGCGGTCCGGGCGGCCCCGGGGGCAGGGGCGGCCCCGGCGGGACGGGTGGCGGCACGGGTGACACGGGGCCGCTCACCACACGTCGTCATCGTCGTCGTCGAGCACGGGCGGGGCGTACGGCGGCTGCTTGACCATGCCGTCCCCGGCGCCCGCCACCGGCTGGGAGGCCGCCTTGACCGCCGCCGTCGACGCCCAGCGGATCGCCGCCGCAAGCTGCTTGGGGCTGTTCGCGTCGAGCGGCTGGAGCTCCGGATTGCCGAGGAACTCCTGCAGCACGGTGCGGTCCGCGTCCGCCCCGATCGCGATGGCCACCCGTACGGCCTTGCGCCCCCACGGGGTCGCGTCCACCGCCCGCAGGCCCGCCTTCCAGTCGTCCGTCGGCACCCCGTCCGAGACGAGGGCGATGACCGGCTTGAGCGCGCGCTGCGGCATCGGCGGTGTGTCCAGCTCCCGCGCCACCAGCTGCAGGGCCTCGCCCAGGTTGGTCATGCCGTCGACCTGGACGTCCTGCCAGGTGAAGGTCTCCACCGGAACCGGGTCCTGGTGGTGCCAGCGCGCGGTCGTGGAGAACGTCATCGTCCGCAGCAGCAGCTGGGCCGCCGGATTGTCCTGCGCCACCGAGCGCATCTCCGGAACGGCCTCTCTGATCGCGTAGTTGAGCTGGCCGATCTTCTCGCCCTGCATCGAGTACGAGCAGTCGAGCAGCCAGATGAAGTGGACCGGCCGGTTCGCCATCGGCCCGCCGGGGATGTCACTCACTGCTGATCTCCTTCAACTCCCAAAGCCATTGGGGTACGTACTGCACGAGCGCCGCCAGCCCGGCGGCCGCCGTCATCGCGACCGCCACCACGAGCAGGGCCAGCATCAGCCGCCGCCCCCGCGCGATCTGCGGTGTCACCATGGGGTGTTGCTCCTTCCCGCGACCCTAGCCAGTCGCCCCGGCCCTCGTCACAGGCTTGATCGATTCGGTGTGCCGCGGGTGGCGGAACCACGCGGCCGGGGCAGCCGCGCGATCTGCTTCAGCCCCGGCGGCCGACCTCCGCGGGGAGGGCCCCCCGGGATCCCGGCCGGGCCGCGGACCCGCAGTCCCGTCCGGGCCAGCAGCCACAGCACCGGTTCGGCCGCCCGCAGCTGCTCCGACTCCAGGGCCCCCGCCCCGGTGGCGGCGCGGGCGCTGACGGCCCAGAAGCGGGCCGCCGCGAAGTCGTGGCCCAGCGACCGCACCAGGTCGCCCAGCCCGATCTCCTCCAGCCAGGCGTCCACCGGCCCGTCCCCGGGCCGGGGCAGCGAGTCCAGCCGGTCCAGCACGTCCCGCTTGGTCACGACCGCCGCCACGCCCAGGCGCCGCCGCCGGCCGCCCAGGCCCTGCAGCTCGCCGGTGAAACCCGCGTACGTCTCCACCGGGCCCAGGTCGGCGGGCCGGGCGGCCACCGCCAGCTGCCCGTCGCCCGCGCGCAGGGTGCGGCGGACCACGGGCGAGGCCAGCACGTCCGCGACCAGCAGCACCCCGTCGGCGTGCGCCAGGTACTGCTGGCGGCGGGTGGTGTCCGCGTCCCGCAGGGACTCGCCCATCGGGTCGTACACGTACAGCAGCCGCTGCCGCCGCAACAGCCGCCCGCGGCCCTTCCCGACCAGCAGCATCAGCGCACGAGGCTGCCCGCCCTGGGTCTTCAGCGCCCAGCCCGCGGCGTCCACCTGCCGGCCGAGGGCGGTGGCCTCGTTCCGGTCGGCGGGGGAGGCGTACTCGACGGTCAGCCCGGACGTGCGCGACCAGGCCCCCAGCCCGTCCAGTACGGCCGCCAACAGCATCGTCTTGCCGGCGGAGGTGCCGCCGACCAGCGGCAGGTGCACCACCCGCGTCGTGCCGACGGCCATCGGCAGCCCCTGGTCGCAGTGCGGGCAGCGCGCGGTGAGCCTGCTCCGGCCGGCCAGCGCGGTCGTGGGCAGCGGTCGGCCGCAGCGGCAGATGTGCCGCACCACCCCGTACCGGCCGGCCCGCAGCTCGCGGTGGGCCGCACCGCAGCCCGGGCAGACGTACACGGCCAGCGGGAACGGCCGGTAGCAGCCGGGGTACGGGCACTTCATGCGGATGCCGCGCACCAGCTTCCACAGCCGGTCCGCGCCCCGCCCGGCCAGCACCCCGGCCAGCACGACGCCCGTCACCAGCACCAGCTGCGCGGCGAACGCGACCGCGACCCCGGCCAGCAGCACCCACGCCAGCAGCGCCGACAACACCGCGGCCAGCGCCATCCCGGGGGCGATCAGCCGCAGCACCAGGCGGCCGATCCAGTGCTCGGCCTCCTCCCCGGTGTAGCCGCTGCAGCCGCGCAGCAGCCTGCCCCGGACCATCTCGTCCAGCCAGTGCCGGGTCAGCAGGTACCACACCAGCTCGACGGCGGCCCGTCCGGCCCCCGCCGTGTCGACCCACATCTGCAGCGCCCAGTACGCCGTTTTCGCCGGCTCCGCCCCGGGAGGCGGGGCATCGATCCGCGGGTCCGGGCTTCCGGGGACGCGGGGGCCGAACGCCGACGCGGCGGCCCGCAGCGCCAGGCCCAGGAACCGCCACAGCCCGTAGCCGACGCACACCGCCACCCCGATGGCCCCGGTGGCGTACAGGACGATCTGCAGGACGAGTTCGGGATTCACGGCAGCCGCCCTTCCTTCCCGTCGCCGCCCCGGCCGCCGTCCTCGCCGACGGCGTGGGGCGGGCCGCCCGGAGCGGCCGGGCCGCCGGGGACGATGGGCCCGCCGCCCCCGCCGCGGGGCGGCGGATCGGCGGGAGCGCCGCCCCGGCCGCCGCCCTTCGCGGCGCGCCGCGTCCCCCGGCCGGCCCCGGTGAAGCGGTCCCGCAGCCGCCCGAAGGCACCGGGCCGCTGCCAGCCGCGGAACTCCTGCACCCAGCGCCCGCCGAGCCTGCCCAGCGCCTCCTCCAGGGCCGCGAGCCCGTCCGGCGGCAAGCCCCGTACGACCGGCCGCATCACACCGTCCAGGAGATCCGTACGGGCCTCCTGCCACACCGGGCCCGCTTGCGGCTGCGAGGACCAGGTCGCGAAGCACTCGGCCGCGTAGCCGGGGTCGAAGCGGAGCCGGTCCACGACCCGGGGCTCGCGGGCGGCCTGCCGGTACGCGGCCAGCAGCGCCGTGTCGTTGCTCTCGATCAGGGCCCGCAGCTCGCTGTCGGGCCGCTCCTCGGCCGCCAGCAGCCTCGCCGCGACCGCCCCGTAGGCGTGGTCCCGGGCGGCGGCCGACGGGTTCAGCGTCCCCAGGTCCAGCGCCTGCCGCACCCAGCCCGGCCCCGCCGCGCCCGCGCGCAGGTTCCGGGCCAGCTCCAGCATCAGCAGCGACGGCCGCAGCGCGGACGGGAGTTCGGCCGCGAAGTGCCGCAGCAGCTCCGGGGCCAGCTCCTCCGCCGCCGGGTCCTCGGCCGGGGCGTCCACCGCCGCCCGCGCGAGCAGCTCCCACGTGCCGGCCTCCCGGTGGGGCCCGGGGCCCGTCGACGTGAGGAGCAGCCAGGCCTCGTGCGCTCCCGGCGCCCCCTCGGGCCACACCAGCCGCATCGCGGTCCGCAGCACGAGCGGCTCCGCCTCCAGCGGGACCCCGGCCGCCTGCACCAGGCCGGTCAGCGCCCGCACCCGGTCCCCGCCCGGCTCCGGCCCCCGCGCACACATCCGCAGGTGCGGCAGGGCGTCGGCCGCCGCCAGCCGCAGCGGGGTCCGGGCGAACACCCGGGCCGCCGCGGCCGGATCGCCCGCCGCGAGCCCGTCCAGCCGGTCCAGGACGAGGGCCCGCAGCCCCGGCATCCCGTCCAGCGCGGCCCGCACCGGCTCCCCGTACGTCCCCTCCGGGTCGGCGATCAGGGCCCGCGCCAGATGCCGGGCCACCTCCGGCAGCACGTCGCCGCTGTCGATCCCGAGCTCGGCACCGGCCCGCAGCAGGCCCAACCGGTCCGCCGGCCCGCGCTGCGGGTCCGTCAGCGCCGCCCGCAGCTCCGGCCCCAGCTCCGCACCGAGCCGCAGCCGGACGGCCTCGCCCAGCAGCCCGGTCGGCGGGACGGCGCCGCCGGAGCGCACCGCCCGGGCCAGGGCCAGCGCCGCGAGCGGCTCGGTCACCGCCGCCGGGGCCCACCCGGCCAGGGCCGCCAGCAGCCGCCCGCACGCGGCGGCCTCCGCAGACGCTGCCTCCGCAGACGCTGCCTCCCCGTCCGCCTCGCCTGCGCACCCGCTGCCGTCCGCCGGGCGGCCCAGGGCCGCGGCCAGCGCGTGCAGCCGTCCGCCGTCCAGAGCCTCGCGGTGCCCGGCCGCCCAGTCGGCGGCCGCCGTCCGGCCCACCGGGTCCAGCGGGACGCCGGCCGCCAGGGCGAGCGCGGCCAGCGGCCCGGCCGCGAACGGCTCGGCGGACAGCCGCCGGACCTCCGCGAACAGCTCCTGCCGCCCCGCCTGCCAGACCCGCGCGGCGGTCTGCGCCCACGCGTCGGGGGCGGGTGCGGGAGCCGCCGCCCGGGCGGCGTCGTACACCCGGTAGCGGTGCTCCTGCCCGGCCAGGCCCAGCCCGTCGTCCGGCAGCACGCCGATGATCTGCTGCCGGGCGAGCTGAGGCCGCCGCGTGTACGTGGTGAAGGTCAGCCACTGGCCCCGCTGGTGCGGCAGCACACTGCACGCCAGCATGATCCAGCGGGCCGCGGCCTCGCTGTCCGGCTCCACCACGACGATCTGCGGAGCGGCGGGATCCTCGCCGAGCCGGCGCACGTCCGCGAAGAACCCCGCCAGCCACGGCCCCCGTGCGCCCACGAACGCCGCCAGCGCCTCCCGGTCCAGCGGCCCCGGCACGGGCACCGACGCCAGCGGCGGCAGGGGCGCCCCGGGCGGCGGGCTCTCGTCGGCCCACTGCGGGGACCCCCAGGAGGTGATCGGCAGCGGCCCCTCGGCCGGCCGGTCCGGCCCGGCGGGCTGCGGCAGGTGCACGGCGTGCGCGTGGAAGTTGCCCCAGCGGCCGCTGTAGTCGGCGCCGGTGTAGACGGAGCGGGACAGCAGCCGACTGCCGTCGCCGAGCACGTTCAGGCTCAACGCCTGGGGAAACACGCGCAGTTGCTCCGGACCGGGGCGCGGCGGCGCGTCCCGGGGCGGCTCGTACCCGATCAGCTGCTCGGCCTCCCGCAGCAGCGACACGGGCACGCCGGGGCTGACCGCGGTGAACCGGAAGCCCGACCCGTCCGGGCCGGGCGGCGCCGAGGTGTAGTGCAGTTGCGCGAGGCTCACGCCGCTCCTCCCGATGCGGTACGCCGACTGCTGCCGCTCGCGGCGGCGCTGCCGGCCGGGGTCCGCCGCAGCAGCCCGCCCAGCCCCAGCAGCCACAGCAGGGGGTCCTCCACGCGCAGCGGCTGCGGACCCGACTTCGGGGCGTCGGACGGGGACTCCGCGGGCGGCGGGGAGCCCAGCGCGGAGATCCCGAAGAGCGACAGCTGCGCGAAGTCCCGCTCCAGCTGTCGGAACAGCGCCCCCGAGTCCCAGCTGTCGAGCAGGGCCCGCATCTCCTCGTGCACGGCCAGCCGGTCCTCGTCGTCCAGCACGCCGCCCGAGTGGTCGGCGTTGCGCCGCACCGGGGAATGCGGGCCCACCAGCGAGAACAGGGAGTCGGTCTTGGTCACGGCGACCGCCACCGGGGTGGTGACCCGGCCCCGGCTGCTGCCCCGGCCGTGCGCGCGCAGCTGCGCCGCGAGGTCGGCCGCGATCTGCTGCGGCGGGGTCTCCACGGTCGGCAGGGGCAGCCCGCCGTCCACGGGCAGCTGGTCCCGTACGGCCCGCATCTGCAGCGGGTCCACCAGCAGGATGATCCCGTCGGCCGCGGCCAGGTAGTGGGTGTAGCGGTCCATGGCCTCCGCGCTGCCGAGGTCCTCGCCGGCCGCGTCGAAGAACACGAGCGCCGTGTGCCGGCTGCCGTCGCCGAGCAGCCGGCGGCGCAGCGGCAGGCTCAGCCGGTACAGCAGCGGGTCGTTGAAGCCGAGCGCCGCGGGTCTGGTCGCCCCCGGCAGCCGCAGCCGGTCGTACAGGTCCTCGGCCATCTCGCGGTCCCGGCGCTGGGTCTCGCCGCCCATCGCGGTGATCGACGCGCCGTACGCCCGGCCGACGCGGTTGCGGAGTTCGTTGATCAGCACGGAGACGTACGTGCTCTTCCCGGACGCCTTCGGGCCGAGCAGGGCGATGATCCGGGTGTCCTGGTCGCAGTAGTCGCTGGGGAAGTCGCTGTGGCAGCGCAGGCAGACCCGGACCGGGGTGGACACCCCGCAGTGGGGGCAGTCCGCGCGGGAGGCGCCGCCGCTGCCGAGGCGGCCGGCGAGTCCGCGCGGCCCGGGGAAGACCGGGCCGCGCAGGGTGAGCGCGGGCGGCACGCTCGGGCCCATGAACTCGGCCCACACGGTGTCGAGTTCGGCGGTGCAGGGTTTGCCCCCGCGCACCCCGGTCGCGGACATCTGGCAGCGGAAGGGCAGCCGGGCGGCGGAGGAGCGGTCGAAGCAGTAGGGGCAGACGACGGAGGTCATGTCAGCGGACCACCAGGGAGGTGAGGGAGGGCTCGTCGAGCCGGACGGAGGCGGCACGGCCGCCGAGGAGGAAACCGCGCACGGCATACGGGCCGGCGGCGGGCGGGTGGGGGACGATCTCGCGCTCCACGGTCCCGGCGGCGGCGAGCTCGCTGCCGGTCACGCGACACAGCTCGGCCCCGTCGGCGGGCCGGCGGGGGCGGGCCGCGCCGCCGCCCGCGCCCGCGACGAGGACGAAGTCGGGCAGGCCTGCCCCCGGGTCGCCGCCGGGCGCGAGCAGGGTGACGCGGAGCACGGCGGGACCGCGGCGCAGCATCCGCCGCTGCCCTGGCAGCACCCGGTAGGCGATGGCGACGTCGGCGGGCAGCAGGAACTGCCCGGCGTCGCCCGGGGCGGCCACCGTCGCGAGGGAGCTGCGGGGGGCGGCGTACGCGGTGATCCGGACGGCGCCGGGCCCGACCGGCAGCTCCAGGCCCTCACGCAGGAACACGGCCCGCACGACGGGGTGCTCGACGGCCTCACCGCCTGCCTCGGGCGTGGTGGTGGCGACGACGACCCGGCCGGCGTCGTCGGGCCACTCGAAGGCGATGCGGGCGCGGCCGGCGGAGGTCCGGTGGGCGGTGAGCCCGGCCACCGGCCGCGGGGCCTCGACGGCGGTGCTCGGCCCGGCCAGGGCGCGCGCGCCGAGCACGGCCACGGCGCTGACGGTGGCCAGCGTCCCGGGCGGCGGGTCCGCGGCCCCGGCCGCGTCCACCCAGGGCAGCGCCGGCGGCAGCCCGTCGGCCGCCAGCTCGGCCCCCTCGGCGGGGGCCTCGCCGGGCCACTGCACGATCCGTACGTCGGCCCCCGCACCCCCCGTCCAGCGCAGCCGCAGCCCACCGCCGTCCCGCGCCCGTGCACCCAGGGCCACCACGGGCTCCGGCCACGCGTGCACGGTGACCTCCCCCTCGACCCCGAGCGACAGCACGTCCCCCCGCGGCCCCGCGTACCGCGCCCGAACCCGCACGGCATGCGCCCCCACCGCGACACCGCCGAACCGCACGCCCTCGCCGCCGTCGCCGCCGCCCACGGACGCGTCGATGCCCCCGGCCCGCTGCTCCGCGTCGCCGACCCCGACGTCGGCCGTCCCGCGCCCGGGTCCGTAGGTGACAGCCCCGTCCGCGGCTGCTGGACCGGGGCTGCCCGCCGCCCCCGAGGACGCGCTCCCGGAAGCCGGATGTCCGGCGGTGGCGCTCCCGGCCGCGGTGAAGCCGGGTATGACGGACCCGTGCGGCACAGTGCGCCCGTCGGGCCCGGTCACGGTCACCTCGACCCCGACCGCCCCGGCGGGGCGTAACCAGGAGGCCTCGATCCGGGCCCGCCCGTCGGCGAGCACCAGCCCCTCCACCTCCGGCGCGACCAGCAACACCGCACTCACCAGCACCCCCGCGTCCCCGGCCGCACCGTCGTCGCCGCGTACGGGCGACCCCGGGCCGGTCGCGGTGGAGCCGTGCCCGCTGACCGGGCCCGCAGCCGCAGCGGGGCTCCCGGCCGCACCGCCGGGTGTGGCGGGGGCGTGGCCACGGACCCGCGTCCCGCGGCCCGCCGAGCCGACGGCCCCGGTCCCGGCCGCGCGGGCGGCAGGGCCGGGGTCCGGCGGTGGCGTGTCGCGGGGGAGGGCCACGTACCGGACCTGGCGGCCCAGGGGGGCCTCGGGGTCGGTGACCGGGCCGGTCACCGGATCTCCCGGGATCTCCGTCAGCGGAACGGTGAGCGGTTCGCCACGGACCAGCCTGACGATCCGCCAGCCAGCCCCGCCAGCCCCGGCCGTCCCTGCCGGATTGCCGCCGGTCGGTCCGGAAGTTCCGGCCGGTTCGCCGGCCGGCGAACCGGTGGTACCGACCGCAGCGGTTTCGGTGTCGGCGTTTCCGGCGGCAGTCGCTCCGCCGCCAACCGGGATTCCGGCAGCCCCGCTGCGACCGGCAGGCCCGGCCGATTCGCGGTCCGCCGGTCCGGCGGTTCCGGCCGGTCCGGTGGTACCGACCGCAGCCGTTTCGGCGTCAGGCGGTCCTGCAGGCCCGGCCGTTTCGTCGTCGGACGGGAGGTGCCGGAGCTCGACCCCCGCCCCCGCCGGTCTGAGGGTGGCCGTCAGGCGGCCGTACGTCGGGGTGTGCGTGCGGACGAGGCCGCGTACGGCGCGCGGGCAGTCCCAGGCCAGGCGGGCGGCCCGGCCGTAGCGGGCCGCGGCCTCCTCCAGGTCCCCGCGGTCCTCGCAGTCCCGGGCTTCGTCCAGGAGCGCGTCCACGTCGCGGACCCGCGTGGCGATCCCGGTGAGCCGATCCGCCAGCAGCCGGTCCCCGCCGGCGGGCGGGAGTGCGGCCGCGCACAGGGCGGCGGCCCGGATCCGGCCCTGCGACCAGGCGTCCTCCAGGCTCTCGGCGGCGGCCCGTCCCGCCGCGTCCAGCCGGGCCCGCCCGGCCGCGGCTCGCACCAGTGCGGCCGCTTCGGCGGGGTCGATCCCGAGGGCGGCGGCCGTCTCGGGCCGGTCCCCTCGGGGGTGGTCGTGCAGCAGCTGCACCAGCTGGTAGAGCAGGATCCGGCGCAGCGCGGCGGGATCCCGCTCCTGTATCCCGGCGAGCCGCTCGACCAGCGCCGCGGCCCCGGACCCGGCGCGGGCCGCCACCGGCCCCCTCAGCACCGCCGCGCCCACGTGTCGCCGCCGGCCCGGTCCCTCGACGGCGAAGATCCCGTCCAGGACGCGCAGCCGCCCGCCGGGCGGGACGAGCAACTCGCCCAAGTGGCCTATACCCAGGCCCTGTTGAGCGGCGGCGAGTTCTCCGTACCGCTCCACCAGCGGAGCGACCGGCAGGCCGGTGAGCGCCCGCGACAGCCCGAGGGCATGCCCGAAGCCGGCCCCCGTACCCGTCCCCGTCATGCCCCCGTGCCCCCCGTGCCGTGTGTCCGGAAGTCATTCCACCAGATCGGGGCGGCCGCCGGGAGTGCTTTGCGTCCTCCCGCCGTACCGCGGGACGTCACGGGCTGCGCTCCGTCCGGTACCCCGGGCAGGAAGCTCCGCCCGTGCGCCAGAACTCGTTCGGTCCGGCCAGTGCGATCGGAGCATCACCGCCATGCGCAGCCGCATTCGCCCGTATCCGAAGAATCGCACGGTACGGGAACTGTACGAACGGGCTCGACTCGTCACGCCATCGGACTTGCTGCCCCGCTGAAACACGGAACACGGCGCTCGCCGATTCAGGGGCGTCGGATCCGGTCCTCCGGGAGGCGCAGCAGGCGACGTTCCAGGACCGGGAGGTCGGCCGGGCGGTGGCGGCGGGCGTGGCCGAGCAGCAGGCCTCGTGCGGTCTCGGGGACCCGGCGGTGCTTGGGGTGGCGGGTGGTGAAGTGCTCGCCCGCGAAGAACGCCACGGCCGCGTCGAGTCCGGCGCGGCCGGTCTCCCGCACCGCCCAGGCCAGGTCCTCGGTGCGCGCCGCGGCGAGGATCCGCTCGGGTGCCCGTACGGCCAGCAGCCGGGCGGCATCGCGGGGCTCCTCCCGTACGGCGCCCATCCAGGCGAACACCACGGCCAGCGGTACGCCCGGGACCGTTTCGGGGCCCGGCTCGCCGCCGTCGGCCCAGGCGGCCGCGTACTCCCTCAGCTCCGGCGGGGCCGCCGCGACCCAGCGGGCGCGGTGGCGGGCGGGGATGCCGGTGGGGGAGAGCGGGTCGAGGAGCCGGAGCAGCTCCGGGGTGACGGGCCGCGCGCCCGCCGCCTCGCTGCACATGCACGTGAAGGTACCGCCGTGCGGGTCGGGTCCGGTCGGCGGCGGCAGGGCCTCCACCTCGGCGATCTCCGCCGGATCGGTGATCTCGTAGTCGCCCGGGTGGTGGGGGTGCCGGGCGCCGTCGGGCCGGGAGAAGTCCCCCTCGACCAGGGGCTTGCGGGGCGGAAGCGGAGTCACGGTGTGATGGTAGGCGGGCTGGGCAGAACGTACGGCGTCGGTTACCGCCTCCTCCGCCACAGAGGGAGAACGCATGGCCATCGCCCACCGCAGGATCGGCACCGGACCGCTGCGCGCCATCGTGCTGCACGACTGGTTCGGCACCTCCGCCAACTGGGGCTCCGTGCTGGACCACTTCGACCCGGAGGGCTTCTCGTACGCCTTCCCGGACTACCGCGGCTACGGCGACCGCCGGGACGTCCCCGGGCACTACCACCTCGCAGAGATCGCCGACGACGTCCTCTCCCTCGCCGACGAGCTCGGCTGGGACACCTTCTCCCTCATCGGCCACTCCATGGGCGGCAAGGCCATCCAGCAGGTCCTGGTCCGCGCTCCCGAGCGGGTCGAGAAGCTGATCGGCGTCAACCCGGTCCCGGCGGGCCCCTACGAGATGGACCACGCCACCCACGCCCTCTTCCACGGCGCCGCCGACAGCCCGGAGAACCGGCGCGTCATCCTCGACCTGGTCACCGGCCACCGCGCGAGCCGCCACTGGCTGGACCGCATGGTCGCGCACTCCGTCGCCGTCTCCCGCCCCGAGGCCTTCGCCGCCTACCTGTCGAGCTGGCAGTCGCTGGACCTGTCCGCCGCCGTGAAGGGCAGCACCGTCCCGGTCCTGGTCCTCGCGGGGGAGTACGACCTCGCGCTCAGCCCCGATGTGATGCACGCCACGTGGCAGGTCACGTACCCGAACTGCCGGGTCCTCCCGCTCCCCGGGGCCGGCCACTACCCGCCGCACGAGACGCCGGTGGCCTTCGTCACAGCGGTCGAGGACTTCCTCCGCTCCGACCGGGAGCAGTGAAAAAGCCCGTAGGGGCACGAGAACGGATCTCGTGCCCCTACGGGACGGAAGGGTGAGTGACGGGACTCGAACCCGCGGCCACCTGGACCACAACCAGGTGCTCTACCAACTGAGCTACACCCACCACGAAGGGCGGCGGGCCGCCCGTTCGATGTGCACGCACAGCATAGCCGATCAGGCGGGTGGTCCTGCGACGCGATATCCGGCCGGGCGCGGTCAGGCGGGCCGCGCCGCCGGCCCGGCGGCGGCGTGTGCGACGGCCGCGGCCGCGAGGGCCTTGACGATCGGGTGCGGGCGGCTCCCGTCGCCGTGCAGTTCCGGCTGGAACAGCGTGGCCAGGAAGAACGGGTGGCCCGGCAGCTCCGCGATCCGCGGCTGCCCGTCCTCGTCGTGCCCCGAAAGGCGCAGGCCGTGGGCGGTGAGCGCCGGCAGGTGCCGCGGCTCGGGCCCGTAGTTGCAGTGGTACCGCTCCGTCGTCCGCTCCGCGCCGAGCACCGACTCGGCGAGCGAGCCGGGCTCCACCCGTACGACGCCCTCGTGGCCGACGAGCGAACAGGCCAGCGGGGTGATGAGCAGGTCCTCGGCGCCGGGGTCGTTCTCGGCGTGCGCGATGCCGGACAGTCCGCAGGCCGTGCGGGCGTACTCCAGGAGGGCGTGCTGGAAGCCGCCGCAGGTCCCGAGGAACGGAATGCCCTCCTCCCGGGCCACGCGGACCGCCGCCAGCGCCCCGGCCTCGCTGGCGTACGGGCTGCCGGGCAGCAGCCAGACCGCGTCGAAGCGGGCCAGGGCCCCGGAGGCGGCCTCGGCCCCGGCGTCGGCGGTGGGGATCCAGTACGCGTCCAGGACCAAGCCGTCGAGGGCTGCGAGGGCGTCGAGGAGGAGCGGGATCCGGGTGTGCGACGTGACGTGCGGGGAGCGGTCGCCGACGAGGGCGAGCCGGGCGACGGGCGCGCCCGGTCCGTTCTGCGTGCCGAGGGCGGCGTCGAAGGCGGTGCCGACGGCGGTTCCGGTGGTCGTGTTGGTCATGTCGATCATCCTGGCGGCGACCCCCACTTCAGCACCAACGATTGTTCCTGCATGATCGATAAGCGAAGCTGATGGCCATGGATCCGCACCTCCTGCGCACCTTCGTCACCGTGGCCCGGCTGTCCTCCTTCTCCGCCGCCGCCCGCGAGCTCGGCTACACCCAGTCCGCCGTGTCCCAGCACATCGCCGCCCTGGAGGGCGACCTCCGCACCGGGCTGCTCACCCGCCG
>NZ_JACBGN010000118.1 GCF_013401435.1 Streptomyces sp. BR123
CCCCTGTTCCTCCTCCCCCTGCCCCCCCTCGCCGACCTTCCGCAAGACCAAGGAGACCAACCACCCATGTCCCACAACCGCCGCCGCGTCCTCGGTGCCGCGCTCGCCCTGCCCGCCACGCTGGCCGCCGCGAACCTGCTGGCCGCCGCCCCCGCCGTCGCCGCCGGCGGGGTCGAGGCGCAGCCGTGGACCGATCTCGTCCTCGAACCGGGTGTCGCCGCCCAGACGGGGGCGACTCCCCAGGTCCGGCTGATCACCATCGCCGGTACGGTATTCCTCCAGGCACGCGGCTCGGTGACCTGCAACCTGGTCGGCGACACGAAGATCGCCACCCTGCCGACCGGGCTTCGCCCCACTGCCCTGGTCCGCGCCACCGCCCCGCGCAACAACAGCCAGGGCATCAACGCCTGCCGTTTCGAGGTCAACACCGCCGGGTCCCTCACCGTCTACGGCGGCAACGGCGGGAACCCGATCACCTGGGTGCAGTTCGATTCTGTCCAGACGATCTGGCGCTGAGCAGGCGCACGGGCCGGGACGCAACGGACGGCCCGGGGCGCTGTCAGTGCCGCATGTCATCCTCCCGTCACCCGCTGTGCAGCAGGCAAAGCGGTCCGCACACCGCCTGGCTCCCCGACGACCACCACTACCACTACGTCGTCCACCAGTCCGACGGGGACCTCGCGCGCGGTGTGGTCTGGGCGGCGGCGCTGACCGGAGGCCGGGCCGCGGTGCAGCACCTCGGCGCGCTCGCCCTGCGGACCGGCGGCGGGCCCGCAGCCGGTGTGACCGAGGACCTCAAGCTTGCGGGCGCGGCGGTCAATGCGCTGGCGCAGACCGGCGATCCGGCCTCCGTGGAAACCCTGTGCCGGCTGCGTTCCCTGATCAGGCACCGGGCTCTGCGCAAACAGCTCGACACCGCGCTGGTGACGGCCGCCGGGCAGCAGGGCACCACGGCCGAGCAGCTCGTGGAGCGCAGTGTCCCGGATCACGGCCTGGCGTCGGACGGTTCACTGGAGCGGGAGCTGGGCGGACACCGGGTACGGGTCGCCATCGAGGACGCGGCGACCGTGCGGGTCACCTTCACCCGCCGCGACGGGGCGACGTCCCGCACGGCTCCGGCGGCGGTGAAGGACGGTTTCCCGGACGCGCTCCGGCAGATCAAGGACCTGGCCAAGGCGGTGCGGGGGACGCTGTCGGGTGAGCGGGCCCGCGTCGAGGCGCTGATGTCGGCCGGGCGCGAGTGGCCCTACGACGAGTGGTGCCGCCACTACCGCGACCATCCCGTCACCGGGACCCTCGTACGGGGCCTGGTCTGGGAGTACCGACAGGCGGACGGCGAGTGGCGGGCGGTGGCGCCGACGGCCGAGACGGCCGAGCCGCCCGGCCGTCCCGAGCGCGTCCGGCTGTGGCACCCCGTCCGGGCGTCGCCGGACGCCGTCCGGGCCTGGCGGGAGCGGCTCGTCGCCGATCGCCTGCGACAGCCGTTCAAGCAGGTCTTCCGGGAGGTCTACCTGCCCACTCCGGCGGAGGAGGAGACGGGCGTCTACTCCAACCGGTTCGCGGCCCACATCGTCCACTACCGGCAGCTCTACGCGCTGTTCAAAGAACGCGGCTGGCAGGCCAACTTCCTCGGCCCGTACGACGGCGGGCACGACGGGCTGGCCCGCGCGGAGTTCGGCGACGGCCAGTGGCGGGCCTGTTTCCACCACGAGTCGGCCTCGGGCGACTACGGCCACCAGCCGGAGCACGCCGCGACGGACCAGGTCCGCTTCGAGCGGCGGGACGGCCGGCGCTGGCAGGAGGTTCCGCTGGCGGACGGGCAAGCCGGTCGGGGACGGGTGGCAGCTCGTGGGGCTGCCGGAACGGATGACCGTACGGGAGCTGATCAGGCTGCGGGTCCGCGAAGAGGTCGACCGGCACAACGCCCGCCCGGGCAGCCGCTTCCACGGCCTCGTCCGCCCCGACGGCGCCGAGAGGCAGCCGAACGGCTACCGGCTCCGCGAACCCCGGCGCCTGGACTGGGAGCGCCAGGCCGAGATCGCCGAGCGCGCCTCCGCGGCCGACGGGTTCTTCGTATTGGCCGGCGACCGCCAGGCGGAGGAGCTCGACGAGGTCGTGGACCTCACCACCGATCCGGACCTGGTCTTCATCAGGCTCGTCGCCCTCGCCGGCGGCTGAGGGTCGGCGGCACGCACAACCGCAGGACGGAGGGAGGCCGATCCCGCCCCCTCGGCTGTCGTGGATGCGGGGCGCCCGCACCGGCACGGCCACCCGGGTCTCCGCCGCGACAGGCCTCCCGTACGGCACCGGAAGGCGGCCGCGGCGGCCGGTGATCCACGACCGGGTGCCGCTTCGACGCACGCTCGCCGGATCCGGCCCGCCGCCACCGGATCTCCACCGTCCGCTCGCCCTGCGCAAGCGGTCTTCACCGGTCCCGTCCGTGCGCGCATCATCGGAGGAGGGGGTACCTGGGAGTGCCCTGGGAGTGGTGATGGAGGAAATGAGGCCGTCGTTCCACGAGGCTTCCGGCGAGCACCTCGTCCTCGCGGCCCGGACGGCCGGGGTGACCGACGCACGGCTGCTGCAGGCCATCCGGACCGTCCCACGGGCGGCGTTCGTGCCCGCCGCCGAGGCCGGCTCCGCCTACCGGGACGTCCCCGTGCCCCTGCCCGGCGGCCAGGTGACCACACAGCCCTCGCTGGTGGCCCTGATGGTCGCCGCGCTCGGCCTGACCGGCAGCGAGCAGGTACTGGAGATCGGCACGGGCTACGGCTGGCAGACCGCGCTGCTGGCCCGACTCGCCCGGCACGTCGTCAGCATCGAACGCCGGCCCGAGCTGGTCGTGGAGGCCCGCCGCCGGCTGGCCGCCCAGGGGTTCGGCACCGTCGAGGTCGTCCTCGGCGACGGCACGCTGGGCGCGCCGGACAGGGCCCCGTACGACGCCGTCGTGGTCTGCGCGGCGTTCCCGCAGGTACCGGATCCGCTGGTGGCGCAGCTGCGCATCGGCGGGCGGCTGGTCCAGCCCGTGGGCCCGGGCGGGCGGGAGCAGGTGGAGCTGTACACGTGCCTTCCCGAGGGCCTCGGGCGCCGCCGTACGGTCGTCGCGGCCCGATTCGTCCGCCTGTACGGGGCCCACGGGTACGCCGAGGAGAGTGCCTGAAGCCACGGCGACCGTGCCGGCTCCGGCGAATACCGCCCGCCCCCTGCCGTAACACTCCGCCGGCTGCCCGGCTAGGCTTGCCCATGTCCTTGATGCAAGAGATTGAAGCAGCTCCCTGTCGCCGTTCTTGACTGCAGTGGTGGGTGGGAGAATGGGGACCTCTTCAGACGCTGTCCCGGCGTTGTCATTGCCCGTGTCCGGCCCTGGCTCTTCGGAGACGCCAGATCGAGGCAGGAGTTCCTTGACTACTACGAACCGCTGGCACCTGCAAGGCTCTCCTGGTCACGCCTACTCCGGCGAGGAAGCTCGACAACTGCTTCGAAGTCGGTGGGATTGGGGGACCCGGGAGACGTGGTTCGAGAATGACGCGGGGCGGCTCTTGGCCGTGGTCACCAACGGCGAACGCGCGATGGTCGCATTGCTGGACGGGGAAGACAACCCTGGTGAGCATCTCGTCGATCCGCGCGGCGAAAGCTCCTCCGATGGCTACGTACTGTCCAACGGGCAGGTCGACAGCTATGCCGACCGAGACACTGTCGCCTTCGATGTCGCTGGCCATGCCGTGGCGTACTTCATCGAGCACGGCACCTGGCCCGCCGAGGTGACCGTGGAGGGCGACTGCGGTCAATGACCGAGGCTGATCAAACTTGGCTCTGTACGAGGAGAAGCGTTTCCACAGCAGTTCGGGTTCTGGCACACATACTGTGGTCGGTGACTGTCCCACCTGCTGATCGCGCTCGGCACCGCGGCCGCCATGACCGGTAGCCGGCCACACGTCGACCTGTTCTGACGGGCCCGGCTACATGGAACAGGGCCGCCGCGGCGCCGGACTCCTCGCCCAGGTCCTGACCGGACGCGAGGAGAAGAACAGCGTGGCCATCGCCGACGAGTCCTCCGCGGCAACATCATCGAGACCGGCACCAACTCCTACCGCCGCGCCACCACCAGGGCCGAGCCGCACAGCGGCCGCCGGCTGAAGCGAGACGGACCCGCACTCACTGAACGTCGCCGAAGACACGAGTGACCCACTGATTCATCCGGGACTCGAAGTCCGGCACTGAGGCGATACCTGAGGCGGGCAGGGAGCCGAAGTCGTCGAGACTGGCTACGAAGTCCACGTCGGCCCAGCCACCGCGGAAAAGCACGAGCGACAGCTCGGCCTCCCCCGGCCCAGAGATGACCACGCCAACGGAGTCGAGGTCGTGGACCCGAGCCCTTTCGGTCTCCAGAGGCTGGGGCCACGACGCCTCAGCATCCCTCCAGGTTACCTGGCCGACTTCGAAGCCGGCCGACCTCCAGCGCAACGCCTGCCGAGCCAGAGCCGCAGCCGCTTCGTCAATATCGAGAATTCCGTCCACGGGGTGGATCATCCGTCATGGACGAAGCCGGCGGTCCGAAAACTCGGAGCCCGGACCGCGAGGCAGGCCGCCACCCTGTTTGCCGCAGCACGTACCGGCGATCTCACTCGGCAGCACGGCTGCAGGACTCAGCACCGAAAACTCGGCGCGCCTCCCAGGCCTCTCGTGGAACGAAACTCACGGAGCGGCGAGCCCAGCCTTCGAGGACTGGCGCACGGCCGATGAGAGAACCGCGCGTTCCTCAAGCTGACCAGCAAGTGGTCGGAGGAAACCTACGAGCGCCGACAGAGGCATCCTTCAGCCGGGTAGTCGACCCGGAGATCCACCACGGCGACGAGCACGTCGGCATGTTCGAGGACGCCGTGGGTGGCCTGTGGCCCCACTCCCATCGCCGACAACAGTTGTCTCATAGGGCCGGCTGTACGCAGCAGCACGTTTGAGGCTGCCCTGCCGATGGGCCGGGGGAACGCTTCCGTGCGGGGGCGACGTCCAGGTACCGGTGTTCACGTCCGCGCGCTCGCGCTGCCCCGCTCGACCGGGATCCACAGCTGGGAGTCGGTCTCCGCGCCGATCTCCACCGGCTGGGTCCGCAGGAGTTCCGGTCCCGGCCGACTCGCGTACGGGTTCGAGGGGAACCACTGGGTGAACACGTCCCGCCACAGCTCCTGGAGCGCGTTCGGATACGGCCCGTGGTTGTCGAAGACCGCCCAGGTCCCGGCCGGCACGTCGAGGGTTTCGAGCTCCTCGGCGGCCACCCCGGGACCGGTTGCCACGCCGACCCAGTAGTCCACCTCGGCGCCCTCCTCCCGGCTGTCGGTCAGGTGCACCACCGCCGACAGGATCCCCTCCGGCTCCCCGTCGGCCAGCCCCTTCATCCGGGCGATCGCCTGCTCGTCCAGGCTCGCCACGTGGGCCGCGGCGGCCGCGTTCACCCCCTCGTGCAGGAGCGGGACCGTGGCCCTCCTGCCGATGACCCGAAACGACTCCTTCTCCACGATCCGGTACCGCATGGTCGTACCCCCTTCGACGACGACACGGAAGGACATCCGCGGCTGGGACGTCAGCACGGCACCCGTGAGCCGGGCCTCGCCCGGCCCGATGCCGTGCACCGACCGGAAGGCCCGGGCGAACGCCTCGCCCGAGCCGTACCCGTACCGCACCGCGACATCGAGCAGCGTCCGCTCTCCGGCCAGCACCTCGGCACCGGCGAGCGTCATCCGCCGGCGCCGCACGTAGGCCGGGAGCGGCATGCCGGCGAGCGCGGAGAACAACCGCCGGAAGTGGTACTCCGACACCGCGGCGATCCGGGCCACCTCGGACATGTCGATCTCCCGATCGAGGCAAGCCTCCAGGTGGTCCAGCGCCTGATTCAGCCGCTCCAGCATGCGTATCCGTCCTTCGTCCTTGTGTCTTCTCTGTAGGAGCGGCCACCTGCCAACCAGTCCCAGCCGCAGGAGCCCCGGCGGCCGACAGCCCAGCCCAGCCCATGCCAGCCACTCGCCGCGTGCGGCTCCTGGCGGTTCTGACGCTGCGGTTCCGGCGCCGGGTTGGGCTGCCGTGACGCACAAGCTCGACGGGTGATCCCGGGCCGGGGCGTCCCCGGGATCAACTGCCGATACGGCAGGTCGGACGGTCGGACGGTCGGCTGCGCGGCCGTCAGGCGGTCTTGATGGAGTACAGAAAACTCGATCGCGCGCCGCCCGACAAAACCGGTGCGGGAATTATCGGGCCGGAGCCCCGGCGCTGCCTGAGGCTTACACCTGTGATTGATGTTGAGGGATTTTGCGAGCCGCGGTTTGCCGCAGTCCGTGAGGCGCTGGCAGCCTTGCTCGGCAAGGACGACGTGGGCGCCTCGGCGGCCGTCTACATCGACGGCGAGCCGGTGGTCGACATCTGGGGCGGGTACGCCGATGCGGACCGTTCCGTCAGCTGGGAGCGCGACACCATCGTCGGCGTGAACTCGACGACCAAGAACATGACGGCACTGTGTGCGCTGATCCTGGCCGACCGGGGCCGGCTCGATCTGTCCGCGCCGGTCTACGCCTATTGGCCCGAGTTCGCCGCGGCCGGCAAGGAGAACGTTCTGGTACGGCACGTGCTGTCGCACACCGCAGGACTGCCTCACCTGGCCGGGCCAAGGGCGGTCGAGGAGCTTTACGACCGGGAGCGCGTGACGGCGGGGCTGGCCGCGCAGGCGCCCGACTGGGAACCGGGAAGGGCAGCCGGCTATCACGCGCTCACCTTCGGGTTCCTTGTGGGTGAGATCGTCCGCCGCATCACCGGCCGCAGTCTCGGCGAGTTCTTCGCCGAGGAAGTGGCTGAGCCGCTGGGCGCGGACTTCCACATCGGACTCCCTGCGGAGCATGACCACCGCCTCGCGCCGCTCATCCCGCCACCTTCACTGACCGACGACTACACCGCCGACGCACCGCCCGGACCGGACGGCGTACCCCGGGAGAACACCGGAGCCGCTGTCCGGGTCAAGGACGCCAACTCAGTGGCCTGGCGCCGTGCGCAGATCCCTGCGGTAAACGGCTTCGGCAACGCTCGCTCTGTCGCCCTTGTCCAGTCGGTACTGGCAAACCAGGGAACGGCCGGCGGCGTGCGGCTGCTGTCCCCCCGGGGTTGCGAGCCCGCGTGGCAGGAGGTGTTCCGCGGTGAGGACCGCATCCTGGGGACGCCGATGTGCTGGACGGCGGGCTTCGGCAAGTTCGGCAACACCTTCGGCTGGGGCGGCTGGGGCGGTTCGCTGGTCGCGAGCGACCCCGGCTCACGCATGACGGTGGCCTACGTCATGAACCAGATGATCGACCGGGACCGGCAGGAGGACAACCGCGGCATGGAGATCATCATGGCTGCCTACAGCGGACTGCACTGACAGGCAACCACGCCGCCGCCGCGTCCTCCCCGGCGTGTCATGGGCACGGCCCGACGCTCCTTCCCGTCACGGATACGTCAGGTGACGCCCGGCGCCCTCGGGTAAGGGACCGATGGACGGCAGGCCCCCGGTCTCCCGGAAGGACTCGGCCGGCGCCGCAGACAACGGCCGCGACGGCATGGCCCACTGGCTCCACTGCGGAGCCCGCGCCCGAGGCCGAACCGCACGACCGCCTCGCGGGCCGGACCTGCGCCACAGCCAGGTCAGTCCCACGCGTCGAAGGGACGCCCCCTCGTGTCTCAACCGCCCCCAGCAGGAGGGCGGATGCGAGAGGACCGGTACATCAACGTCCTGGGCCGCCATCCGTTCGCCATCGAGGCAGGCGGCCCCGGCTCGCTGGGCCGCTCGTTGCATCCCGTAGAGGCCAGGTGCCCGGCGGCCCCGGCGGCGCGGCGAGGAACGCCGAGCCGGGCTTGGCACTGGCTCAACGATCTCGCGGAGCCCGAATGGCACCCTCCTGAACGGGACCCCGGGATTCCGGGTGATCCGGATCCCCGGCCGGGGCGGCAGCGGCACGCAGCGCCGCTTCAACCCGGCGGTTGCCGGTCATGGTCGACGTGACGGCTGTCATGGTGAGGAGGAGGCCGGCGGCGGCGAAGAGCGGGGCGCGTACGTCGTAGGTGGTGGCCAGCCAGCCGCCGAGGAAGGCGCCGAACGGGGCGGCGCACATGGCGAGCATGCGGGAGGTGGAGGCGACCCGACCCATCAGGTGGGCGGGGACGATCGCCTGCCGGAGCGAGGGGCCGAGCACCATCGTGGCGCCCATGCCCGCCCCGCAAACGGCGAGCGCGAGCCCGGCGACGTACGGGTTCGGGGCGACGGCAAGGCCCAGGATGGCGAGTCCCTCGCATGCGGCCGTGCAGGTCAGCGCGGCGCCGGTGCCGAGTCGTCGGCCGAGGAAGGAGGCGATGCCCGCGCCGAGCAGACCGCCGGTGGCCTCCGCCGTGAGGAGCAGGCCGAAGCCGAAGCTGTCGATGCCGAGGCGGTCGTGCGCGAAGAGGGCCAGTACGGTCTCCACGGCGAGGAAGGCGACGTTGCCGACCGCCGGACGCAGCGCGAGCCCGAGCAGCAACTGATCCCGGAATACGTACGAGGCGCCGGCCCGAGCCTGCCGCAGCAGCGACTCACGGGCCTGCGGTACGGGCCGGGGTGCGGCGGGCAGCGACCGTACGAGCAGTGCGGAGAGCGCGAACGACACCGCGTCGGCGAGCAGCGGAACCGCCCGCCCGACCGCGAGCAGGGCACTGCCCGCAGGCGGCCCCGCGAAGCCGGACGCGGCGGTCTGGGCGGCGCGCAGGCGGGAGTTGGCGCGCTCCAGGAGCGCGGGATCGCGGCCGAGCAGATCCGGCAGGTAGGCCGTGGCAGCCGTGTCGAAGAAGAGTCCGCCGAGGCCGAGGAAGAAGGCGACGGCCGCGAGCAGTGGAATGCTCAGCACGTCGAGCGCTGCCGCTGCCGCCGGTATCGCGAGCAGCACTGCGCGCACCGCATCCGCGATCCACATCGTGCGCCGGCGATCCCAGCGGTCCACCAGCGCACCGCCGAGCACCCCGAAGAGCAGCCACGGCAGCGTTCCGGCGGCCGTGACGACGGCGAGCGCCATCGGATCCCGCGTCAACGTCAGCGCGAGCAGCGGCAGCGCAGCATGAGTCACGCCGTCACCGAGCGAGGACACCGTCTGCGCGGTCCACAGCCGTCCGAACGCGGTCGGTGGCTTCCGCACGCCTGAGCTCACTCGGCCTCCTCTTCGGCCTGCCGGCGCGGTGCCGGGTGGAACAGCGCGAAGACGAGTGACGCGTCCGGCAGCGACGGATCGGACAGCTCCCGGTACTCGTCCGCCAGCGCCTGCAGCCGCGCCCCCAGCTGTGCGAACTGCTCGTCGGTGAGACGCAGATGCGCCATCCGTACGTGCCGCTCACCATCCGCCGGCGCAGCCTCCAGGTCCGCCACCGCGTGCCGCATCAGCACATCCGGCCCGCCCTCGCCCGGATCCGGCAGCACGATCGCCCGCGCGGCCATCGCGTAGTACCGCTCGTTGACTCCCCGCACCTTCCGCGTCCGTACCACCTTCACCAGGCCGGCCCGTTCGAGCAGCCGTACGTGGTAGCTGGAACTCCCCTTCGCGAGGCCCACTCGCTCGGCGATCTGCGTGATCGTCGCGGGCTCGAAGCGGAGCACGGCCATGATCCGGTGACGCGTGAGATTGGAGACGGCGCGCAGCTGCTCGTCAGTGGTGACGTGGAACGTCTCGGGAAGATCATCGGTGGGCATGCCCCCAATGGTCAACACTTCTTGACCATTGGGCAAGGGGGTTTCGGTCCGGGCTCGCTTGCGGAATCGGCTGTCCAGCCCCTGCAGCCCGTGAGGTCTCGGCTCCTGCACTCTCCTTCTCGGCCTCCCACAACCCGCACCCGCGGCGACTTCGCTCCAACTGCCGGTGCGTGGAGACCGTGACCGCCCTTCCGGGCGTCGTCACCCTGGCCGAGGAGCCTTCCCCTTCCCGAGGCGATCGACCCGACGGGCCGGCCCAGGCCCGCAAGGCCGGTTGAGCCACAAACATCGGGGCGGTGATACGACTGCCCTCGATGGAAGGACATCGGGGAGCCGGGGCCTCGCCGCCGGGGCTCCCCCATGTCCACCGCGGCCTCAGGAGTTCAGGCCCGAGACCGCGGCACACCGATGTCCGACCCGATAACCCCTGAGAGCAGGCACGACATGCGATGGACCGTTCACGGCGAGCGCACGCTCCATGACACCCCCTGGGTACGGCTGCGTTCGCTGGACGTGGAGCAGCCGGACGGCGTCCGCACCGACTACCACGTCGTACGGCTGCGGGACCTCGCCGTCGCGGCGGCCGTCGACGAGCAGCAGCGCGTGCTGATGATGTGGCGCCACCGCTTCGTCACGGACACCTGGGCCTGGGAGTTGCCCATGGGACTGGTCGAGGACGGTGAAAGCCCTGAGATCGCCGCCGTCCGGGAGCTGGAGGAGGAGACCGGGTGGCGTCCGGAGGCCGTCAGTGCGCTGGTCCACGCGCAGCCGGCGGCCGGGATCACCGACAGCCGGCACTTCGTGTTCCGCGCGGACGGGGTCCGGCGTATCGGCGAGCCCACCGAACGCAACGAGTCGGACCGGCTGGAATGGATCCCGCTGACCGACATCCCCGGCATGATCACCCGAGGGGAGATCGTCAGCAGCGCGACACTGGTGGGCCTGATGGCCCTGCTGCTGGACCTCAAGGCCTGAGCCGGCCGGCCAACGCCACGCGGCCTCGGCTACCGGGGCCGCACTTCGGCTGCGCTCTCAGCTCTGCGACGGGCTGTACCGGTCGGTCTTCCGGGTCCGGTCGGCGCCCTCTGACAGGAACTTGGCGAACTCCTCACGCGCGGCGGTCCCGTACGCGGCCGCCGGACGGATCTCGCGGTGTCCGGCGGCCGGGGCGTTCAGCAGCCTCAGCCCCGATTCGGTCGGCATTCGTTCACTGACCCACAGGAACTCGCCGGGGTCGGTGATCTGCGAAGGCCGGGGACCGCCGAACGCCGGGGGCGGAGGCCGATCGTCGGAGATCGTGAACGCGTGGGACCAGGTGCACCGAGTCGAGAGGACCGTTCTGCCATTCGGTCATGCCGCCGATCACCTTGTCGGTGCTCTTGGAGGTCCTCGTCCTGGACACCCAGCGCGGTAGACCTCCGCCAGGTGAGCCGATGTCTCCCCGCCCGTGAGACCTCGGGCCGGCAAGGACAGCACCATCTCGTCCGCGCCGGTCAGCCGGCGCCGGCAATTCCTGCCGGTCTGCGGACCGGTGGTCGCGCCTTCGAGAGCGGAATCGAGGATCTTCTTGGTGAGCTGCTGCAGGAGCCCGCCCTGCGCGGTCAGCATGATCCCGTCGGCCGTGCACTTCTTCCACGGCCTCAGCCCACACGGTCACGTCTGTCATCAGGTGTCACTTCCTGTTCACAGATCCACCGTTGACCGGACAGACCTCGACGGCCGGACGGGCAGCCAGCCGCTGGACGTGGCAGGTCGTCGCGCCTGCACCCCTCTGCCGGGCCCGGGCCGCTTGAGTGGAAATACTATCGATGCCGCCAAAGTACGTGGCGCGCAGAGATCTCAACAGGGATGTGCTCATTGGGGATGAACATTGATGAACGTGGCCGGCCTTGGACCGATTCGGGTGGCGGACCGATCGTCGTGATCCCGGCAGAGCTCGCTGAGCACTGGCGGGGAACCCTGCCTCCTGTGGGTGCAGAGGTTCCCGAGGGCTGGTCCTGGGGCACTCCGGGCGGCCCGGAGTGCGACTACGACCGGGCGTGCGATCCGTCGGTTTCCGAGGCGACACCCTTCGGGGGCTTCGGATGGGTCGAGGTGCAGGGGCAGCCCGTCCTGGTGCTGGACAGTGAGATCCACACATGGTTCGAAGCGGATGAAGCGGACAGCGGGGGCGGAATCCTCGTGCGCTCATCGGCCGACGGCGCCGACGAGGATCCCGGGAGTGTCCCCGTGCAGAGTTGGCACACGGTCGGTTCGGATGTCATCTCACTGTCCGACGGTCGCCTTTACATGTTCGATTCGGCCTACAACGGTGCCGCGGATCCGGAACAGATCCAAGCATTTGACGGAGTAGCCGTCATCGAGCTCGGGGCCGGACACTGGCGGGTTGATTTCGCCACGAACAGGGACGCGGTGGATTTCGTGCGTTTCCGCCCGTCCGAGGCGAGGCGTGGTGGTGCAGCTGCACAACCCTGAGGCCGTGTCTACGCCCGCTCCCGCGACCTGAAGGTGGACGACAGCGGCCGGGTCCAGCTGTCCCACCCCGTCATGGTGCCGCAGGGCAGTACCGAGCACCTCGAACCGGTCAACCACGCACAAGGGATCACCTTCGACGCCCTGCGGAAGGCCACCCAGGCCGACGTGGACACGGCGCGCGCCCTCCGCACGATCGAGGGCCTCACCTCCATATCCGACCCGAAGCTGGCCAAGGAGGCCCTCACCCCCGGGTCCCCGCTCGCCGTCGCCCTGGCCCTGTCGGGCGGCGTCGACGGCCCGCACCCGATCAACGTCTCCCCGGCCCAGTTCGCCGCACTGAACCGGGCCGCGGCCGAGACCGGCATCAGCCGCAAGCTGTTGCTGGCGATCCTGTGGCAGGAACAGCAGTGGTACCAGAACTTCAGCCCCGGCCTGACCGGGCCCCTGGCGCAGGCGGGCCGGATCTTCAACTGGACGCTGCAGCAGACCCTCAAGCCCGACAAGTCCTCGGCATCACGCACATGAAGCCGGACACCGCGCGGGAGGTGAGTCCGTGGTCCTGGAACCCCTCACGGCGAAGTAGGGATCCCGGGTCGCCGTACTCGCTGCACCATGAGCACGCTCGTGATCACCACGCATGAGGTTGCAGGACACGCCTACGGTGTAAGTCGGGCCGGAGGCCCGGTGTACTGCCATTCCTGGCGGTCGTGGATGCCGACCACGGGCTCGGTTCACTGTTTCCCGGGCTCGATCAAGCGGATTCGCCTCACGTGTGATGGTATGAGTTATTTCCTGCGTATTCCCCTATCGTGGTGAATTGGAGGATGGTGGACGGGAAATGCTGGACTTCGAGCAGGAGGTTCGTCATGACCTGTCCGCCGCCGGTCGATGCGCGTAAGGCGCTTGATTTCCTCAGGAGTAGTGGTCTGGTCGATCTCAGTGTTCCCCTGGAGCGCGTGGTCGGTCAGGTCAGTCAGCTGGACGACGTCGCGGGCTACGTACTGGCCTGGGAACGCTACGTCCTGGTCGTCGCCAACGAAGTAGCGGACGCGGCCACGCCCTCAGACAGCTGACCCTGACCAGCCCTCATAAAGGTGACTGCCGGGAGGATTCGATGATGGAACCAGAAGCGCCCGGCGTCCAGTCATCTCGAAGGCGCGCGGTGGAAGACCGGGCTGTTGCCTGGCTCGCTGCGCGCCGGGGACTGCTGGACCCCCGCACCACCCAGCCGGACCGTGTGCTGTTCACTCGCAAAGCGCTGATCGAGACGGCCTTTCTGGTGGGGTTGCGTGCCCGGCTCGACGACGCACCTCTCGCCGGCGACTTCGCGGCCATCTTCGAGCAGGTCGAGGACATCGCTGCCCAGCCTTCGTACCGCGAGATGATCGCGCGGGACGAACAGGCCCTCCTGCTGTACGCGGGAACATACGCTGCGCTTCGGCTGTGCGGCCGTGAGGACCCGGAGTTTCGGCGCATCATCCAACAGGCTGTCGACGGCGGGTACGCAGCAGCGTTCGAGCGGGTCCCCTACCGGCAGCTGGACCTGATCCACACCTTGTACCTGTGCGGCGTCGAACACGATCTGCCGCCCATGGACGCGGTTCTGCCGTTCACCCTCCTGTGCCGGCGCCCGAACGTCCTCAAGCTGGCCGACCGCGACATCTACGCCATCACCCACACCCTCTTCTACGCGACCGACTTCGGTCAGCGGAAGCCGGCATGGCCCCGCGGCCACGACTCCGGCAGGGCTGTCGAACTCATCGAAGCGCTCCTTGTCCTGGCCGAAGCCCGTGCCAATGCCGACCTCGTCGGGGAACTGCTGTGCTGCCTGTACTGCCTTGGCATCACCGCCTCCGAGGCGGCGGACCGGGCATGGGCCTTCCTGGAATCGGTCCAGGAAGACAACGGACGCGTGAACGGGCCCGAAGGCATCATCCACCCCGGACTGAACAGTGGCGACGAGGAGTTCCGGCACTGGGCAGAGGGCTACCACACCACCATCGTCACCGCCCTCGCCGGCCTACTGGCACGAATCCCCCGACGCGTGGACAGCCCACGCCCGACTCTCCCGACTCCGGACACGTCCCTGGTGTCGCCCCTGCGGCGCGCCGTGGTGTGGTTGTGCGACCAAAGCATGGCGCAGGACCCGCGTGTGGGGTTTGCCGGAGTCACGGCCGCTGCCCTCGGGGCCGCCGCAATCGGGGAACACCACCTTGCCCGGCCGGCCCTCAAACACTGCGCCGCGCTCCTCGCCGACGCGGACCCGGGTCTCTGGCAGGAGCAGGGCATGGAAGTCGCCGGTGAGTTCGCCCTGGCTCTGCGTGCAGCGGGAGTCGGCTGCCCGTCCCTGGACACCTTCCTCACGAACACCGCCGATGTCGTCAGTTCACTTCCCACCGTGCCTGCCGACGTTGCGGAAGGGGTTCATCGACTGATCAGCCTCGGCTTCCTCAGCCCATCGACTGCCGCAGCCATCCCCCGGGCGTCCACGCCCCGTGAGCAGAGGTCGCGCCTTCTGCAGTCCGCTGCGTCCCTGCGCGAAGCCACAGAGACCTACCACCTCGGCCAACTCGCCGGAACAGTACGTACCCTCGCCCGGGAAGGATGGGGCCGGCACCGCATCACCCAGGACGCCGTTGCCTTCCTCCTCGCCCAGCAAGACACCGACGGAGCATTCGGCTACCACGCCGGCGACGATCCCTCCACGCGGCAACAGGCCCAGTGCTCCTGGACCCGAAGTGCAGTAATCGCCCTCGCCGCCACGGTGGCTCTGTGAATTGAACGGTGCAAGGACGATGGCTGGGGCCCTTGCCCGGCATGCCGAGGGTGGCCGCGGTCTCCGGTGCCGGGGTGTCCTGGCGATCGGCGGTGTGCCCGGGCATGAGGTCGGCGACGGCGGGGCGGATGGCGCCGGTCGCCTCGCCGGGCCTTCCCCCTTTTTTCCCGAGCGCGGCAAAACATCGCCGGCATGCAAGGGCGGGCTCACCCACAAGGCAGGCAATTGGCGATATACGGAACGACAGAATGTGTGATGCGCCATACGGTCAGCCGCCATGGATACACTTTTCTTTTTCCGGCCCGTCGGTCAGGGCGGTAGTTTGCCGACAGCCAGGCGAAGCACCCGGTAGACGGTTCTTCGACCACGAAATCCGTCTCCACCATAGGCTTCCGGTGCTTGCCTAACCGTCGGACGTGTCCATTTCCGTCTTGCGCTTCCTGTCCGCCGGCGCCGCCAAGAGATCGGTACCCGCTGGCGGCGCCTGACTGTCGGCCGGCCGGCTCAGCTCACTCTCACCCCTCTTGGCCGATCCCTTCGGCCGGCTGGTGAGGGCCTCACCGGCCCTCACCGGCCCTGCCCGGCGCTGGCCACGACGTCCGCGCGGCCCACGTACAACGGCATCGACGCCCTCGCCCAGGGCCCTCGTCCAGGCCGTCCTCACCCGGCAATCGGCCAACTCGGACCGGTGATGGAAAAGGCCTCAGCCGTAGGGCCATGGATCCAACGATCAAGTCAAGACTTATCTTTGGGGAACTTCGACCGTATGGTGTGGCTCGAATCAAAGGAGCCCCCTGTTGTCGAAAATGAATGATTCCGCCGCGCGTGCGGTTGAATCGGAGCGGGATTACGTGTCCTCCTTGTACGACTTGCTCGCCGAGCGGATCGCCGAGGTGCGGGCACAGCGGGCAAGTGTGCTGAAGGCCCCGGCTGAAAGCGCCGGCGAGGCATACGAGAGGGAAATCGCCGCCGAGCGTCTGGCCAAGCAAATCGGCCGGCTGGAGGGCGCCGAAAAGGGGCTGGTCTTCGGGCGCATCGACTGGACGGATGGCACGGCGCTGCGCATCGGGCGGATCGGACTGCATACGGAGGAGGATGACCTGCCCCTGCTCGTGGACTGGCGCGCGAACGCGGCGCGGCCCTTCTACGAGGCGACACCGGTCCACCCGATGGACCTGCGGCGGCGCCGGCACCTGCGCCTCGAGGGGCGCGCGGTCATCTCGGTGAGCGACGAACTGCTGGACGGGACCGCCCCGACCGACGAGGACGTCGTGGGGGACGGTCCGTTGACCGAGGCTCTGTCGGCCCGGCGTACGGGCAGGATGCGCGCGGCCGTCGCGACGCTGCAGGCCGAGCAGGACGAGATCGTCCGCTCCGCCCACCGCGGGGTGACCGTGGTGCAGGGCGGGCCCGGCACCGGCAAGACGGTGGTCGCCCTGCACCGGGCGGCCTATGTCCTGTACGCGTTCCCGCGCGCCGCGGAGGAGGGTGTCCTGGTGGTGGGCCCGAACGCCCGGTTCCTCGACTACATCTCCCAGGTCCTTCCCTCGCTCGGGGAGAACGACGTCGTTCTGGCGACCTGCCGGGAACTGGCCGGAGTGTCCACGGACACGGTGGGCCCGTTCGATACGGCGCGTCTGAAGGGCAGCTCCGACCTCGCCGACGCCTTGGCCGGCCTGCTGCGCGTCCACCAAGCCCCCGCCGGTGACTTCACCGTGCGGGTCGGACAGGAACTGGTTCGCCTCTCCGGCGAGGAGGTGGCCACGGCACGCGACGCCGCCGTGGCAACCGTAGCGGGACACAACCCAGCGCGCCAGGTGTTCAAAGAGCTCTTGGTCGACGCCGTCACCGACGCGATGCAACGAGACATGGGCGACCTCCTGGAGCAGATCGACGCCGATGCCGAAAGGATGACGGGCATCAACCTCGACCGGTTCACGGGAGCCGCCCAGCGCCGTGCCGAAGGTGCGGCCGACTCGGGTCCGGTCCACGAGCTGGACCTGGACGCCATCCGAGCCGATCTCCTCGACGACGCCGGTGTCGACCGAGCGGTCGAGGTGTTGTGGCCGCGGCTGGTACCCGGTGACCTCGTGAAGGCGCTCCTGACGAACGCCGACGCTCTCACCGAGCGCCTGCCCCGACTGACCGCCCAAGAGCGTTCCCTTCTGCTGCGCGGTCCGGACGACCCGTGGACCGATGCCGACGTGCCGTTGCTGGACGAGGCGGCGAGCCTGGTCGACGGGCCCCCCGAGCGGACGTACGGGCACGTCGTCGTCGACGAGGCGCAGGAACTGACCGCCATGCAGTGGCGGATGATCGTCCGCCGCTGCCCGTCGAAGGCGATGACGCTGGTGGGTGACTTCGCCCAGGCAGGGCCGGTCGCGACAGCACGCGACTGGAAGGAAGCACTGAGCCCCCACATCGGACCGCGGTTCAAACTGCACCACCTGACCGTCAGCTACCGCACCACGCAGGAGATCCTGGAGAGCGTCCGGGACCTGCTCACGCGGATCGCTCCGGACCAGAAACCCACACGGTCGCTGCGAAGCGGTGAGAGCCCTCGCACCGTGACCACACCTCCGGACGGATTGGTCACCGCCGTCGTTCAGGAACTCCGCGCCCAGAGCACCGCGCACCCGGGCGAGCTTCTGGGAGTGATCTGCGCGGACAGCAGGGTGAGCGAGCTGACGGCCCGGGGCATCGCTCACCACGCACGCATCGTGCCGGCGTCCGAAGCACGCGGCCTGGAATTCGACGGGGTCGTCGTCCTCAGCCCCGAGGAAATCATCACGACCCGCCCCGGTGGGGAAAGGGACTTGTACGTAGCCCTGACCCGGGCCACCAAGCGCCTCTGCACCATCACCGTCCTGCCCGCCTGACGGCTCGTCGCCCGCGTCGTCGCCGCGGGCGCACCCGGCGCGGTACAGACACCGGCACGCGCGCACAAGGCTGCTCGCCGCCTCACCTCTCCTGGCCGCACCCGTCACCCGGCGGCCGGCATCCTGCACCCGGCATCCGGCATCCGGCATCCGGCATCCGGCATCCGGCATCCGGCATCCGGCGGCCTCGTACAAGCCGACGACGTTCGGATCCCTCCGCGCAGCAGGGTGAAGTCGACGTTGAGCTTCGGGTCGTACACCACCGGCTCGATGCCGAGTTCGTGCGTGGAGTAAGCGCCGAACCGTTTGGTGTGCTCGGTCAGGTACGGGGACATGTGGGCCAGGTCCTCGGGGTCGCTCTCCCCGGGTTCCATGGCACTCCCCCGAACGCCGCCGCGCCCCTCCCGGCCCCGCGGGTGCGGGGCGGGAGGGGCGCGGCGGCGGCTGTTGGTCTCTGCCGGTTCGTTCGACCGGTTCGGCCGCTGTCGAGGGTGGTTACAGCCCGGCCGCGTTCACCTCCTGGGTGTCCGTTGCCGAGGCTCCGAGGAAGTCCCCGTCCCCGCTGTAGGTCGCGCTGATGGTGAAGGGACTGCCGACTGCGGAGGGGTAGGCGTACGTGAGCGTGGCCAGCCCGCCCGTCAATGTTGCGCTCGCCGTGTCTCCGTTGCCGAAGTCGAACAGCACCGCCCCCGTGGGCGTCCCGGCGCCCGGAATGTCCGAGGTCACGAGCGCGGTGAAGGTGACCGGCTCACCCTCCGTCGAGGGATCGGGACCGGACGCCAGGGACAGCGTGGTCGGCGCCGGCTCCACCGTCTGAGTGTCGGTGCCGGCCGCGCCGACGTGGTTCAGGTCCCCCGCGTACGTCGCGGTGATGGTGTACGGGCTGCCATCGGCGGAGGAGTAGAGGTAGGAGATCGTCGCCACCCCGTCCACCAGCGGCGCGGCGTTCGTCAACCCGTCGCCGAACTCGAAGACCACCCAGCCCGTCGGCGTGACCGCGCCCGGTTGGGCCGAGGTCACGACCGCCGTGATCGTCACCTCCTGGCCGACCAGGGAGGGGTCCGGTGCGGAGGTCACCGTCACCGTGGTCGCGGTCGGCTGGACCGTCTGCGTGTCCACGCCCAGGGCAGCGGAGAGGTTCACATCCCCGCTGTACGTGGCGGTGATGGTGTACGGGCTGCCTGCGGTGTCCGTGTAGGTGTGGGAGACCTCCGCTGAGCCGTCGATGAGGGACGCCGTGACGGGCAGACTGGCGTCGCCGAAGTCGAACACCACCGTTCCCGTCGCAACCGGCGCGCCCGGGATGTCCGGGACGACCGTCGCATTGACGGTCACCGGCTCACCGACCACCGACGGATCGGCAGCGGACGTCACCAGCACGGTGGCCGTACCGGGCTCCACCGTGTGGAGGTCGGTGCCGACGGAGCCGGTGAAGTCGATGTCCCCCTCGTAGGTGGCGGTGATGGTGTAGGGGCTGCCTGCGGCGGTGCTGTACGTGTGCTCGGTGGTGGCGACGCCGCCCACCACGGCCGCCGTCACCGTCGGGGTCCCGTCGCCGAAGTCGAACGCGACGTTGCCCGTCGGCGTACCCGCGCCCGCAGGGGCGGTCACGGACGCCGTCACCGTCACCTGCTGGCCCACCACGGACGGGTCCGGTGCGGAGGTCACCGTCAGCGTGGTCGGGTTCGGGGTCACCGTCTGGGTCTCGGTGGCTGTGGAGGAGGTGTAGTCGCCGTTCGCCTGGTAGGTGGCGGTGATGGTGTAGGGGCTGCCTGCAGTGGTGGTGTACGTGTGCCCGGTGGTGGCGACGCCGCCCACCAGGGTTGCGTCGACCGTGGTCCCGTCGCCGAAGTCGAAGGTGACGGTCCCTGTCGGTGTCCCCGCGCCCGGGGCGTTCGCGGTCACGGTCGCCGTGGCCGTCACCGAGTCACCCACGGCCGACGGATCCGGCAAGGCCGTCAGCGTGGTCGTGGTGTCCGCCGCGGTGACCACATGCGGGTCGGTGCCGGAAGAACCCGAGTAGTTGCTGTCGCCGCCGTAGGCGGCGGTGATGGTGTACGGGCTGCCGGCCGTGGTGGCGTAGGTGTGGGTGGCTGTGGCCGTGCCTCCCACGACGACTGCGGGGACCGGCGCGGCCCCGTCGCCGAAGTCGAAGGTGACGATCCCTGTCGGTGTCCCCGCACCCGGGGCGTTCGCCGTCACCGTCGCCGTGGCCGTCACCTGTTCACCGGTGAGGGACGGGTCGGGTGCCGAGGTGACCGTGGTGGTCGTCAGGGCGATGTTCACGGTGTGGGTGTCGGTGCCGGTGGAGGCCTGGAAGTCACTGTCCCCGCTGTAGACGGCAGTGACGCCATACGGACTACCCGCCGTGGAAGCGTAGGCGTGCGTGGCCGTAGCCACCCCACCCACCAACGCCACCGTCTCCGCCGGGCTCCCATCACCA
>NZ_JACBGN010000119.1 GCF_013401435.1 Streptomyces sp. BR123
GCTGTGTATAAGAGACAGGTGCTGGTGCTGCGGGGCGGAGCCGGCTAGGCCGGGAAGTGCGCATCCTCCGGCTCCGGGTACTCGATGGGGAAGTCGCGGATGCCCCGCCGGTAGAGGTCGTTGGCGGCCGCGTTGAATCGGACGATCGAGGGCGGGTACTCCGCGCCGAGCAGGTACTCCTTGAGCTGCTCGCGGTAGGGCGCCATGACGTCCAGGCTCGGGTTCAGTGTCGCGTCGAGGGCCTCGGCCAGGCCGTTGCAGTCGCCGTCGAGGAGGTACGAGGCGTACGCGGTGCGCTGCTCGTTGCGGAACTCCTGGTCGGGCAGGCCCTCCAGGTTGAAGATCGCGTACGGCTTGCGGGTCGCCACGAAGTCGGAGACGACGCTCGACATGTCGCCGATCAGCAGGTCGGACTGGTTGAAGCAGTCGTACAGGGCGGGGATCCGCTCGGTCACCACGTGGTGCGCGGCGTCGGGGATGGCGCTCCAGTACAGGGCGCCGGCCTGGTTGCGGCTGCGCCGGATGCGTGCGGTCCGCTCCTCCTCGGTGAGGTCCGGGTACTTGGAGCGGACGCCGCGCTCGGAGAGGTCGGCGATGCGCTGGTCGATGCGGGCGAGCTTCTTGGCCGCGGTCTTGGAGTCGGTGATGTTGCGGCCGAAGCGCCGGGCGTTGTCCTCTTCGAGGAGGGCGATGACGCGGCGGTGCGCGGCGGCGGCCTCGGGGGAGCGGGAGCCGGTCAGCGGGTGCGGCTTGTAGATGATCCGGATCTCGCGCTCGTCGTCGAGCAGCGCCCGGATCAGCTTCTCGCCGGCCGGGATGACGGAGGTGTAGCAGGCGTCGTCGGTCCAGCCCTCCCAGGTGGGGGCGTAGACGACGGTCGGGATCTTCCCCGCGATCTTGCCGGTCCAGGGGCGCAGGGGCGCAAGCTGGGGGCGGCCGACCTCGACGATCTGGTGCGGGGTGACGGCGTGCTTGATGCGCTCGTAGCGGTCGCGGCCGGCCCGGCCGGCCACCCATATCTCGTCGAAGACCTTGCTGACGCGGTTGCTGCTGGCGAGCTTGTCACTGTCGCCGTGGCCGATGAAGACGTGCTTGACCTCGGCGCGCTGCAGCATGTGCACGTTCTTGCCCGCGTTGCCCGGGTAGAGGGCGACACGGAGCTCGTTCATCTCGATACGGGCGAGGTTGTCGGCTTTGGGCACGCAGATGACGGGAACGGGCGTCGCGTCGAGGTAGCGCAGGGTGGCCCGCTCGCGCAGCACGATGATGGGCCGCAGTTCGAGCGCCTCCAGGGCCTCCAGCCACATGTTCACCTGGTACATGAAGTCTTTGGAGATGGCGGCGAACGTGAAGTAGAGCGCGACCTGGGGCCGGTACGCGGAGAGCTGGTGGTTGAGCTCGTCGATGGCCTCGTCGGTGGTGGGCAGCTTGAGCGCGTTGCGCGCGTCCGGCACCAGCACCAGCAGGGAGAAGTAGGCGAGGAAGACCGTGATGATCATGCCGTACGTGACCCAGCGCCAGTCGTCCGTCGCGATGGTGGCCAGGGCTCCGGCGACCAGCGGGATGTCCAGGTGCAGGGTCTTGCGGACGTGCTTGTCCATCAGGAACGGGTGGGGCATGCGGCGGATGCCGAGGGCCTCCAGGTCCAGCCCGCGCGTGGTGAACGGCAGCTCGTTGCGCGACTTGCGGACGTGCTTGAGCAGGGCGCCGTACGCGAGCTGGAGGATGAACAGCAGCAGCAGGCCGATGGTGGTCATCTGCGCCACGAACGACTCGATGTCGGCCACGGCGCCGCACAGGCCCAGCAGCAGGAACTGCCGGATCAGGAAGCGCATGGTGAGGCCGAAGCGGGAGTCGCGCAGCTTCTCCAGGGTCGGCGACTCGGTGTTGTGGAGCATCAGGTCGGCGACGTAGCTGAGGGCCGCGCAGCCGGTGAAGAGAGGGAGGGAGACGAGCGCGACCGCGACCAGCATCCCGAGAAAGCTGAGGATGAGTCCAGAAGTGATCGCAACGCCGAGTGCGGCGCGCAGCCGCTTGGAGCCCATGGTGCGGTGCCTCCCCCATGGAGGTATAAGAGTCGCGTGAAGTGTCGCAGTAGTATAAGCAGCCTCATGGACGGCTCCAGGACATGCCGTGAATCGCAGGCCAATGATTACGGGCCCGTCGCGGAAATATGTGACGGTCATCCCTCCCGGCGGGCTCTCAGCCCGTGAACCGGTACACCGTCAGCTCGCGCCGGTCCTTCGCCTTCACGGAAAATCCGACGCACAAAGCCGCCTGTGAACCCGCCCGGCGCACCGCGATTCCCTCGGGTTCCCGATAGGGCAGATCCGGGGCCACCTTCACCTTGTGGCGGCCCTGCGCCCGGCCCGTGCGCACGTCGATTGCGGACACGTAGGTATTGCCGCCGGATTTCCGCGGATTGCGCCCGTTCTTTCCGGTATAGGGATTGCCGGTCAGTACATACACGAAGTCCCCGGACAGCGCGCAGCCCTGGAACCACTCCTCTTCCCTGACCTGTACGCCGGCCTTGATCGTCTGGGCCGGGGTGAAGCGCCCGGCCAGGAAATCCGCCATCCCGTACACCGAGAACCGGTGCTCGCCCGCCTCCTCGTGGCTCACCAGCACCCGCTCGCCGGCCAGGTCGAGCGCCGGGCAGACGGCGGTGGCCCCGGGCACCGGTTCGAAATGCCGCACGGAGTCGTCGGAGCTGTCCAGCACCGTGCCGTCCTTGAACGGCACGCGGACCACCGTCCGGCCGTAACCGTTCTTCGGATCGGCCCGGCCCTCCAGCCATATGTACGTACGCTGCCCCGTCGGCTCGACACCGAAGGAAATTCCGTGGCCGAAGCCGCGCAGATACATGTGCCCGAGCGTATTCCCGGAACTGTCCAGCCGGGTGAGGCACATATCTCCGGCCGACTTGCGGTCGTCGTATGCGACGGCCTCCTGCTCGTCGTCGAGCCGGATCCCGTCCTGGACCACCTGGAGGGTGTAGACCTGACCGTTGCTGTCGTCGAACGCGAACGACTGCGGGCCCGTCGTGTTGAACAGCGGCGCCGGGGCCAGCAGCTCCGCACCGGTGCGCAGGTCGAAATCGCCCACCTGCCGCGGGGTGGCGGCGTCTTCCCCGTCCCCGTCTCCGTCCCCGTACGGGTCGTCGTCGGGGCCGGGCCGCTGGGCCCAGGTCAGGCCGCCCGTGGCGAGCCCGGCTGCCGCCGCGCCGCCCGCGAACAACAGGGTCCGGCGGCTGAAAGGTCTCTTGCCATCCGCCATGGGCCTCATTCTGCCAGCCCGGGCGCCGGGCCCCGGAGGCGGCCCCGACGGCGATACGGCGGGGCCACGGCGGGGCCACGGCGGGGCACGGGTGCGGACGGACCCGGGACGCGGCCCCGCAAGCACCGGACGCCCGCCCCCGGCGGGGGACGGGCGTCCGCAGCACTCACCCGCCGTCAGGCGGGGTCCGCCGGTGTCAGGCCGGGACGCTCGCCAGGCCCGGGGCGAGGAACTTCTTGCCGTTCACGCGCTCCGAGACGCCCTCGCGGTCCAGGTACGGCGTGATGCCGCCCAGGTGGAAGGGCCAGCCGGCGCCCGTGATGAGGCAGAGGTCGATGTCCTGGGCCTCGGCCACGACACCCTCCTCCAGCATCAGGCCGATCTCCTGCGCCACCGCGTCCAGGACGCGCGTCCGCACCTGCTCCTCGGTCAGGACAGAGTCGCCCTGGACCAGGAGGGCGGCGACCTCGGGGTCCAGCTCCGGTCGGCCGGAGTCGTAGACGTAGAAGCCGCGCTTGCCGGCCTCGACGACCGCCTTCAGGTTCGGCGAGACCTTGAAGCGCTCCGGGAAGGCGCGGTTCAGTGTCTCGGAGACGTGCAGGCCGATGGCCGGGCCGACCAGCTCCAGCAGCACCAGCGGGGACATCGGCAGGCCGAGCGGCTCGATGGCCTTCTCCGCCGTGACGACCGGGGTGCCCTCGTCGATGACGTTCTGGATCTCGCCCATGAAGCGGGTCAGGATGCGGTTCACGACGAACGCCGGGGCGTCCTTGGTGAGGACCGCGGTCTTCTTCAGCTTCCGGGCGACACCGAAGGCCGTGGCCAGCGAGGCGTCGTCGGTCTTCTCGCCGCGGACGATCTCCAGCAGGGGGAGGATCGCGACCGGGTTGAAGAAGTGGAAGCCGACCACGCGCTCCGGGTGCCGCAGCTTGGAGGCCATCTCCGACACCGACAGCGAGGAGGTGTTGGTGGCGAGGATCGCGTGCGCCGGGGCGACCGCCTCGACCTCCGCGAAGACCTTCTGCTTGACGGACATCTCCTCGAACACGGCCTCGATGATGAAGTCCGCGTCCGCGAAGCCCTCGGCCTTGTCCAGGACGCCGGTCACCAGCGCCTTGAGGCGGTTGGCCTTGTCCTGGTTGATGCGGCCCTTGCCGAGCAGCTTCTCGATCTCGGCGTGGACGTAGCCCACACCCTTGTCGACGCGCTCCTGGTCGATGTCGGTGAGCACCACCGGCACCTCCAGGCGGCGCAGGAACAGCAGCGCCAGCTGCGAGGCCATCAGACCCGCGCCGACGACGCCGACCTTGGTGACCGGGCGGGCCAGGGACTTGTCCGGGGCGCCGGCCGGGCGCTTGGCGCGCTTCTGCACCAGGTTGAAGGCGTAGATGCCCGAGCGCAGCTCGCCGCCCATGATGAGGTCGGCCAGGGCCTGGTCCTCGGCGTCGAAGCCCTTCTGCAGGTCGCCGTCCTTGGACGCCTCGATGATGTCGAGGGCGCGGTACGCGGCCGGGGCCGCGCCGTGCACCTTGGCGTCGGCGATGAAGCGGCCCTTGGCGACGGCCTGGTCCCAGGCCTCGCCGCGGTCCACCTCGGGACGCTCGACCGTGACGTCGCCCTTGAGGACCTTGGCGGTCCACAGCAGCGACTGCTCCAGGAAGTCGGCGCCCTCGAACAGGGCGTCGGCGATGCCGAGCTCGAAGACCTGCTTGCCGCGCAGCTGCTTGTTCTGGTTCAGCGAGTTCTCGATGATCACCGAGACCGCCTTCTCCGCGCCGATCAGGTTCGGCAGGATGGTGCAGCCGCCCCAGCCCGGGACCAGGCCCAGGAAGACCTCGGGGAGGGAGAAGGCCGGCAGCGCCTTCGAGACGGTGCGGTAGGTGCAGTGCAGACCGACCTCGACACCGCCGCCCATGGCCGCGCCGTTGTAGTACGCGAAGGTGGGGACGGCCAGGCCGGCCAGGCGCTTGAAGACGTCGTGGCCGCCCTTGCCGATGGCCAGCGCCTCGTCGTGCGCCTTCAGCAGCTCGACGCCCTTGAGGTCGGCGCCGACCGCGAAGATGAACGGCTTGCCGGTGAGGCCGATGCCGGTGATCGAACCCTCGGCGGCCTCCTGCTCGACCTGGTCGATGGCGGCGTTCAGGTTTGCCAGCGACTGCGGGCCGAAGGTGGTCGGCTTGGTGTGGTCGAAGCCGTTGTCCAGCGTGATGAGCGCGAAGCGCCCGGCGCCGTACGGCAGGTCGAGGTGGCGGACGTGCGCCCGGGTGACGACCTCGTCGGGGAACAGCTCGGCCGCGCCCTTCAGGAGCTCAGCGGTGGTGCTCACTTGGAGTCTCCCTCGGTGTCGAAGTGCGGGTTCTCCCAGATGACCGTCGCGCCCATGCCGAAGCCCACGCACATGGTGGTCAGGCCGTAGCGGACGTGCGGCTGCTCCTCGAACTGGCGGGCCAGCTGCGTCATCAGACGGACACCGGAGGAGGCCAGCGGGTGGCCGAACGCGATGGCGCCGCCGTACTGGTTGACGCGGGCGTCGTCGTCGGCGATGCCGTAGTGCTCCAGGAAGGCGAGGACCTGGACCGCGAAGGCCTCGTTGATCTCGAACAGGCCGATGTCCTCGATGGACAGGCCGGCCTGGGCCAGGGCCTTCTCGGTGGCCGGGATCGGGCCGTAGCCCATGACCTCCGGCTCCACGCCCGCGAAGGCGTAGGAGACGAGGCGCATCTTGACCGGGAGGTTGTTCTCCCGGGCGAAGTCCTCGGACGCGATGATCGCGGCGGTGGCGCCGTCGTTCAGGCCGGCGGCGTTGCCCGCGGTGACCCGGCCGTGGGTACGGAACGGGGTCTTCAGGCCGGCCAGGTTCTCCAGCGTGGTGCCCGGACGCATCGGCTCGTCGGAGGTGACCAGGCCCCAGCCCGTCTCACCGACCTCCGCGTTGGTGTTGCGCACCGAGATCGGGACCAGGTCCTGCTGGATCTTGCCGTCGGCGTACGCCTTGGCGGCCTTCTCCTGCGAGCGCACGGCGTACTGGTCGGCGCGGAGCTTGGTGATCGTCGGGTACCGGTCGTGCAGGTTCTCGGCGGTCATGCCCATGAACAGGGCGGACTCGTCGACCAGCTTCTCGGAGACGAAGCGCGGGTTCGGGTCGACGCCCTCGCCCATCGGGTGGCGGCCCATGTGCTCGACACCGCCGGCGATGGCGACGTCGTACGCACCGAAGGCCACACCGCCCGCGACGGCGGTGACGGCGGTCAGCGCGCCGGCGCACATGCGGTCGATCGAGTAGCCCGGCACGGACTGGGGCAGGCCCGCGAGGATGCCGGCCGTGCGGCCGATGGTGAGGCCCTGGTCGCCGATCTGCGTGGTGGCGGCGATGGCCACCTCGTCGATCTTCTTGGCGTCCAGGTCCGGGTTGCGGCGCAGCAGCTCCCGGATCGCCTTCACGACGAGGTCGTCGGCGCGGGTCTCGTGGTAGATGCCCTTCGGGCCCGCCTTGCCGAACGGGGTGCGGACGCCGTCGACGAAGACGACGTCCCTGACGGTACGAGGCACGTTGGCTCTCCTCCAGGTGCGGGTGTGCACTGCTGCGCGGCGGGCGGCCCGTCACGAGGTGACTGAGCGCCCGCTCACCCGCCCATGCTACTTGCGAGTAACCGGTGTGCACACCCCCTCGCCGAGGAGCGGCGAAGCTCACACCGCGACGGGGGCTCCGGCCGGGGCGGGAACGGCCGGAACCGGGCCGTCCGACATGGTCGCGGCCATCGGCGCCGAGGAGCCGACCACGTCCGACAGGAAGGCGCGCCGCGAGACCCCCGCCTCCCGCAGGGCGGTCCCGTGATCCGCCGCCACCAGCAGCGCCGCCGCAGCCACCATGGCCCGCCAGCCCGTGGTCGCGGCCTTCCGGGCGGGCCGGGGCAGCCCGGCGAGGCCCTCGTGCAGGCGGCGGCAGTGGAACGGCACGTGCCGCTCCTCGTCGGCCAGGATCCTGGCCGCGACCTCGGAGGCCAGCGGATCGGCGGAGCCGTCGCGCAGGGCCCGGTAGTACCGCAGGGCGACGACCTCCGCGACCATCAGCACCATCAGTTCGACCCGCAGCCCCAGCAGGCGCCGCACCCGGACGAACGCCGCGTCGGTCCAGTGCCCGTCGAGGGTGTCGGCCCCGGCCGCCGACAGCAGCAGGGCCAGCAGGCGCGCGTGGTTCTGCTCCTCGGCGATGAACAGCCGCGCCGCGGCCGCGTACGCCGGGTCGCCCGCGCGGTCCGCCTTCGAGGCGAGGGCCGCACCGTCGCCGTCCTCGCCCACCTGGAACGTCCGGATGCTGCGCACCAGCGCCGGGGACAGTCGTGCGCCCCGCGCCCAGTCCGGGTCGCCGAGGGCGGCGCGGCGCTCCCGCTCCTCCTCGAAGTGGCGCACCCAGGCGCCGTATGCGCCGCCGTGCGCGCCGTGTTCGTTCTGCGTCTCGTCCTCGTTTTTGATCACGTTCAAGAAGCTAGTCGGCGTTGAGCGTGTTCAAAAGAGTCGGAACGTCATGGTCGGGTAACGGAATGTCATGGCCGCGCAACAGCGGGCGCGGTCGGCCGCGGACGCGAAGGAGCCCCCGGCGGCCGGGGGCTCCTTCGAAGGCGGCGTGGCGCGTCAGGCGGTCGCGGCCAGGGCGGTGACCAGGGCCGGGGTCACCTGTTCGATCTGCCAGGGGCGGGCGCCGTAGCCGGCCAGGGCCTCGGCCACCGTGTCCTGGCCGAGCCGCTTGGGCGGCTCCCAGCACAGCCGCCGCACGGTGTCCGGGGTGATCAGGTTCTCCTGGGGCAGGGCCAGCCGCTCGGCGAGCGCGGACACCGCCGAGCGGGCGGCCGACAGCCGGGCCGCGGCGGCCGGGTCCTTGTCGGCCCACGCGCGCGGCGGCGGCGGACCTGCGGGGCCGGCGCCCGGCTGCGGCAGCGCGGCCTCGGGCAGGGCCTTGGCCCGGTCCACGGCGGCCATCCACTGCTCCAGCTGGCGCCGGCCCATCCGCTGCCCGTACCCGGGCAGGGCCGCCAGCCCGTGCACGTTGCCCGGCAGGGCGAGCGCGGCCTCGACGATCGCGGCGTCGCTCAGCACCTTGCCCGGCGAGACGTCGCGCCGCTGCGCGATCCGGTCGCGGGACTCCCACAGCTCGCGTACGACGGCCATCTGCCGGCGGCGGCGCACCTTGTGCATGCCGGAGGTGCGGCGCCAGGGGTCCTTGCGCGGCGGGGCGGGCGGTGCGGCGGCGATGGCGTCGAACTCCTGCCGGGCCCACTCCAGCTTGCCCTGCCGGTCCAGCTCCTTCTCCAGTGCGTCGCGCAGGTCGACCAGCAGCTCGACGTCGAGCGCCGCGTAGCGCAGCCACGGCTCGGGGAGCGGACGGGTCGACCAGTCGACGGCGGAGTGGCCCTTCTCCAGGGCGTAGCCGAGCACGCTCTCGACCATCGCGCCCAGTCCCACGCGGGGGAAGCCGGCGAGACGGCCGGCGAGCTCGGTGTCGAACAGGGAGGTCGGGACCATGCCTATTTCGCGCAGGCACGGCAGGTCCTGGGTGGCGGCGTGCAGGATCCACTCGGTCCCGGACAGGGCCTCGCCCAGCGCGGACAGGTCCGGGCAGCCGACGGGGTCGATCAGCGCGGATCCCGCGCCCTCCCGGCGCAGCTGGACCAGGTAGGCGCGCTGGCCGTACCGGTATCCGGAAGCGCGTTCGGCATCGACCGCCACGGGTCCGGTGCCCGCGGCGAAGGCCGCGACCACCCGGGCGAGGGCGTCCTCGTCGGCGACCACCGGAGGGATGCCCTCGCGGGGTTCGAGCAAGGGAATCGGCGCCTTGTCGACGTCGTCCGGGGGGCCGCCCCCGGTGGTGGTGCGCAGGTCTGCTGCGGTCTCTTGGGCGTCGGTCACCGCTCAAGGGTATCCGCGGATGGGACGCGCCCGTCGCCGGAACGTTCCGGCGACGGGCGCGGTGGGGAAGAGCGGAGGTTTCTCCCGGGTTCCCGCGGAGGAAACCCGGTGCCGGCGGTACGTGGGGAGGCGGTCGCCGAAGGGTCGGTCGGGCGGCGGTGGCCGGAACGGGCGGACGGGTCCGGCGCATTCAGTGGATGATGCCGGTCCGCAGGGCGACGGCGACCATTCCGGCCCGGTCGCCGGTGCCCAGTTTGCGTGCGATCCGGGCGAGGTGGGACTTGACGGTCAGGGCGGACAGGCCCATCGAGACGCCGATGGCCTTGTTGGACTGGCCCTCGGCGACGAGGCGCAGGACCTCGACCTCGCGGCCGGAGAGCTCGCGGTAGCCGCCCGGGTGGCTCGGGGCACCCGGGGGGCGGCGGTGCATACGGGCGGCGGCGGCGCCGATGGGGGCGGCGCCGGGCCGGGTGGGCAGCCCGATGTTGGTCCGGGTGCCGGTGACGACGTAGCCCTTGACGCCGCCCGCGAGGGCGTTGCGCACGGCGCCGATGTCGTCGGCTGCGGACAGGGCGAGGCCGTTCGGCCAGCCCGCCGCGCGGGTCTCGGAGAGCAGGGTCAGGCCGGAGCCGTCCGGCAGGTGCACGTCGGCCACGCAGATGTCGCGCGGGCTGCCGATGCGGGGGCGGGCCTCCGCGATGGACGACGCCTCGATGACATCGCGTACTCCGAGGGCCCACAGATGGCGGGTCACGGTGGAACGGACGCGCGGGTCGGCCACGACGACCATGGCCGTCGGCTTGTTCGGGCGGTAGGCGACCAGGCTTGCGGGCTGCTCGAGAAGAACGGACACCTAGGCCTCCTGGGGGAGTGGCGGGACGGCCGGCTCGGGGAAGGGAAGCCGGTGCGAACCGTGCGGATGGTCACTGACTCCTCCTTCGGCACGTCACCCGCCCGGCTTTAGGGAATGATCACGATTTGGTGAGTAACAATTCGGGCAATTCGGACGCGCGATCGATCAGCGCGCGATCAGAAGCCCGCAACCTGTGCTGTGTTCCGGCACTCTGCGGGAGCCTTTCGATCAGCCGTTCCACGGACGGCCGCCCCGGGGAGTGGCCCGGGCGGTGACCGGGAGCGGCCCGAGGGCGGCCCCGGGCCGCCTGCGGGCCCGCCGCCACGCCGCGTACGGGCCCGCCGCCACGCCGCGTACGGGCCCGCCGCCACGCCGCGTACGGGCCCGCCGCCACGGCGCGTACCGGCCGGCCGCTACGGGTGGTGCGGACCGCGCCGCTGCGGCAGCGATACCACACCCGGCCCCGCCTCACCCGGACCGAGCGGCGGCAGCCCCGCCACCTGGCACAGCAGCTCGCACCAGGCCGCCAGGTGGCCCGAGGTGTCCGGCACTCCTCCCACACCCTCGCGCGGCGTCCACGAAGCCCTGATCTCGATCTGCGTGGCCGGCCGCCGCCCGGCGAGCCCGCCGAAGTAGTGCGAGCCCGCCATCGTCACAGTGCCGCTCGCCTCTCCGCACGACAGCCCGCGCGCCTCCAGCGCCCCCGTCAGCCACGACCAGCACACCTCCGGCAGCAGCGGGTCCGCGGCCATCTCCGGCTCCAGCTCCGCCCGGACCAGCGTCACCAGCCGAAACGTTCCGCGCCATGCCTCGTGCCCGGCCGGATCGTGCAGCAGGATCAGCCGTCCGTCGGCCAGGTCGTCCTCGCCCTCCACGACCGCCGCCTCCAGCGCGTGCGCGTACGGCGCCAGCCTCTGCGGCGGTCTCGCCGGGTCGATCTCGATCCCCGGCCGCAGGCGCGCCTTCGTCAGCCCCTCGACCGCCCGCCGGAACGGGAGCGGGACGGAGCTCTCCTTCCCGCTGTCCATACCGTCGGCACCATCTGAAAATCGTCCCTGAGCCGCAGCCATGCCCGGAAGACTAGGCGGAACGAGGGCCCGTGCGGCGCAGGGACACCCGCGCCGAGAGGGCCTCTTCGCCGTACGTGCGAAGATTTGCGGCGTGAGCGCCAACGACCGCCCGACGGGCCAGCCGAGTCAGACGTACGATTCCGCCTTCCTGAAGGCGTGCCGCCGTGAGCCGGTACCGCACACCCCGGTGTGGTTCATGCGTCAGGCCGGCCGCTCCCTGCCGGAGTACCGCAAGGTCCGCGAGGGCACCGCGATGCTCGAGTCGTGCATGCGCCCCGACCTGGTCACCGAGATCACCCTGCAGCCGGTGCGCCGCCACGGCGTCGACGCGGCGATCTTCTTCTCCGACATCGTCGTCCCCCTCAAGGCCATCGGCATCGACCTGGACATCAAGCCGGGCATCGGCCCCGTCGTCGCCCAGCCGATCCGGCGCCGCGAGGACCTCGCACAGCTGCGCGACCTCACCCCGGACGACGTCCCGTACGTCACCGAGGCGATCGGCATGCTCACGGGTGAACTGGGCTCCACGCCGTTGATCGGTTTCGCCGGCGCGCCTTTCACCCTCGCGAGCTACCTCGTCGAGGGCGGCCCGTCCCGCAACCACGAGCACACCAAGGCCCTCATGTACGGGGACCCGCAGCTGTGGGCGGACCTCCTCGACCGGCTCGCCGAGATCACCTCCGCCTTCCTGAAGGTCCAGATCGAGGCCGGCGTCTCGGCGGTCCAGCTCTTCGACTCCTGGGTCGGCGCCCTCGCCCCCGCTGACTACCGGCGCTCGGTGATGCCCGCCTCGGCGAAGGTCTTCGACTCCGTCGCCTCCTACGGCGTCCCGCGGATCCACTTCGGCGTGGGCACCGGCGAGCTGCTCGGCCTGATGGGCGAGGCAGGTGCGGACGTCGTCGGCGTCGACTGGCGGATCCCGCTGGACGAGGCGGCCCGCCGGGTCGGCCCCGGCAAGGCGCTGCAGGGCAACCTCGACCCCGCCGTGCTGTTCTCCACCACCGAGGCCGTCGAGACCAAGACGGACGAGGTCCTGGCGGCGGCGGCCGGGCTGGAGGGCCACGTCTTCAACCTGGGCCACGGGGTCCTGCCGACCACCGACCCGGAGGCCCTGACCCGCCTCGTGGACTACGTCCACACCAAGACGCAGCGCTAGCGCCGGCCGACGCCGCGGCCGCGGGGCCCGCGCCTCGGGCCGCGGTGCCGCCGCCGCGCGGAGCGGTTCCCCACCCCGCCCCTTCCCGACACCGTGGGCTCCGCCCCCGGATCCCCGCGCCTCGAACGCCGGCGGGGCCGGAAGACCCGGCCCGCGCGGCGTTCGAGCGCACCGGCCGCGGAGCGCCCGCTTCCGGGAAGGGCGGCCGGGCCTACGCCCCCGCGGCGCGGACCGCGGAGACGGCCTTGCGGGCGGCCACCAGGACGGGGTCCCAGACCGGGGAGAACGGCGGGGCGTAGCCCAGGTCCAGGGCGACGACCTGTTCCACCGTCATCCCGGCCGTGAGCGCGACCGCCGCGATGTCCACCCGCTTCGCGGATCCCGCCCCGCCGACGATCTGCACACCCAGCAGCCGGCCCGTGCGGCGCTCGGCCAGCACCTTGACCGTCATGCCGGCGGCCGTCGGGTAGTAGCCCGCCGTGGTCGTGGAGCTGATCGTCGCCGTGACGAAGCGCAGGCCGGCGTCGAGCGCGTCCCGTTCCCTCAGCCCCGTACGGGCGATCTCCAGGTCGCACACCTTGCTCACCGCCGTGCCGACGACCCCGGGGAACGTGGCGTAGCCGCCGCCGACACCGGAGCCGATCACCTGGCCGTGCTTGTTGGCGTGCGTGCCGAGCGGGACGTGCCGGTGACGGCCCGCCACCAGGTCGAGGACCTCCACGCAGTCGCCGCCGGCCCAGACGTCGTCGTGGCCGCGGACCCGCATCGACAGGTCCGTCAGCAGGCCGCCCGAGGTGCCCAGCGGCAGTCCCGCCGCCCGGGCCAGGGCGGTGCGGGGCTCGACGCCGATGCCGAGGACCACCACGTCCGCCGGGTACTCGTCGCCGCCCGCTGTGGCCACCGCTCGGGCCCGGCCCTCCTCGTCGGTGAGGACCTTCACCACCTCGGCGCCCGCGACCGTGGTGATGCCCATGCGGTTCATGGCGCTGTGCACCAGGCCGCCCATGTCCGGGTCCAGGGTGGCCATGGGCTGGGCTCCGCGGTGCAGGACCGTGACCTCGTAGCCCCGGTGGACCAGGGCCTCCGCCATCTCCACGCCGATGTAGCCCGCGCCGACGACGACCGCCCGGCGGCCCGGCGTGCGCTCCAGGGTGTCCATCAGCCGCTGGCCGTCGTCCAGGGTCTGCACGCCGTGCACACCGTGCGCCCCGATCCCGGGCAGCCGGGGCCGGACCGGGCGGGCGCCCGTCGCCAGGACGAGCTTGTCGTAGCCCGTCCAGGACTCGGCCCCCGAGTCGAGGTCGCGGGCCCGGACCCGGTTCCCGGCGAGGTCGAGCTCGACGACCTCGGTCCGGGTGCGCAGGTCGATGTGCCGGGCGCGGTGCTCCTCCGGGGTCCGGGCGATCAGGTCGCCGCGCTCGGGGACCTGGCCGCCGATCCAGTACGGGATCCCGCACGCGGAGTACGAGGTGAAGTGCCCGCGCTCGAAGGCGACGATCTCCAGTTCCTCCGGGCCCTTCAGCCGCCGCGCCTGCGACGCGGCGGACATCCCCGCCGCGTCACCGCCGATCACCACGAGTCGTTCCGCTGCCATCGTCCGCACCGTCCTCCGCCGCCGTTCCTGGGGAACACGCTACGGGCGTACGGGTGTTCAGTCCGGAACCGGGGGCCATTTGCGTCGGGTCCGGCTCCGGGGCCGAGGGCGGCGTCGGCGCCGGGCCCGGGATCGTGCGCGCGGTCCCCGGCGTGGACCCCGTACTCGGCTTCTTCGGGCGCAGCCGCCGGTACACCCGGAACGCCAGCACGCCGAGCGCCGCCGTCACCGCGAACGGCAGCACCACGGCCACCGCCAGCACCACGTACCGCAGGACCGTCGTGAAGGCGTGCCAGCCGCCCTCCAGGGCGCCCGTGACGGACGGCGGTGCGTCCTTCTTTTCCTCACCCGGCCTGCCGGCCGCGGGCTCCGAAACCTCGACCGTGATCGTGCTCATCGAGGTCTGGTCCCGCAGCGCGTTCTGCTGGGCCAGCAGCGCCTCCAGGTCCGACTGGCGCTTGCCGAGCTCGCCCTCCAGCATGACCACGTCGCCGAGCGCGGTGGCCTTCTCCATCATCTCCCGCACCCGCGCCACGCTCGCCTGCTGCGACATGACCCGGCTGTCGACGTCCGCGACCTTCTCGGTGACGTCCTGCGCCTCCACCTTCCGGTGGAGCAGCTTGCCGCTGCCCTCCAGGGCGCCGATCACGGAGTCGAAGCGGTCCGAGGGCACGCGCAGGGTCAGGGTGGACCTGATCATGCCGTGCTCGCCGCGCCGGGTGGACTCGTTCCCCACGTACCCGCCCGCGCCCTCCGCCGCCGTACGGGCCGCCGCCAGCACCTTCGGGGCGTCCGCCGTCTCGATGCCGAGGCTCGCGGTCCGGATGACGTGCGGGCGGACCGCCGCCGGCGCCTTCGGGCTCCCGGGCGCGCCCTGCGCCGGTGCCGGTGCCGGTGCCGGTGCCGCCGCACCCGCGCCCGCCTCGCCGCCCTGGGCCGGGGCCTGCGGGGCCACCGCCGCCTTGTCCGCCGAGGCTGCGCGGGAGCCGTCGTTCCCGGCGCCGCATCCGGTGAGCGCGAGCGCCGCCGCCAGGCCGAGGCCGGCCAGCGCCGCGGTGCTGCGCCCTGCGCGTGAACGGCCTCCGGCGCGAGGGCCGTCGGGGTTTCCGGGGCTGTTCCGAGTCTGCACTGCTGTCCCCCCAAGGTTCGGGCTGCCGCTGTCCCGTTTCGACGTCCACGGTCGCCGCTCGGGTTTCGCTCCCGCGGTCCCGGGACGGTCCCGATGCGGTCACGGTCAGGCCTCGGCGATCGGCCGGTGATCGGTCTGAGACGATGTGTCCATGCACGAAGCGGACATGCATACGGACGCGGCGCACGGCGGTACGGACGGGACGGACCCGGCGGCGCCCCGGGCCCGCCACGCCGTCGTCATCGGCGGCGGCATCGCAGGCCTCGCGGCGGCCCACCGGCTGCTCGGCGCGGGCATCGGCGTCACGCTGCTGGAGGCCGGGCCGCGCCTGGGCGGCAAGCTGTACGCCGGCGAGATCGCCGGCGCCCCCGTCGACCTCGGCGCCGAATCCGTCCTGGCCCGCCGTCCCGAGGCCCTGGAGCTGGCCCGGGCCGTCGGCCTCGGCGAGGCACTGCAGCCGCCGGCCACCACCGCCGCCCACCTGTGGACCCGGGGCGCGCTGCGGCCCATGCCGCGCGGCCACGTCATGGGCGTCCCCGGCGACCTGGCGCCGCTCGCCGAGTCCGGGGTGCTCTCAGCGGAGGGCCTCGCCCGGATAGAGGCCGAGCGCGACCTGCCGCCCGCCGAGATCGGCGAGGACGTCGCCGTCGGCGCGTACGTGGCGGCCCGCCTCGGCCGCGAGGTCGTCGACCGGCTCGTCGAACCCCTCCTGGGCGGGGTCTACGCCGGCGACGCCTACCGCCTGTCGATGCGTGCCGCCGTGCCCCAGCTGTTCGAGGCCGCCCGGTCGCACCCCTCGCTCGGCGAGGCCGTACGGGAGCTGCAGCGCAGGGCCGCGGAGCAGCCGCAGCAGGCCGGACCCGTCTTCTCCGGCATCGAAGGCGGCATCGGGCGGCTCCCGCGGGCCGTGGCCGACGCCTGCCGGGCGGCCGGGGCCCGGATCAGTACCGACACGCCCGTGCGCGGGCTCCGGCGTACCCCCGAGGGGTGGCAGGTCGTCACCGACACCGGCACGGTGGCCGCCGACGCCGTCGTGCTGGCCGTCCCGGCCGAGCCGGCCGCCCGGCTGCTGGACGGGCTCGCCCCCGCCGCGGCCGCCGAGCTGCGCACCGTCGAGTACGCGTCGATGGCCCTGGTCACCATGGCGTTCCGGCGCTCCGAGCTGCCCGCCGTGATCACCGACGGCCGCGCCAGCGGCTTCCTCGTGCCGCCCGTCGACGGGCGGACCATCAAGGCGTCCACCTTCTCCAGCAGCAAGTGGTCCTGGGCCGGCGCCGACCCCGACCTCTTCCTGCTGCGCACCTCCGTCGGCCGCTACGCCGACGAGGCCGACCTGCGCCGGGACGACTCCGAGCTGGTCGACGTGTCGCTGCGGGACCTCGGCGAGGCCGTCGGCCTCGCCGCCCGCCCGGTGGCCTCCACCGTCACCCGCTGGGACGGGGGCCTGCCCCAGTACCCGGTCGGCCACCTCGCCCGGGTGGACCGGATCCGCACCGCCGTCGCGGCCCTGCCCGGCCTCGCCGTCTGCGGCGCCCTGTACGACGGCGTCGGCATCCCGGCGTGCATCGCGAGCGCCGGGAAGGCCGCCGACGTGGTGATTGCCACGTTGGGGACCCCTGGCACCGACCACTGATCAGCGCACGGGACAATGGACGCATGACTGCACCAGAGAAGATTCCCAACGCGGGGAAGAAGGCGAAGGACCTCAACGAGGTCATCCGCTACACCCTGTGGTCCGTCTTCAAGCTGAAGGATGTGCTCCCCGAGGACCGCTCCGGCTACGCCGACGAGGTCCAGGAGCTCTTCGACCAGCTCGCCGCCAAGGACATCACCGTGCGCGGCACCTATGACGTCTCCGGTCTGCGCGCGGACGCGGACGTCATGGTCTGGTGGCACGCGGAGACGGCCGACGAGCTGCAGACCGCGTACAACCTGTTCCGCCGCACCAAGCTGGGCCGTGCGCTGGAGCCGGTGTGGTCGAACATGGCCCTGCACCGCCCGGCCGAGTTCAACAAGTCGCACATCCCGGCCTTCCTGGCCGACGAGGTCGCCCGCGACTACGTCAGCGTCTACCCCTTCGTGCGCAGCTACGACTGGTACCTGCTGCCCGACGAGGACCGCCGCCGCATGCTCGCCGACCACGGCAAGATGGCCCGCGGCTTCCCGGACGTCCGCGCCAACACGGTCGCCTCCTTCTCGCTGGGCGACTACGAGTGGCTGCTGGCCTTCGAGGCCGACGAGCTGTACCGCATCGTCGACCTCATGCGCCACCTGCGTGCCTCCGAGGCCCGTATGCACGTCCGTGAAGAGGTTCCGTTCTTCACCGGGCGCCGCAAGTCCGTCGCCGATCTGGTGGCCGGGCTCGCCTGAAACCTCCCCAGGGGGGAACGGCCGGAGGACTGACCTCCTCCGGCGGATCGGGAGGCCCTGCCCCCGAAACGACGCAGCCGGAGATCCCGCCCCGGAAGTTCAGACGGCCGGTGGCAGCAGAGCCCTGGGTACCCCGGGTACCCTGCCGGGCTCTGCTGCCCGGTTGTCCAGCGACACCGGTGCGGGCTCCGGATGCGGCGCACACCTGACCCGCCACCCCGCAGTGGCCCCCGTCAGCAGATACCGCTCCACGTGCCCGTCCACGCACGCGTTGCGGCCGCCGACCACCCCGTGGGCGCCGGCCCCCGCCTCCGTGACCAGCGACGCCCGTCGGCCGAGCCGCCGCTGGAGCTCCAGTGCCCCCGGGTACGGTGTCGCCCCGTCCCGCTCCGCCGCGACCACCAGCGTGCCGGGGAGCGCGGCCCGCTGCTCGCCCACCGCCGCCGGCTGCTGCCGCTCGCGGACCGGCCAGTACGCGCACGGCAGGTTCAGGAAGGCGTTCGCCCACGTCTCGAAGGGCGCCCGGCGCGCCGCCTCCGTGTTGTCGCGGTCCCAGACCGCCCAGTCCGCCGGCCAGGGCGCGTCGTTGCACAGCACCGCCGTGTACACGGCCCGGGCGTTCTCCCGTGCGGCAGCCGCGCCCGGCTCCGGGTCCGGCCGGGCCTGCTCGGTCAGCGGCCCCGGGTTCCCCGCCAGGAACGCCGACAGCGCCGCCGCCCGCTCCGGCCACACCTCGTCGTAGTACGCGGCCTGCAGGAACGCCGACTGGAGCTCCCCCGACCCGACGACCCCGCCCGCCGGGGCGCGCTCGACCGCGTCCCGCACCTTCTCGTAGCTCGCCTGCACGGCCTCCGGGGTGCCGCCGAGCCCGTACACGGCGTGGTGGCGGGCCGCCCAGGCCCGGAAGTCGTGCCAGCGGCGCTCGAAACCGGCCGCCTGGTCGAGGTTGTTGAGGTACCAGATGCGGCGCGGGTCGGGGTTCACGGCGGAGTCGAGGACCATCCGGCGGACGTGGCCCGGGTGGCGGGTGGCGTACACCGCGCCCAGGTAGGTGCCGTACGAGGCCCCCATGAAGGTCAGCTTCGGCTCGCCGAGCGCGGCCCGCAGGACGTGCAGGTCGCGGACGTTGTCCAGGGTCGAGTAGTACGGCAGCGCCGCCCCCGACCGCTGCGCGCAGCCGCGGGCGTAGGCCCGGGCGGCCGGGTCCTCGCAGGACAGCGGGGCCGCGCCGCCCACGCCGCGCGGGGCGTAGCCGACGAGGTCGTAGGCGGCGCCGATGCGCTCCCACTCGGGCAGGCCGGCGACGAGCGGGAAGAACAGCCCGGAGGCGCCGGGGCCGCCGGGGTTGTACACGAGCGCGCCCTGCCGGGCGGCCCCGCCGCGGCCGGTGGCGGGGACCCTGCTGACGGTGAGCCGGATCTGCGGGCCGCCGGGGCGGGCGTAGTCGAGGGGGACGGCGAGGCTCGCGCACCGGATGGGGGAGGGCAGTTCCTCGGCCTCCGGGCACGGCCCGAAGACCAGCCCGCCGCCGGCCGGCCGCCGGGCCATCCGCCGGGCCACGGCCTCGGCCCCGGCGTCCGCGGCGGCGACCCGGCGGGCTGCGCCCCCGTCCGGAGGGGTGGCCGCCCGGGCCGGGGCCGGGCTGCCCAGGACGAGGCAGAGCAGGGCCGCGGCGGTGGCGGTGGCGGTGGCTGTGGCGTGGCGGCGGTCGGGCAGGGTCGTCCTCACGGTCCTCATGGTCCTCACGGCGGGCCGCCCTCCATCTCCTCGGATCATCCGATGAGATGCGCCGGGCAGGTGCTTGTACAAGGACCACCGCCGGGGTGTCGCCCGCCCGCCCCCCGATCGAGGGAGCGTGAGGCGTGAGGCGTGAGGCGTGAGGCGTGAGGCGTGAGGCGTCAGGCGCCAGGCGCCAGGCGCCAGGCATCAAGAACTGCTGCTACTGCTGCAACTGGACCCCGACGAGCTGCTGCAACTGGACCCCGACGAGCTGCTGCAGCTGGAACCGGACGAGCCGGCGCAACTCGACCCACTGCCGGCACTGCCACTGCTGCCGCCACAGCCGGACCCGCCGGCGTCGCTGCTCGCGCACCAGACGACCGGCACCGCATCCGGGGCGGAGGACCCGCACCCGTCGTCCGAACCGGAGCGGCGGGGGCTGCCGGCCGCACCCGAGTCGGCGAGCCTGGACCGGTGTTGGGCCGCGGCCAGCCGGGTGTCCCGGGCCGCCGGGACCAGCAGGGACCGCACGTACGGGTCCTGCAGTCCGAGCAGCCCGAACAGGGCGGTCCGCACCTGAGGGCTGCCGTCGCCCCCGTACAGGGCCCGCATCCCGCGCAGGGCCTGCTGCCCCGCCGGGGTGATGCGCCGCTTGGCCCGCGACGCGCAGACGAGGCCCACGACGATGCCGATGACCAGGGCGGTCGGGTACAAGCCGAGGACGACCGATCCGCCGGAGCCGGAGCCCACCGCGGCCTCGAAGAGGAACATCGGCACCGACAGGAACAGCAGGGCCGCGCACACGGCCGCCTGGACGGTGCCCCAGCGCCGCCACCTGCGCCCCCAGCCGGGCGGGGCGAGCAGCCCGCGGTGGGCCAGCGCGTCCCCGGTTTCCTGGACCGCGGGGTCGATCATGGCGGCGTACCGCACCTGGTACAGCCAACCGGACGGGGCCTGCGCGTACGCCCGGAGCACAGCGCGCTCGGCGGGGTCGGCGGCCCGGGCCCCGGGCAGGACCTGGACGATGCCGGGCCCGCCGGCGGCCATCCGGCCGTCGGAGAGGAGGGAGACGAGCGCGGTGTCCACGACCCCGCCC
>NZ_JACBGN010000011.1 GCF_013401435.1 Streptomyces sp. BR123
AGGAGCGCGTAGCGATCTGGGGCGGTTCGGGTGTCCCGATGGGCTTCTGGTCGACCTTTCCTGCAGGTTGGGGCCTCATCGCTTCCGGGCGGGCTCTGGCTTCGGCTTCGGAGGCTGTCCTTGGGCGCCCGGGGCCCCGGCGCCGGGCGGCCTTGGTGGTCCTGGGGGCTTGGTGGCGCTGCGAGGCGGAGCCCGGGCCCTGCTTCTCCGACGAGACCCGTCCGTTGACTTGTCCCCCTGGCCATCCTTCGGGGGCTTCCCGGCAGCTCTTTGGCATTCCGGGGCGGGTCGGTCTGTCAAGGGTGGCCGAAGGCCATCGCGCAGCGACGCGACGACGAAGGAGGAGCGCCCTTTACAGGCCGGCCCGCACCGGAAGGACGATGGGCGGCCGGGACGCCCCCGGACACCCCTGCGACCCCGGTCGACCGTGACACCGCCTGCCGTGCCGCGGTCACGCAGTGCGCTGCCGCTGCTTGCTGCTGCCGCTTGCCGCTTGCCGCCCGGCGGTCGTTGCCCGCCCTACGTCGCCAGGTGTTCGCGGACCGGGGCGAGGTCTGTCGACGTCTTCGTGGCGATGAACTCCGTGATGCGGTATTCGCAGACGCCGGCCACCGTGAAGGGGTCCTCCTCCGCGATCCGCTCGACTTCCGCGCGGGAGACTCCCGCCGCCAGGATGATGCCGCCGTCCCGCGGGACCTTGCGGCCCGAGGCGAGGAAGACGCCCGAGGCGTAGTGGCCGTCGAGCCAGGCGATGTGGGCGTCCAGCTCCTCTTCGACGGCTTCGATGGGCGCTGTGTAGGTGAGCTCCATGACGAACATGATCGTCAGGTTACTCTCGCACCATCATGACGACTGTGAAGACCCCCGCCAACGAGGCCGAGGCCCGGGCGATACAGGATGAACTGCGCAATCTGGTCGTACTCGACGAGCCCGGGCCGTTGCCCGGGCGGGGGCTCGTCGCCGGGGTGGACGTGGCGTACGACGACGAGCGGGACCTGGTCGCCGCCGCGGCCGTCGTCCTCGACGCCGCCACCCTCGACGTCGTCGAGGAGAGGACGGCCGTCGGGCACGTCAGCTTCCCCTACGTGCCCGGGCTCCTCGCCTTCCGTGAGCTGCCGACCGTTCTGGCCGCCCTCGACGCCCTGACCGCCGCCCCGGATCTCGTGGTCTGCGACGGCTACGGGCTCGCCCATCCCCGCGGCTTCGGTCTGGCGTGCCACCTCGGGGTGGTGACCGGGCTGCCGAGCATGGGGGTCGCGAAGAACCCCTTCACCTTCACCTACGAGGAGCCCGGTGCCCGGCGCGGGGACGCCGCCCCACTGCTCGCCGCCGACGGGGCCGTTGTGGGGCGGGCCTTGCGGACCCAGGACGCGATCAAGCCGGTGTACGTCTCCGTCGGCCACCGGATCTCGCTCGACAACGCCTGCGCCCACGCCCTCGCGCTGAGCCCCCGGTTCCGGATCCCGGAGACCACGCGGCACGCCGACTCCCTGTGCCGCCGGGCCCTGCGCGAAGCCTCCTGAGCCCCGAGGTCTCCTCAGCCCCTCAGTTCACCGCGGCCACCCGGAACCGGATCCCCGCCGTCTGGAGCCGGTCCAGGAGGGCGTCACCCATCGCCACCGCCGTGGTGAGCTGGCCCGCGTGCTGCGGCAGGGCGTCGTACGCGAGGCACAGCGCCGACTCGGCCAGCATCTTGGCGGTCTCGTCGTAGCCCGGGTCGCCGCCCGACACCTCGGTGAACACGCGGCGCCCGCCGCCCTCGCCCACGAAGCGGACCGAGAACCAGCTGCGTGCCCGCCGCTCGGCGTCCGGGCCCTCGCCCGGCCCCCACCGGCCCGACATCCAGCGGCGGGCCGACGGCAGCTGGGCCAGGGCCGCCGTCGCGCCGACCGCCACCGCGCCGCCCACGGCGACCGGGAGGTGCTTGACCGAGGCGTAGTGCCGGTAGCGGAAGTCCGGCCCGTACCGCTCCAGCGCGGCCGCCGACCGGGTCACGACCCGCGGGTCCAGGGAGGGCAGCGGCATCGCCCAGGTGCCGGTCTCCCGGCTGAACCGCGGTACGCCCAGCGGCCCCCGTACGCGCCGCCCCGGCAGCCGGGGCTCGTGCAGCCTCCGGGCGCGCGCCGCGGCCATGGCCTGCGGTCCGCGGCCCATCGCGGTGAGGGCGGAGGCCAGGGTGCCGCCCGAGAAGAGGGCGTTGGACCGCACGAACGCGTCGACCTGCAGCGCGGCGCCCTCCGGCAGCTGCTGCACGGTGAAGTAGGTGCCGAGGTCGGCGGGGATGCAGTCGAAGCCGCAGGCGTGGACCAGGCGCGCCCCGGTCTCGCGGGCGCGGGCGTCGTGCTCGACGAACACGCGGTCCACGAACTCCGGCTCGCCGGTGAGGTCCACGTAGTCGGTGCCCTCCTCGGCGCATGCGGCGACCAGCTCCGTGCCGTACAGGACGTACGGTCCGACCGTCGTGGCGAGGACCCGGGTGGCGGCGGCCAGCTCCCGTACGGCGGCCGGGTCGGAGGCGTCCGCGCGGAGCAGCGGCACGTCGGCGCATCCGGGGTACAGGGCGGCGAGCCGTTCGCGCAGCCGCTCCAGCTTGCCGGGGTCGCGGCCGGCGAGGGCCCAGCGGCAGCCGGCGGGGGCGTGCCGGGCGAGGTACTCGGCGGTGAGCGCCCCCACGAACCCGGTCGCGCCGAAGAGTACGACGTCGTAGGCCCGGTCACGTCCCGGTCCCGTTCGCTCGGTCTGCCGAACCTCTGCGTCCATCACGGCTCCTCCCGGCTCGTACTGGTGGCCGAGGCTAGCGTGCGGCGGGCGGGTACCGGCCGGCGCCCCGCCAGTGGCCCGGAGGGCCGCCGGCGGGGCTCCGGGTGCGGACGTCCCCTGCGGGTGCGGACATCCTCCTGCGCCCGGCACGAGACGGTTCGGCTGCCCGGTCAGTTGTCCTGGTACATGCCGAAGACGTCGACGATGAGGTCGGCGTTGCCGTCGCTCTGGTTCCAGAAGTCGACGATGCCGTTGGCGCCGGTGCTGGCCTGGACGAGGTTCGGCACCGTCTTGCCCACCGTCCAGTTGAGGGTGGAGGAGGTGGGGGCGGCCGGCCAGGTGGCCGTGTCGTCGATGTACTGGTCGAGGGTGTTGGGGTCCGGGGAGACGGCGAGGTAGCCGTTGTCCTCGGTGTTGGTCACCGTGGAGTTCAGCACGAAGCCGGTGATACGGGCTCGCCCGCCGCCAGCGGCAGGTAGATGTAGCCGCGGCCGGGTTTGCGCAGGCGGGAGGGCGAATGCCGGAGCAGTACGGTCCGGTTGCCCGGCCCGCGGCGGTGGACGGGGCTAGCGTGAGCCCGGGCCCGTCCGCAAGGGCGCGTGCGAACGGCGGTGAACGGAGGTGCGCGTGAAGGCTGCGCTGCGCAAGTGGGAGGCGGTGCGGGAGTTCGCCCTGGGGCTTCCCGAGGCGGTGGAGGAGTTCCCGTGGGGCCCCGAGGACTGCGTCGTGAAGGTCAACAAGAAGATTTTCGTCTTTCTGGGCAGCGCCGACGGCCCGCAGCCGCTCGGCCTCTCCGTCAAGCTGAAGGACGAGGCGCTGCACGGCCACGCCATGTCCGCCCCAGGGGCGCAGCCGACCGGCTACGGCCTGGGCCGGTCCGGCTGGGTCTCGGTGCCGCTGGAGGCGCAGGGCGCGCCGTCCGCCCAGGTGCTGTGCGAATGGGTGGAGGAGAGCTACCGGACCGTGGCGCTGAAGCGGCAGGCCAAGGAGTTGGACGCGCGGATCGCGGCAAACGGCTAAGCGCTTGCTCTTGTGCTGGGTGGAGCGCATTCCTAGCATCACTGGTGTTACATCAGTTGTGTCACACTCGCAGACCAGGACGCTGGGGGCTCGATGGCAGTGACAGGTGCCGGGCACGAGCACGGGCACGACGAACACCGGGACGGGAAGGACCGCAGCCAGGGCCGTGCCCACGGCCAGGACCACGGCCAGGACCACGGGCACGGCGTCCGCGGCCCCCTCTCCGGCGTGCGCGTCGTCGAGCTGGCGGGCATCGGCCCCGGCCCGTTCGCCGCCATGCTCCTCGCCGACCTCGGGGCCGATGTCGTACGGGTGGACCGCCCCGGCGGCGCCGGCCTGGGGATCGACCCCGCGTACGACCTCACCAACCGCAACAAGCGCTCCGTGCTGGTCGACCTGAAGTCCCCGCAGGGCCCCGCACAGGTCCTGGACCTGGTCGAGCGGGCCGACGTCCTCATCGAGGGCATGCGCCCCGGGGTCGCCGAGCGGCTCGGCGTCGGCCCGGCCGACTGCCACGCCCGCAACCCGGGGCTCGTGTACGGCCGGATGACCGGCTGGGGCCAGGACGGCCCCCTCGCGCACGCGGCCGGGCACGACATCGCCTACATCGCCGTGACCGGCGCCCTCGGCATGATCGGCACACCGGACGGGCCCCCTGCCGTCCCCGCGAACCTCCTGGGGGACTACGCGGGCGGCTCGCTCTACCTCGTGATCGGCGTTCTCGCCGCCCTCCGGCACGCCCGGACCCCGGACGGTACCGGCCAGGTCGTGGACGCGGCCATCGTCGACGGCACCGCCCACCTCACCGCGATGATCCACGGGATGATGGCGGCCGGCGGCTGGCAGGACCGGCGCGGCGCCAACCTCCTCGACGGCGGCTGCCCCTTCTACGGCACCTACGAGACCGCCGACGGCGGCCACATGGCGGTCGGCGCCCTGGAGCAGCAGTTCTACGACCGCTTCACCGAACTGCTCGGCCTCGCCGACCAGTCGTCCGCCCGCAAGGACCCGGCCCGGTGGGGCGAGCTCCGCGAGGCCGTGGCCGCGCGCTTCAAGTCCCGTACGCGCGAGGAGTGGACGGCGGTCTTCGAGGGGACGGACGCCTGCGTGGCCCCCGTCCTGTCGCTGCGCGAGGCCCCGCACCACCCGCACCTCGCCGCCCGCGGGACCTTCACCGACTTCGGCGGGATCACCCAGCCCGCCCCCGCGCCCCGGTTCTCCGCGACCCCGGCCGTGATGGCCGGCGGCCCCGCACAGCCGGGGGCGGACACCGCAGCCGTGGCCCGCGAATGGGACGTGCCGGCCCTGACCGGAAAGGGCGGGGACGCCTGATGGAGCTGTCGATGATGCTCGACTACGCCGGCGACCCGCGCCGGGCCGCCGACGAGGCCGCCGCCCTGGAGCCGGCCGGACTCGACGCGGTGTGGGTGGCCGAGGCCTGGGGCTTCGACGCGCCGACGATCATGGGCTACCTCGCGGCCCGCACCGAGCGCATGAAGATCGGCTCGGCCATCGTCAACGTCTACTCCCGCACCCCCGCCCTCATCGCCCAGACGGCAGCCGGGCTGGACGCCCTCTCCGGCGGCCGCGCCCTGCTGGGCCTCGGAGCCTCCGGCCCGCAGGTCGTCGAGGGCTGGCACGGGAAGCCGTACGACCGGCCGCTCGGCCGGACCCGCGAGACCGTCGACCTGTGCCGCCGGATCTGGCGCCGGGAGACCATCGACCACCACGGCATCACCGACATGCCGCTGCCGCCGGAGAAGGGCGGCCGGCACGGCAAGCCGCTGAAGATCCTCACCCGGCCCGTCCGCCCCTCCATCCCCGTCTACATCGCCTCCCTCGGCCCGGCGAACGTCCGGATGACCGCCGAGATCGCCGACGGCTGGCTGCCCACCCTGTTCATCCCCGAGAAGGCCCACGCCGTGTGGGGCGGCCCGCTCGCCGAGGGCGCCGCGCGCCGCGACCCCGCGCTCGGCCCGCTGCAGACCGTCGCGGGCGGCCTGCTCGCCATCGGCGAGGACGCGGCCGCCGTACGGGACCTCGCGCGCCCGCAGATCGCGCTGTACGTCGGCGGGATGGGCGCGGTCGGCAAGAACTTCTACAACGACCTCGCCGTCGCCTACGGCTACGAGGAGGAGGCCCGGAAGATCCAGGAGCTCTACCTCGCCGGCCGCAAGCGCGACGCCGCGGCCGCCGTGCCGGACGAGTTCTGCGAGCTCATGACGCTGTGCGGGCCCGCGGGCTACGTACGCGAGCGCGTGGAGGCCTTCCGCGAGGCCGGGGTCACCATGCTCAACGTGACGCCCGTCGGACCCGAGCCCGCGCGGCTGATCGAAACCGTCAAGAGCTGGCTCCAGTAGGGGGATCCGATGCAACGCCGCATCTTCGACGCCGACCACGAGGCGTTCCGCGAGACCGTCCGCACCTTCCTCGCCAAGGAGGTGCTGCCGCACTACGAGCAGTGGGAGAAGGACGGCATCGTCAGCCGCGAGGTCTGGCGGGCCGCGGGCCGGCAGGGGCTGCTGGGCCTGGCCGTCCCGGAGGAGTACGGCGGCGGCGGGAACACCGACTTCCGCTACGCCGCCGTGATCGCCGAGGAGTTCACCCGGGCCGGCACCCCGGGCCTGGCGATCGGCCTGCACAACGACATCATCGGCCCGTACCTGACCAACCTGGCCACCGAGGAGCAGAAGCGCCGCTGGCTGCCCGGGTTCTGCTCCGGCGAGACGGTCACCGCGATCGCGATGACCGAGCCGGGCGCCGGCTCCGACCTCCAGGGCATCCGCACCACCGCCGAGGACCGCGGCGACCACTGGGTGCTGGGCGGCTCCAAGACCTTCATCTCCAACGGCATCCTCGCCGACCTGGTGATCGTGGTCGCCAGGACCACGCCGGAGGGCGGGGCGCACGGCCTGTCGCTGCTCGTCGTCGAGCGCGGCGCGGAGGGCTTCGAACGCGGCCGCAACCTCGACAAGATCGGCCAGAAGGCGCAGGACACCGCCGAGCTGTTCTTCAACGACGTACGCGTCCCCAAGGAGAACCTGCTCGGAGAGCTGAACGGCGCCTTCGGCCACCTGATGAACCACCTCGCGCAGGAGCGGATGGGCATCGCGATGGCCGCCATCGCCGGTGCCGAGCACCTGCTGGAGATCACCACGCAGTACGTCAAGGAGCGCGAGGCGTTCGGGCGGCCGCTGTCCAAGCTCCAGCACGTCCGCTTCGAGATAGCGGAGATGGCCACCGAGTGCGCCGTCACCCGCGCCTTCGTGGACCGCTGCATCACCGACCACTCCGCGGGCGAACTCGACCACGTCCACGCCTCCATGGCGAAGTGGTGGGCGACCGAGCTCCAGAAGCGGGTCGCCGACCGCTGCCTGCAACTCCACGGCGGATACGGCTACATGACCGAATACCGGGTCGCGCGGGCGTTCACCGACGGCCGCATCCAGACCATCTACGGCGGCACGACCGAGATCATGAAGGAGATCATCGGTCGTTCCCTCCTCGGCTAACCTCCCTCGAAAGGCTTGACCAGTGAGCACCGAAGCGTACGTGTACGACGCGATCCGCACGCCGCGCGGCCGAGGCAAGGCCAGCGGCTCCCTGCACGGCACCAAGCCGATCGACCTGGTCGTCGGCCTCATCCACGCCCTGCGCGACCGCAACCCCGGCCTGGACCCGGCCGCCATCGACGACATCGTCCTCGGCGTCGTCGGCCCGGTCGGCGACCAGGGCTCCGACATCGCCCGTGTCGCGGCCGTCGCCGCGGGGCTGCCGGACACCGTGGCCGGCGTACAGGAGAACCGCTTCTGCGCCTCCGGCCTGGAGGCCGTCAACATGGCCGCCGCCAAGGTGCGCTCCGGCTGGGAGGACCTGGTCCTCGCGGGCGGCGTGGAGTCGATGTCCCGGGTCCCGATGGCTTCGGACGGCGGCGCCTGGTTCAACGACCCGATGACGAACTGGGACGTCAACTTCGTCCCCCAGGGCATCGGCGCCGACCTGATCGCCACCATCGAGGGCTTCTCCCGCCGCGACGTCGACGAGTACGCGGCCCTCTCCCAGGAGCGCGCCGCGACCGCCGTGAAGGAGGACCGCTTCGCCCGGTCCCTCGTCCCGGTCACCGACCGCAACGGCCTCGTCGTCCTCGACCACGACGAGTTCATCCGCCCCGGCACCACAGCCGACACCCTCGCCAAGCTCAAGCCGTCCTTCGCGGACATCGGCGAACTCGGCGGCTTCGACGCCGTCGCCCTGCAGAAGTACCACTGGGTCGAGAAGATCGACCACGTCCACCACGCGGGCAACTCCTCCGGCATCGTCGACGGCGCCTCGCTCGTCGCGATCGGCTCCCGCGAGGCCGGCGAGCGCGCCGGCCTCACCCCGCGCGCCCGGATCGTCTCCGCGGCCGTCTCCGGATCCGAGCCCACCATCATGCTGACCGGCCCCGCGCCGGCCACCCGCAAGGCCCTCGCCAAGGCCGGCCTGACCATCGACGACATCGACCTCATCGAGATCAACGAGGCCTTCGCCGGCGTCGTCCTGCGCTTCGTCAAGGACATGGGCGTCTCCCTCGACAAGGTCAACGTCAACGGCGGCGCCATCGCCCTCGGCCACCCCCTCGGCGCCACCGGCGCGATGATCCTCGGCACCGTCATCGACGAACTGGAGCGCCAGGACAAGCGCTACGGCCTCGTCACCCTCTGCGTCGGCGGCGGCATGGGCATCGCGACCGTCGTCGAGCGCCTCTGAAACCGTCCTGCACCCCCGATCCCTCCCGACACTGCCGACACGGAAGTAGCGAACATGAGCGAGTCCACCACGATCCGCTGGGAGCAGGACGAGACCGGCGTCGTCACTCTCGTCCTCGACGACCCCGACCAGTCCGCCAACACGATGAACCAGGCCTTCAAGGACTCCATCGCGGCCATCGCGGACCGCGCCGAGGCCGAGAAGGACTCCATCCGCGGCATCATCTACACCTCCGCCAAGAAGACCTTCTTCGCCGGCGGCGACCTCAAGGACATGATCCGGCTGCGCCCCGAGGACGCACAGCTCGCCTTCGACACCGGCAGCGAGATCAAGCGGTCGCTGCGCCGCATCGAGACCCTCGGCAAGCCGGTCGTCGCCGCCATCAACGGGGCCGCCCTCGGCGGCGGTTACGAGATCTGCCTCGCCTCCCACCACCGGATCGCCCTCGACGCGCCCGGCTCGAAGATCGGCCTGCCCGAGGTCACCCTCGGCCTGCTCCCGGCCGGCGGCGGCGTCACCCGCACCGTCCGCCTCATGGGCATCACCGACGCCCTGCTGAAGGTCCTGCTCCAGGGCACCCAGTACACCCCGCAGCGCGCCCTCGACAACGGGCTCGTCCACGAACTGGCCGCCACCCGCGAGGAGATGCTCACCAAGGCGCGCGCCTTCATCGACGCCCACCCCGAGTCGCAGCAGCCCTGGGACGTCCCCGGCTACAAGATCCCCGGCGGTACGCCGTCGAACCCGCGGTTCGCCGCCAACCTCCCGGCGTTCCCCGCGAACCTCAAGAAGCAGCTGAACGGGGCCCCGTACCCGGCCCCGCGCAACATCATGGCCTGCGCCGTCGAGGGCGCCCAGGTGGACTTCGAGACCGCGCTGACCATCGAGGCCCGCTACTTCACCGAGCTGGTGACCGGCCAGACCGCCAAGAACATGATCCAGGCGTTCTTCTTCGACCTCCAGGCCGTCAACGCCGGACGCAGCCGCCCGCAGGGCTTCGAGCCCCGCCCCGTCCGCAAGGTCGCCGTCCTCGGCGCCGGGATGATGGGCGCGGGCATCGCCTACTCCTGCGCCCGCGCCGGCATCGAGGTGGTCCTCAAGGACGTCACCGCGCAGGCCGCGGCGAAGGGCAAGGCGTACTCGGAGAAGCTCCTCGACAAGGCCCTCGCCAAGGGCCGCACCACCGAGGCCAAGCGGGACGCGCTGCTGGCCCGGATCACCCCGACCGCCGACAGCGCCGACCTGGCGGGCTGCGACGCCGTGATCGAGGCCGTCTTCGAGGACACCGCCCTCAAGCACCGGGTGTTCCAGGAGATCCAGGACGTCGTCGCCCCCGACGCGCTGCTGTGCTCCAACACCTCCACCCTGCCCATCACCGGGCTGGCCGAGGGCGTCGACCGGCCCGGCGACTTCATCGGGCTGCACTTCTTCTCGCCCGTCGACAAGATGCCCCTCGTGGAGATCATCAAGGGGGAGCGCACCGGCGACGAGGCCATCGCCCGAGCCTTCGACCTCGTCCGACAGATCAACAAGACCCCGATCGTGGTCAACGACTCCCGCGGCTTCTTCACCTCGCGGGTCATCGGCCAGTTCATCAACGAGGGCGTCGCGATGGTCGGCGAGGGCATCGAGCCCGCCTCCATCGAGCAGGCCGCGGCCCAGGCCGGCTACCCGGCCAAGGTGCTCTCCCTGATGGACGAGCTCACCCTCACCCTCCCGCGCAAGATCCGCAACGAGACCCGCAAGGCCGTCGAGGCCGAGGGCCGCTCGTGGACCGCGCACCCGGCGGACGTGGTCATCGACCGGATGGTCGACGACTTCGACCGCCCCGGGCGCAGCGGCGGCGCCGGCTTCTACGAGTACGACGAGGCGGGCAAGCGGGTCCGGATCTGGCCGGGGCTGCGCGAGCACTTCGCCAAGCCGGACGCGGAGATCCCCTTCGAGGACATGAAGGAGCGGATGCTCTTCTCCGAGGCGCTGGACACCGTCCGCTGCCTCGACGAGGGCGTGCTGACCTCGATCGCCGACGCCAACATCGGCTCCATCATGGGCATCGGCTTCCCGGCCTGGACCGGCGGCGTCATCCAGTACATCAACGGCTACGAGGGCGGGCTGCCGGGCTTCGTGGCCCGCGCGCGGGAGCTGGCCGCCCAGTACGGCGAGCGGTTCACCCCGCCCGCCTCGCTGGTCGCCAAGGCCGAGCGCGGGGAGACGTACGCCGACTGACGGGTGCGTGCGGCGGGCCGGGTCCGGTTCGTCCGGACCCGTTCCGTCGGGTCCGGCCGGTGCCGTCCGGGTACGGCCGCTCCCGGGACCGCGGGTCCCCGGAGCGGCCGTGGCGCGGGGCGCTCTCCGGCCGGGACCGGGCCGGTGTGCAGCCGGTGTCAGGCCGTGCCGGGCGGCAGGGCGGCGAACACCCCGCGGTGCTCCGTCCCGTCGGGCAGGGTCCAGCCGGCGACGACCGCGGCCGCGCCGTCGGCCGGCGCATCCGGCCGCAGGACGCGCGTCACGGACAGGGCGGCGGACAGCCCCTCCACCCGGATCTCGGTGCCCTGCGGCCCGTGGGCGGTCCGCGGGGCGGCGTCCGGGGCCGGGCCCGGCAGCGCGGCGGCCGGGTTCTCCGTGCCGACCGTCGGGTCGGGGGTGTCGGAGACGCTCTGCGCCTGCGGTTCGGCCTCGCCCCGCAGCAGGGCCAGCAGCCGCTCCACGGCCACCGGGTCGTGCGTGGCGTCGTAGATCCAGCGCTTGCCGAGCACACCGTGCTCCGAGGTGCCCAGCAGACCCGCCCCGGCGCCGTCGAGCGGGGCGCCCCGGTAGGTCAGCGGCACGTGGTAGGCGACCGGCGGCTCGGCGGAGGCGTCGGCCACGACCATGAAGTCGATGCCCACCTCGCCCTCCGGGTCGTCGAGGCGGAAACCGCCGGCCCTGACCGGCTCCGGAGCGACGCCCGTGGCCGTGTACCAGGGCTGCGCGGGGAGCCAGGCGGCGAGGAGCTCCAGCTTGGTGGGGGTCATCGTGGTTCTGTGGATCACTGCCATGCGGCCGAACCTACCCTCCACGCACCGGAGTTGGGTGTTCCGTGCGGGCCGGGCTCAATCGCCCGTGGCGAACGCCGCCTTCAGTTCCTCCCGCAGCGACCGCTGGAACGCGGTCACCAGAGCCTGCACCATCATCGGCTGCATGTGCGCCGACAGGGCCTTCATGGACTCCACCCGCTCCGGATCGTCCTCGCCCTCGGTGAACGGCCCCCACACCTCGTCGCGGAAGAGGCGGGTCAACTCCTGCGCCGTCGCCCGGGCGTGCTCCAGCATCACCCGGCGCGCCGCCAGGATCGTCGCGTGGGAGATCGGCACGTCGAGCAGCGCCACCCCGAGCCGCAGCAGCGACAGGTCCACCCGGAACCCCCCGCCGCTGTCCGCAATCACGTCCATCGCGGCGAGGCGGCGCAGGTCCTCCTCCGGCAGCGGCCGCCCGGCCCGCTTCTCCAGCTCCTCCCGGGACACCTCCTCGGCCGAGTCCGGCGCCCAGGACGCCACCAGCGCCCGGTGGATGGCCAGGTCGTGCGCGCTCAGGTCGTCGGGCAGGGCGTCGAGGTAGCGCTCGATGGCGGACAGGGTCATGCCCTGGTGCTGGAGCTCCTCGATCAGCGCCAGCCGCGACAGGTGTTCGGGACCGTAATGCCCCACGCGACGTGGTCCGATCACGGGAGGGGGCAAAAGGCCGCGGGTGCTGTAGAACCGTACGGTGCGGACGGTGACCCCCGCCCGGGAAGCGAGCTCGTCGACGGTGAGCGTGGGCTCGGGTACCCCGGTGGTCATGTGGTCTCTCGCCCCGCTCTCTGATCAGCACGTCCCGTTCCGGTACCGCGGTTCAACAGTATTGCTGTCGCACCAACGATGTGAAACGGCCAGGAGCTGCCCATGACCACGAAACTGCGACTGCCCGGACGTCCCGAGGAGCTCACCCTCCCCGCCCTGCTGGCACGCAACGCCGCCGAGTACGGCGACCTCCCCGCCCTCTCGTGGCGCACCGGCACGGCCACCGGCCCCGGCTCCTCCGGCTCCTCCGGCTGGACCACCCTCGGCTGGGCCGAGGTCCGGCGCCGGGTCGCCGTCCTCGCCGCCGGGTACGCCGCCCTCGGCGTCGAGCGCGGCGACCACGTCCTGATCATGATGGGGAACCGGCCCGAGCACTGGCTCAGCGACCTCGCCCTCGTCCACCTCGGCGCCGTCCCCGTCACCGTGTACGGGACCTCCGCGCCCGGCCAGATCGCCCACATCGCCCGCCACAGCCGGGCCCGCCTCGCCCTCGTCGAGGGCGCCCGGGAGCTCGCCCGGTGGGAGCCGCTGATCGCCGACCCCACCGTCCCCCTGCAGCGGCTGATCGTGGCCGACGCCGCGGCCGGCGGCGGCCACGGCACGTACGCATCCCTCTACGCGAGCGGGGCCCGGCTGCACCGCGCCGACGCCTTCGACAAGGCCTGGCAGGAGACCCGGCCCGAGGACCCGCTGACCGTCGTCTACACCTCGGGCACCACCCGCGACCCCAAGGGCGTCCGGCTGACCCACCGCAACATCCTCCTCCAGTCCGTCCGCCTGGACCGGCGCGTCGAGCTCCCGGAACACGCCGAGCACATCTGCTACCTGCCCTTCGCGCACATCGCCGAGCGCATCCTCGGGATCTACCTGCCGCTGCTGCGGGCGGCGCACGTCCGGATGGTCGCCGACCCGGCCGCCGTCGCGCCGGCCGTCCGCGAACTGCGGCCGGTGCAGTTCTTCGGCGTGCCCCGGGTGTGGGAGAAGCTCGCCGCGTCCGTACGGGCGGTGCTCGCACAGCTGCCGGCCGGGCAGCGGGAGGCCATCGAGGCGGCGGGCGACCTCGCCCGCACCCGGGCCGGGCACCGCGAGCGCGGCGAGACGGTCCCGGCCGCGCTCGAAGCCTCGTACGCCCGGGCCAAGGAGCAGGTCCTCGACCCGCTGCTCGGCCTGGCCGGCCTGGACCGCCTGCTGTGGACGGCCAGCGCCACCGCGCCGATGCCGATCGACGTGGTCCGCTTCTGGGCCGGCTGGGGGATCACGATCATGGATGCCTGGGGCCTGACCGAGACCTCGGGCGTCTGCACCGTCAACAGCCCCGACGCCTTCCGGCTCGGCTCCGTCGGCCGCCCGATCGACGGCCTGGAGCTGCGGCTGGCCGAGGACGGGGAGATCCTCGCCCGCGGCGAGACCGTCTTCGGCGGCTACCTGCGGCCCGACGGCTCGCTGGAGCCGGCGCACGACGCCGACGGCTGGTTCCCGACCGGGGACGTGGGCCGGCTCGACGAGGACGGCTTCCTGTGGCTGACGGACCGCAAGAAGGAGCTCATCGTCACCTCGACCGGCAAGAACGTCTCGCCCGCCCTGGTCGAGAACACCGTCAAGGAACACCCCCTGATCGGCCAGGCCATGGTGCACGGCGACGGCCGCTCCTACCTGGTCGCCCTGCTGGTCCTGGACCCGGAGCTGGCCCCGGCCTGGGCCGCATCCCGCGGCATCGGTGCCGACTCCCTCGCGGAACTCGCCAGCCACCCGGCGGTCCGCGAGGAGGTCGCCCGCGCGGTCGAGGCGGCCAACGCCCGCCTCAACCGCACCGAACAGATCAAGCGCTACCGCCTGCTGACCACGGAATGGGGCCCGGAGTCGGGAGAACTGACCCCCTCGCTCAAACTCCGCCGCCGTGTGGTCCGCGAAAAGTACGCGGACCTGATCGAGACCCTGTACGCGGCCCCGCACGAAACCCCGTAACCCGACACGGGCTGCCCCCGGCCCGCGACGGCCGGGGGCCACCCCACCGCGCGACGCGACCTCGACGACCGGCTCCACGCGTCGGCAGTCCTAGAAGGGGGGCCAGCTGGAACCGGGGGGAGGCGTCGGGTTGACACGCTTCCCGCCGCGCATGTTCAGCGGCCAGCGCTGGTCGATGACGGCCGCGGCCTTCTTGCAGGCGCCGCAGGCGTTGTTCCAATCCGGCACCCACAAGTACGGAGAGACAGAGAGGCTGACGTGTTCTATGCCGCACAGGGTCGCGCCGGAATCCGTATAGGCATAGGCCGTGTCGTAGGCATGGGCCACGTCCTCGGGCAACTCCGGCGATTCTGCCCGCTCCCAGCGCCCGTACATGGGCTCGTACTGCGGCCGTGAGACCTCACGGGGATCGTGTCCCAGCTCGGTCCACGCGTAACACCAGGAGCAGAACCACCGCTCCTTCACCGGCAAGTCCCACGCCATTCGCGGTTCCGTTACCGGCGCCTGCCGCATCTCGTGTCCACACACATCGCACGTCATGGCCGGATTCTGACATGTGGCACAGATGAAGCAGCTCCACACGCACTGCCGGCAGAACAGCGAGACGCCTGCCGGGTGTCGGGCCGCCGCCGGTCATGAGGCGGTCAGCGTTGACCTGCGCCGCTCCAGAACCAACCGCGGAGTGGGTACTAGCACGCCGCCGGGGAGTCGGCGACGCCATCCGTCAGGTCCTCACCGAGCTCCTGGTGACCTGGCCGCCGTCGAGGTCGCTGCCGAGCGGCCCGAGGACGCTGCCCGGTACGCGCTCAGCGCGCTCCTCCTGCTGGAAACCCACTGGTACGCAACCAGGCTGGAGCGGGTCCGCGAGGTGCGGCGCGCCCTCGGGCCGTGGGAGCACGAGCAGTACGTCCGCGACCTCGATGGCCGGCTTTACGGCTGGGACGCCGTGGTCAGTGCTCTTGCTCGTTGAACTCGGCCATCCGGGGGGACAGATCGGCGAGGCTCTCGATGCGGAACGTCGGGAGCTCGCGTGCCTCGGCGGTGTCCCACTGGATCGTGGCCCAGGGGCCCCGGCGGATCAGCGCGGTGTGCATACCCGCCTGCTTACCGGGGCGCAGGTCGTTGTCGACGCGGTCACCGACATAGAGAATCTCCGACGCGGCGGCCGGGACGACCGCGGCCACCCGCTCGAAGAACTCGGGGTCGGGCTTGCCGGCGCCCCAGTCGTCCGAGGTGCCGATCAGGTCCACGTCCTTCGTGAACAGCTCGCGCAGCAGGCCGCCGGCGCGAACGGTCTGGTTTCCGGCGATGCCGAGCCACAGGCCGTCGGCGCGGAGTTGGGCGAGGGCGGGCCGGACGTCCGGGTAGAGGTCGCCCTCACCGAACCACTCCGGCTTCCCCGCGGCAGCGCGGGCCTCGCGCTGCTCGGTGAGGTCGAAGCCGGGTCGGAAGACCTGGAAGGACTCGCGGTAGTCCTGGCCTCGGGCGATGACCGCACCGAAGGCGCGGCGAAGGTGTGGCGGGGGACGCCGAGCCAGTCCGCGGTGCCGTACTCACGAGTCTCGTCGACCAGACACTCAGCGACATCGAACACGACAGCGCGAATCGTCATGCGCGCAGCCTAGGCGGGCCCGACCCAGCCTCGCGCGGGCGAGGAGCGGGCCGGGGTCTCAGGCATGTGCGATACCGGCGACGAGCAGGCCGAACGCCGCGAGCAGGACCACGACGTACAGGCCTTCGAGAACGCACCGGGTCACGAAGCGCTTGCCTCGACTGCGTGCTCCAGTGCGCGCATCAGCTGCCGGATGATCCTGGCCAAGCCCCGGGCGTGGTTCCAGTTCGCGTGGGGGCCGGACCCCAGCGGGCCGACCGCCGCGAAGTACTCCCATTCGGCGAGGGCCTCGAACGCCCCGACGGGGCGCTGCTGCGAAGGCATCTCGCAGAGGGCGTCGTGCAGCTTCTGCCCGCAGGTGATCAGGCCATCGGTGAGCGCCGCGACACCTTCCGGACCGGGGCGTTCCCCGTACGGGGCGAGCGCCCGGGCGACCAGTTCGGTCGCGTCCACGTGATCCTGCGGCACGGCCATGCCGGTGCTCCCTGTCGTCGTGCGGAGGTGGAGACACCAGCGTGACGGCCGGGCGAGGGATGAACACTCACAGAATTGTGAGTGCTACATGCCGACCCAGCGGGCCATCCCCCCGAGGCTGTCCGGGGCTCGCCGCGACATGTGCACCAGTCCGCGGATGGTGGTCCGGGTGCCGGGCAGATGCCGTGTCTGTTCGGGCGCCAACTTCCTGGCCTCCGCCAAGTACCGCAGTGACGTCTTGGCGGAGCCGGCCTCCATCTCGACAAGCGCCCGATCCACCAAATAGCGGGCCCGGCGTGACATCAACATCGACTCCGGCAGTTTCAGCGCGCGGGCCTGACCGAGAGCATCATCGAAGCGGCGCATCGCGATCGATGCACCAAGCTCGTGCAGCTCGATGTTGACCTGCCCGAACGACAGCCAGTGCACTTCCCTGGCTTCGCCGCCAACGCGGTCCGCCAGGTCGCGGGCGGCGGCCAGATGCGTTGCCACAGCCGTGGCGTCCTCGTTCTTCGCGGCCACCGTGGCCGCCCCGAGGTGCAGCTGCCCGGCCACGGCGAGGGCCTCACGGCTCGTCTCCTCGGCCAGCAGGCTGTGCCCCGACGAGATCAGCGGCAGGCTCGTCGCACAGCGCCAGAGGATCGCCCGCTTGTACCGCTGCACCGCCTCGGTGCACGGGTCCGAGGCCCGACCCGCGGCCCATCCCATCCGGTCCAGGGCGACGCGGGCGAGGTCAGGGTGGTCAAGCTTCAGCGCCACATCGTGGGCGGTCCGGTACGCCGAGGCGAGGGCCCGCCACAGCGGCGTCGACGGGGCGGTCCACACCGTGTGGGTCAGTTCCACGATCAGGCCTGGCAGCGCATCGGCCGCCGCACGCAGGTGCGCGGCACGTACCTGCCGGCACAGCGCGTCCGCCTCGGCGATCAGCTTGGGCACCGGCCGGACAGCGGTCAGGTCCGGGTTCGGTCCGAGGTCGAACCGGTCGAGCGCCTCCCGGATCGGGGCGACAAGGCCGAGCAGTCGCTCGGAGGGCAGCAGTGCCATGGCCGGCGGCCCTGTCAGCTTGGATGTGTCCACCCCCAGTGCTCGCGCCACTGCCGCCACGAAACCGGGAGTTGCGGACCGAGCGCCGCACTCGACCTGGGTCAGCAGGCTGAGGCTGTACGGAATTCGGTCGGCCAACTCGCGCTGCGAAAGACGTCGTAAGCGACGCTGCTCCCTGATCCGAGAACCAGTGTGGCCATCGTCGGGTAGAGGCATGCTGGTCTCCGTCCAAGACTCGTCTCAAGGACGGTACCCGTCCCGCGGCGCTGGGTGCGTCGTCGCTCCCGGCTCCTTGGGGGTTGGGGGCGGTTGCATAGGCTCGGGAGCCATGACGACGAGGACCTTGTACCTGCTCTGCTCGGCTGCCCCGCCCGTTTTCGAGATCGCGGGGGTGGTGGAAGAGGCGCAGCGTCGCGGCTGGGACGTCTGCCTGGGCCTGACCCCGACGGCTGCGGACTGGCTGGAGGACAGCCTCCCGGGGTTGGCCGCTCTGACCGGGCACCCGGTGCGCACGCGGTACAAGCGGCCCGGAGGGCCGGACGTGTGGCCACCCGCGGACGCCGTGCTGTTCGCCCCGGCGACCATGAACACCGTCAACCGGTGGGCGCTGGGGATCACCGATACGTGGGCCGTCGGGGTCGTGGCGGAGGGCATCGGCAAGGGCGTCCCGATGGCCGTCATGCCGTGCGTGAATGCCGCATATGCGCAGCACCCCCAGTTCCCGCTGTCGCTGGAAACGCTCCGGTCGGCCGGCGTCCGGGTGCTGTACGGCGAGGGCGGGTTCGTGCCGAACCAGCCGGGCGAGAAGAAGCCGTACCCGTGGGGGCCCGCCCTGGACGCCGTGGACGGCATGGTGCCGGTACACGGGGCCTGAGCGCACGAAGACGCCCCCTCCCGCGGCCCGTTGGGCGGAGAGGGGGCGGGCCCGCCACCGGCGGGATCGGTCGTGCGGGGTCAGCGGCCGATGACCGGGTAGTGGTCCGAGAGGTTGGTGTACGTGTAGGACGTGCCCCAGCTGGAGACCGTCCACGGGGCGGACTCCTCCTTGACCACGTTGTTCTCCCAGCCGGCCGGGCGGGCGTTGCCCTTGCGGTACAGGACGTAGTCCAGGTCCTCGCGCGGGTCCGTGGGGTAGCGGTAGTTCGCGATCGAGTTCAGGCCCGTGTCGAAGGAGTACGGGTGCCCCGTGCGCGTGTCGGAGTCCGCCAGGTCGGCGCCCGCGAGCATGGAGGCGTATTCCGGGGTGCGCGAGTCGACGTTCATGTCGCCGGCGACGATGACCTGCTCGTTCGCCGGGATGTTCTTGCCGTCCAGGAAGGCGTCGATCGCCTGGAACTGGCGGGCGCGCATCTGCGCCGCCTCACCCGCGCCGCAGCCCGGGTCGGTGGACTGCGCGTGCGTGCCGACCACGTGCACCTTCGCGCCGCCCACGTCCAGCACGACGTACGCGAAGCCCTTGTTGGACCACCAGTCGGCGCCGCAGGCGTCCTTGTAGACGAACTGCTCCTTGCGGACGATCGGCCACTTGCTGAGGATCGTGACTCCGCCGTCCTCCGGGGTGGTGGAGGAGTAGGCGCCGCCCGTCGCGTCCCAGCCGGTCTTGCTGCGGCCGACGACCGGGGTCTGGTACGGGTACTGCGCCGCCGAGTTGGCCTTCAGCGCGTCCGAGGCCCCGTTGTCGAAGGCCTCCTGGAGCACGACCACGTCGTGGCCCTGGTAGAAGGAGGTCCGGGGTATCGCCGAAGCCCGGTGGTCCTGGCCCCAGTTGGGGTACAGGTTCTTGCTCATCAGGAACACGTTGTACGTCAGGACGCTGAGCCGGGGGGCCGTGCCGCCCTCCGCCGCGCCGGCGGCGGGAGCGGTGGCGACGGTCAGGGCGCCGGCGGCGACCGCCGCGACGGCAGCCGCGGCGGCGCGGTGACGACGGGTGTGCTCGGAGTGCGGCATGAACTCTCCAGCATGGCTGTGGGGGAGATCGACGCCCGCAATCCAAGCAGCCGCAGTTACCTCTGGGTAACACCCGTGACAACACTTTCTGGCGGTTGTCCTACAGTGCGGGCTCGGACAGCAGCCGGCGGCGTACCGCGAGCGGTGCGGGCACGTGTCCGGGCACCCGGCGGGCGAGGGCCTCGGCCGGCCCCGCCGCGAAGGCGCCGGCCGGCGGATCGGCCTTGAACCGCAGGGGGTGGCGGGGGATCCGGCCGCCGGCTGCGGCGGTGCCCGCGGGTGCCGCAGTCTCGTCGGCGGTCAGGCGTGCCAGGCCGACCACGGTCGCGGACGCGCCTCGCGACGGCCCGTCGCGCGCAGCCCGCGGGCGGCGGGTTCACGCTCCACCCACGCGAACACCGCGGCCCGCCAAGGCGCTTCGTCCCAGGGCGTCACCGCCTCCGGGTAGCCGCCCCGGTCCACAACCGCCGGGATGTCGTCGCTCGTCGGCCCCTCACACCACCGGGTCCGGCGCCGCCGGCCGGCTGTGCCGCCCAGGGCCGCCGACCTGGGGGTATGGCCCCCGCGCGGGCCATACTGGACGTACGGAGCACCGAACCAGGGGGACGCACATGACCACCGCACAGCAGCCCGCCGCACCGGGCCCCGGCCCGCGCCCGGCCGGCGCCCGCCGGGCCGACCCGGAGCCGCCGGCCCCCGGAGGGGTGCTGTGGACCATCTCGGGGGACATCCGGGCGCTGCTGATGCTGCCCGCCGCCTTCACCATGCAGGTCGCCCACCCCGCCATCGGCGCCGGCGTCGACGAGCACTCGGTCTTCCGCACCGACCCCTGGGGGCGCGGCGAGCGCTCGCTGCGCTCCGTCCAGCTGTGGGTGTACGGCGGGGAGCAGGCCGCCGAGGAGGGCCGCCGGGTGCGCCGCCTGCACAAGGAGATCCAGGGCACGGACACCCGGGGCCGGCGCTACCACTCCCTCGACCCCGCCTGCTACGCGTGGGTGCACGCCACCGGGTTCCCGATCTACCTGTACGCCGGGCGCTACCTGCTGCGCCGCTTCACCCCGGCGCAGGAGCGGCAGCTGTACCGGGAGTGGCTCCAGGTGGGGCGGATCCTGGGCCTGCGGGACCGGGACATGCCCCGGACCGTCGAGGAGTACTGGCCGTACTACCGGCGGATGCTGGCCGAGGAGATCGAGCCGACCAAGGTCGCCCGGGAGCTGGTGGCCACCGACGTGCCCCTGCCGCGCCCCACGGGCGGCCCGCTGCCCGTGCGGCTGCTGCTGCGGGTCTTCTGGCCGGTGCTGCGGGCGGCGTTCCTGCGCTTGCGGGCCTTCGTCACCGTCGGGTACATGCCGCCCGACGCCCGGGCCGCCATCGGGCTGGAGTGGACCGCGGCCCAGGAGCGGAAGCTCCGGCGGTTCAGCACGGCCGTACGCCTGCTGGTGCCGCTCCTGCCGGAGCGGGTGCGGTACCTGCCCCTCGCCTACCGGGCGCGCGCGGAGTGGCGCGCCGGCGCCCGCTGAGGGAGGCCGGCGCGCGCTCGTCCGTACGGGTCAGTGGCCGTGGCCCCTGCCGTGACCGCTGCCGCTGCCGCTGCCGTGGTCGCGGTCGTGGACCGCGTCCGTGGCGGCGATCTTCTTCCACGACTTCGGCTCCACCGGCTCCGCGGACGGCGATCGCAGCGAGCGGGAGTCCTTCGACGCGGCGGCCGGCGGGGCGAACGCCGGCTTGCCCGGGGTGTACAGCCAGGTCTCGAACAGCTGGGCGAGCGGCTTGCCGGACACCTTCTCCGCGTACCGGACGAAGTCGCCGACCTTGGCGTTGCCGTAGGCCCGCTCCGTCGGCCAGCCCTTGAGGATCGCGAAGAACTTCTCGTCGCCGATCTCGTTGCGCAGCGCCTGCAGGGCGATCGCCCCGCGGTCGTACACGGCGAGGTGGAACTGGTTGTCCGGGCCCGGGTCGCCCGGCTTGACCTGCCAGAACGGGTCGTCCGCGGCGCGCAGTCCGTACGCCCAGTCGGCCAGCTCCTGCGCGGTGCCCTCGCCCTCCTTCTCCGACCACAGCCACTGGCTGTAGCGGGCGAAGCCCTCGTTGATCCAGATGTCCTTCCAGCCGTCGACGGAGACGCTGTCGCCGTACCACTGGTGGGCCAGCTCGTGCACCACGACCGACACGTTGGCGCCGTTCGCGAACTGGCGGGGGCTGTAGAACGGGCGGGTCTGGGTCTCCAGTGCGAAGCCGGACGGCACGTTGGGCACGTAGCCGCCCAGCGCGTTGAAGGGGTACGGGCCGAAGACCCCCTCCAGCCATTCGGTGACCTCGGCGGTCCGCTCCACGCTGGCGCGCGCCGCGCCCGCGTTGTCGCCGAGGTCCTTGCTGTAGGCGTTGAGGACGGGCAGGCCGCTCGCGGTCTTGTCGGTGGTGATGTCGAACTTGCCGACGGCGAGGGTGGCCAGGTACGTGGCCTGCGGCTTGTTCGAGCGCCAGTTGTAGCGCGTCCAGCCGAGCCGTGAACTCTGGGACTGCAGGACGCCGTTGCTGATGGCCTGCGTGCCGTCGGGGACGTTCACGGAGATGTCGAAGGTGGCCTTGTCGAGCGGGTGGTCGTTGCTCGGGAACCACCAGGCGGCCGCGTCCGGCTCCTGCGCGGCGACACCGCCGTCCGGGGTGCGCTGCCAGGCGGACCAGCCGTCGACCTTGAACTCCGAGGGCTTGCCCGCGTACTTGACGACGACGGTTGCCTGGCGGCCCTTCGGCAGCGCCTGGGCGGGAGTGACCTCCAGCTCGTGCGCACCGGAGGCGGCGAAGCCGGCCTTGGCGCCGTTGACGCGGACCTCGCTGACCTTGAGCCCGAAGTCGAGGTTGAAGCGGGACAGGTCCTGGGTGGCGGTGGCCAGCAGGGTGGCCGTGCCCTCCAGGAGGTCCGTCTTCGGCTGGTACTTCAGGCGCAGGTCGTAGTGGGACACGTCGTACCCGCCGTTGCCGCTGGCCGGGTAGTAGGGGTCGCCGATACCCGGGGCGCCCGCGGCGGAACCCGCGGCCGATGCCGGGATCACCAGCAGCAGGGAGGCGGCGAGCACGCTCGGGGCGATCACTTTGCGGTGCACGAGGGCAGCTCCAAGTGGTGAGGGGGATGGCTTTGTCCGACCGTATTCACGCCGTGCCGCCCGCGTCGTGTCCATGGCCCCTGCTGTCACACGATCGCCATTCGGCCGTCACACGTCGGAGGGCAGGACCGCGTTCGAGCGGCGCCACTGAAGCGGCATCTGCGCCGATGCCGCGCCCGACCAGGACCGGACGGCCGCGCAAGACGGCCGAAAACGATCCCGGGCAGGCTGCGTCACCCGCGTCAGTGCTCCTCGGAGCGGAGGAATCCGGACAGCAGGGAGTGGAGCGTGTCCGGGTGTTCGGGGCGGACGTCGTGGCCGGGCCCGGGAACGCTGAGGGCCGTCGTGCCCGGCAGGAGCGCCGCCGCAGCGGCTACGCCGACGCCCCGGCCCCGCGCAGGGCGGTCAAGTGCCGGTACGGCCACACCCCGGCACGCTGCGCCGCAGCCGACTCCTTTCGGCCGGTCCGACGCCGCAGGGAGGCGGAATCGGTCCTGCCGGGGGCCCGGCGGACCGGCATACCGAGCAGTCGGTAACCTGCCTCCATGACGCTTCCCGAGCACGCCGCACGTCGCGCCTGGCACGGCGCGATCAACCCGCTCCACGCGACCATCTACTTCTCGCCCGACCTGACCGCCGAGTACGCCGCCCTCGGCGTCGACGACCACACCCGGGCCACGCTGTCCTCCCGGGCCGCCGCGATGGGCGCCGTCGGCACCGGCACCGTCGCCGCCACCTTCTACAACTACCGCTACGACCACCTCGCCCGGCACCTGCCCGCCGTGTGGGACACGATCACCCCCGAGCAGGCCCTCGCCGCCCGCCTGCGCGCCGCCGACCGCACCCTGCGCCGCCTGCTCGGGGACGACACCGTCGCCTCCCCCGGGATGGCCGAGGCCGCGGAGCTGGCCCTGCGCGCCACCGAGGCCTGCACCCGGCACGCCCGCCCCCTCTACGCCGCCCACGCCGACCTCCCCGTCCCCGAGGAACCGCACCTGCGGCTGTGGCACGCTACCACCCTGCTGCGCGAGCACCGCGGCGACGGCCACGTCGCCGCGCTGCTCCTCGCAGGCCTGGACCCGCTCGAAGCCCTGGTCACCCACAGCGCGACCGGCCGCGGCATGAACGCCAAGTGGATCAAGGCGGTCCGCGGCTGGGAGCAGGAGGACATCGACGCCGCCGCCGCCCGGCTGCGCGCCCGCGGCCTCCTCGACGCCGAGGGCGACCTCACCGCCGAGGGCACGGCCGTCCGCGAGCACCTGGAGGACGAGACCGACCGCCTCGACGCCGCCCCGTACGAGCACCTGGGCGCCGAAGGCCTGGCCCGCCTCGCCGAACTCGGCGGTGGTTTCGCCGCGACGGCCGTCAGCGCCGGAGCCTTCCCCTCCAACGCCTTCGGCAAGGCCGCCTGACGCGGGCCTCCCGGCCGCCGCCACCGCCACCTGCCACAATGGGCAGCCGTCCAACGCACAACGAAGGCAGGCGGGACCCGATCGTGACGACGTCCATCGAAGGCAGGATCGCCGAGGAACTCGGCGTACGGGAACGGCAGGTCAAGGCCGCCGTCGAGCTGCTCGACGGCGGCTCCACCGTGCCGTTCATCGCGCGCTACCGCAAGGAAGCGACCGAGATGCTCGACGACGCCCAGCTGCGCACCCTCGAGGAGAGGCTGCGCTACCTGCGGGAGCTGGAGGACCGGCGGGCGGCGATCCTGGACTCCGTCCGGGAGCAGGGCAAGCTCGACGTCGAGCTGGAGGCCCGGATCCACGCGGCCGACACCAAGGCCCGGCTGGAGGACATCTACCTGCCGTTCAAGCCGAAGCGGCGGACCAAGGCCCAGATCGCGCGCGAGGCGGGCCTGGAGCCGCTCGCCGACGGCCTGCTCGCCGACCCGTCGGTGGAACCGGCCGCCGCCGCGGCCGCGTTCGTCGACGCCGACAGGGGCGTCGCCGACCCGGCCGCGGCCCTGGAGGGCGCCCGCGCCATCCTCACCGAGCGGTTCGCCGAGGACGCCGACCTGATCGGCGAGCTGCGCGAGCGCATGTGGGGCCGCGGCCGGCTCGCCGCGAAGGTCCGCGAGGGCAAGGAGGAGTCGGGGGCGAAGTTCGCCGACTACTTCGACTTCGCCGAGCCGTTCACCGCGCTGCCCTCGCACCGCGTCCTGGCCATGCTGCGCGGCGAGAAGGAGGACGTCCTCGACCTCGTCCTGGAGCCGGAGGACCGCGACACCGCAGCGGTCCCCGGCCCGTCCTCGTACGAGGGCACGATCGCCCGCCGCTTCGGTGTGGTCGACCGGGGCCGCCCCGGCGACAAGTGGCTCGCCGACACGGTCCGCTGGGCCTGGCGTACGAAGATCCAGGTGCACCTCGGCATCGATCTGCGGATGCGGCTGCGCTCCGCCGCCGAGGACGAGGCAGTCCGCGTCTTCGCCGCCAACCTGCGCGACCTGCTCCTCGCGGCCCCCGCCGGCACCCGGGCCACCCTCGGCCTCGACCCGGGCTTCCGCACCGGCGTGAAGGTCGCCGTCGTGGACGCCACCGGCAAGGTCGTGGCCACCGATGTGATCCACCCGCACGTTCCCGCGAACCGCTGGGACGAGGCCCTGGCCAAGCTCGCCCGCCTCGCCGAGCAGCACGAGGTCGAGCTGATCGCCATCGGCAACGGCACCGCCTCCCGCGAGACCGACCGCCTGGCGGGCGAGCTGATCTCCCGCCACCCCGAGCTGAAGCTGACCAAGGTGATGGTCTCCGAGGCGGGCGCCTCCGTGTATTCGGCCTCCGCCTTCGCCTCACAGGAGCTCCCGGACATGGACGTGTCCCTGCGCGGCGCGGTGTCCATCGCCCGCCGCCTGCAGGACCCCCTCGCCGAGCTCGTCAAGATCGACCCCAAGTCGATCGGTGTCGGCCAGTACCAGCACGACCTGTCCGAGGTGAAGCTGTCCCGCTCCCTCGACGCGGTCGTGGAGGACTGCGTGAACGGCGTCGGCGTGGACGTCAACACGGCCTCCGCGCCGCTGCTCGCCCGCGTGTCGGGCATCAGCGGCGGACTCGCCGAGAACATCGTCGCCCATCGCGACGCCAACGGCCCCTTCCGCAGCCGCAAGGCCCTCAAGGACGTGCCCCGGCTCGGCCCGAAGGCGTACGAGCAGTGCGCGGGCTTCCTGAGGATCCGCGGCGGCGACGACCCGCTGGACTTCTCCAGCGTGCACCCCGAGGCGTACCCGGTCGTCCGGGCCATGGCGAAGACCGCCGGCAGCGAGGTGGCCGCCCTCATCGGCAACACGTCGGTACTGCGCTCGCTGAAGCCCGAGCAGTTCGTCACCGAGGCGTTCGGCCTGCCGACCGTCAGCGACATCCTCGGCGAGCTGGAGAAGCCGGGCCGCGACCCGCGCCCGGCGTTCCGCACGGCCGCCTTCAAGGAGGGCGTCGAGAAGATCGGCGACCTGGCCCCCGGCATGGTCCTGGAGGGCGTCGTCACCAATGTGGCCGCCTTCGGCGCCTTCATCGACATCGGCGTCCACCAGGACGGTCTGGCGCACGTCTCGGCCCTGTCGAAGAACTTCGTCAAGGACCCCCGCGACGTGGTCAAGCCGGGCGACATCGTCCGCGTGAAGGTCCTGGACGTGGACATCCCGCGCAAGCGGATCTCGCTCACCCTCCGGCTGGACGACGAGGCCGGTTCCGCCGCGGGCACGCCCCGCCAGCGCGAGGACCGCCGGCGCGAGGACCACCAGGACCGGCGCGGCGGCAACCGTCCCCCGCAGCAGCGCGGCGGCCAGGACGGCCGGCGCGGCGGTGGCCGGTCCGGCGGCGGCGAGGGCCGGCGGCAGGGCGGCCAGGGCGGCGGCGCCCAGGCCCCCGCGAACAGCGCCATGGCCGACGCGCTGCGCCGGGCCGGGCTCGCGGGCCCCGGCTCCGACGACCGCCGTCGGCGCTAGCTAGCGGCCGCACGCGTCGCCGAGCGGTACGGGAGGTGGCGCGGAGGTGGCCGAAACGGAACCCCGCGGGGGGACGCGTCTTGCGAACTCCCGCACGTGATCTGTAGGCATGGTGGAACGCCCGTTCGTCGTCAGGCGGACGGGCGTTCCGTTTCCCTCAGGACCGCACTCCCCGAGGCCCCCCTTGACGGCACAGGACGCCATGCCCATGCCTGCCCATGCCTACCGACGCTGCCCGCGAAAGGGTCCGAAGAGGGATCACATGTCCCACTCTCAACTCGGCCTCCGCAAACGGTGCGAGAAGATTCTCGGCCATTTGGATCTGCCGCACCCCTTCTCGCTGGAAGGGCTGTGCGGACGGATAGCCGAGCAGCGGGGCCGTCCCATCCGCCTCCACCCGCTCCCCGAGGAGGCGGCACAGACCGGCGTCTGCGGGCTGTGGGTGGGCACCGCCCGCGTCGACTACGTCTTCTACGAGGAGAAGACCACCCCGCTCCACCGCGAGCACATCGTCCTCCACGAGCTCGGCCACATCCTCTTCGGCCACCACTCCCTGGAGGGCGAGGAGCACGACGGGCGGGCCCCGGTCGTCCTCGGCCGCGCCGACTACACCACCCGCCAGGAGCAGGAGGCGGAGATGCTCGCCAGCATGATCCGCATCCGCACCACCGTCCCCTGCCCGCAGCCGGCCGCCGAACTCCGCGGCACCCTGGCCCGGCTGGAGTCCGCCATGGGATACGAGCGGCGCCGCCGTGGCCACTGAGCTCACCGCGCTCGGCGACTGGCTCGCCGTGCCCAGCGCGGCCTGCCTGTGGATCGCGGTCCTGCTGCGCGCCCCCGCCGCCCTGCGCTCCCCGCAGCAGCGCGGACTGTGGCTCGCCGTCGCCACCGCCGCCGCCGCGATGACGCTGAACCTCCCCGACGTCGTCGCGTACGCGACGCGCGACCCCGGCTGCGCCCACGCCGTCGGGCTCGTCCGCAACCTCACCGGCGTGCTGTCCGCCGGCGCCGTCGTCTTTTTCGTGGCGTCCACCACCCGCGGCCGCATCCTGCAACACGCCGCCTGGGCGGGCACGGCGGCCTGGCTGACCCTCCTCGTCGTCCTCGACGCGACCGCGCCCGGGCACGGCGCGCACACCATCCCGCCGCGGGGCGGCCCCGTGCCCTCCCTCGCGTACTGGCTGATCCTCATTGCCGCGCACCTGATCGCCAACACCACCTGCGTCGCGCTGTGCTGGCGCTACAGCCGCCGCACCGAGAGCAGGGGACTGGCGCTCGGGCTGCGCCTGTTCGGCCTGGGCACCGCCCTCGCCGGCGTCTTCTGGTTCTGCTACCTCCTCAAGGCCCTGTTCGGCACCGCCTGGCCGATGCCCGCCCTGCCGCTGATGATGAACCTGCACGGGCTGCTGCGCGCCGCCGCCATCCTCGTGCCGACCGTGTTCGCGCTGCGCCGCACCGCCGCCGACACCGCCACCGCCTGGCGGCTGTGGCCGCTGTGGCACGACCTCGTGCATGCCGTCCCGCACGTCGTGCTCACCAGGCCGCGGGCGGGCCGGCTCCTGGAACTCCTGTGGCCGCCCGTCCCGCGCAACATGCTCGTGTACCGCAAGGTCATCGAGACCCGCGACGCCATCCTCATCCTCGGCGAGTACGTCGCCCCCGGCATCCCGGAGCTCGCCCGCAGCCACGTCACGCTCCGCGGGGTCCCCGAGCCGCGGCGCACGGCGGCCGCGCTGGCCTGCGTCCTGAAGGAGGCACGCGGCGCGAAGCTCGCCGGGGAGCCCGGGAAGGCCTGGCAGGCCGCCTACTGGGTGCTCCCGGCCGTCATGCAGCACTCCGCAGGCAGTGAGGCCGGCCTGGAGGACGAGGCGCGCTTCCTCGTCGACGTGGCCCAGGCCTACGGCTCGCCCGCCACCGCCGACTTCGCACCCTGAACCACCCGTACGACCGCAGGAAGTGACGCCGTCTTGACCACCGTAGTGATCACCGGAGCCAGTGCCGGGCTCGGTGCCGCCTTCGCCCGCGGCTTCGCCGCCAAGGGCTGCGACCTCGTCCTCGTCGCCCGCGACGAGGACCGCCTGCACGCCGTCGCCCGCGAACTCGGCCGCGAGTTCGGCACGAAGTGCGAGGTGCTGCCCGCCGACCTGCTGGACGACGCCGGCTGCGCGGCCGTGGCCGAGCGGCTCGCCGACCCCGCCCGGCCCGTCGACATCCTCGTCAACAACGCCGGGTTCGGGCTCGCCGCCCCCTTTCCGTACGGTCCCGTCGAGGACGAGGAGCGGATGCTCGACCTGCTCGTGAAGGTCCCGCTGCGGCTCACCCACGCCGTGCTCCCCGGGCTGCGCGAGCGCCGCCGGGGAGCCGTGCTGAACGTGTCCTCGGTGGCCGGACTGCTGCCGACCGGCACGTACGGGGCCGCCAAGGCCTGGGTGACCGCGTTCAGCGAGTCCCTGCGGGTCGACATGGAGCCGTACGGCGTCCGGGTGCTGGCCGTGCTCCCCGGGTTCACCCGCACCGAGTTCCAGGCGCGCGCCGGCATGGACGTGAGCTCCCTGCGCGAGGCGGTCTGGCTGGAACCGGAGGCCGTGGTGGCCAGGGCCCTGCGGGACCTCGCCCTGCGCCGGCCGGTCAGCATCACCGGCCGCCGCTACCGGGCGTACGCGCTGGCCGCCAGGCACCTCCCCCGCGGCTTCGTGGCCCGCAGGATGGCCCGCACCCGCCGCGCGCCCGCAGACCGGTAGCCGGCAGCGGGCCGGGCGGCCGCCGCGCCCCGAAGGGTGCACGGGAACTGCGCGGTCGGCCACCACCGGGCCGCACGACCGCCGGACCATCGCGGCACCGCCCGCGGAGCGCTCAGAGTTCGACGACCCTGCCGTCCACGACCTGCAGGCGACGGGTGACGCGCACCGCGTCCAGCATCCGCCGGTCGTGCGTGACGAGCAGCAGCGTGCCCTCGTACGCCTCCAGCGCCGCCTCCAACTGCTCGATCGCCGGCAGGTCCAGGTGGTTCGTCGGCTCGTCCAGCACCAGCAGGTTCACCCCGCGGCCCTGGAGCAGCGCCAGGGCCGCCCGGGTCCGCTCACCGGGGGACAGCGTCGACGCCGGGCGCAGCACGTGCGCCGCCTTCAGCCCGAACTTGGCCAGCAGGGTCCGCACGTCTGCCGGCTCGGTGTCCGGGACCGCCGCGCAGAACGCCTCCAGCAGCGACTCCTCGCCGAGGAACAGGCCGCGCGCCTGGTCCACCTCGCCGGTCAGCACGCCCGAGCCGAGCGAGGCCGCGCCGGAATCCGGGGCCAGCCGGCCCAGCAGCACCGCCAGCAGCGTCGACTTGCCCGCGCCGTTCGCGCCGGTGATCGCCACCCGGTCCGCCCAGTCGAGCTGGAGGCTGGCCGGGCCGAAGGAGAAGTCGCCGCGCTGCACGGCTGCCTCGCGCAGGGTCGCGACCACCGACCCGGAGCGCGGGGCCGCCGCGATCTCCATGCGCAGCTCCCATTCCTTGCGCGGCTCCTCGACCACGTCCAGCCGCTCGATGGCGCGCTGCGTCTGCCGGGCCTTGGCGGCCTGCTTCTCGCTCGCCTCGCCGCGCAGCTTCCGGCCGATCTTGTCGTTGTCGGTGGCCTTGCGGCGGGCGTTGCGGACGCCCTTGTCCATCCAGTTGCGCTGCATCAGGGCCCGGCCCTCCAGTGCGGCGCGCTTGTCGGCGTACTCGTCGTACTCCTCGCGTGCGTGCGTGCGCGCCCGGGCCCGCTCCTCCAGGTAGGCGTCGTAGCCGCCGCCGTAGAGGTTGATCTGCTGCTGGGCCAGGTCGAGTTCGAGGACCTTGGTGACGGTCCGGGTCAGGAACTCGCGGTCGTGGCTGATGACGACCGTGCCGGCGCGCAGGCCCGTGACGAACCGCTCCAGCCGCTCCAGGCCCTCCAGGTCGAGGTCGTTGGTCGGCTCGTCGAGCAGGAACACGTCGTAGCGGGACAGCAGCAGCGAGGCCAGGCCCGCGCGGGCGGCCTGCCCGCCGGACAGGGCGGTCATCGGCAGGTCCAGGCTCACGGCGAGGCCGAGTTCGTCGGCGGTCTCCCGGGCCCGCTCGTCGAGGTCCGCGCCGCCGAGGTTCAGCCACCGGTCCAGCGCCGTCGCGTACGCGTCGTCCGCGCCGGGCGCCCCGTCCACCAGGCCCTGCGTCGCCGCGTCCAGCTCCGCCTGGGCGGCGGCGACACCGGTGCGCCGGGTCAGGAACTCGCGTACGGACTCCCCGGCGCGGCGCTCGGGCTCCTGCGGGAGGTGGCCCACGGCGGCGGTGGGCGGGGACAGCCGCAGCTCGCCGGACTCGGGGGTGTCCAGGCCGGCGAGCAGCCGCAGCAGGGTCGACTTCCCCGCGCCGTTGACGCCGACGAGGCCGATGACGTCGCCGGGCGCGACGACGAGGTCGAGTCCGGCGAAGAGCGTGCGCTCACCGTGTGCGGCGCTGAGGTTCTTGGCGACGAGGGTTGCAGTCATGGTCCCCCGATCCTATCCGCGCCCTGCCGGCTGCCGGGGCGGCCGGCAGGGGTGGCCGGATAGGTGGGAGGTCCGTCATTGCGGCCATCCCCGCGGTCTCACACCATGGGGTCATGACGTCGCACAACGTGCTCGTCCTCCTCTACGACGGGCTGCAGAGCCTGGACGTGAGCGGTCCGGTGGAGGTCTTCGCCGGCGTCGCCCACTTCCCCGGGGAGGTCGGCTACACGATCCGGACCGCCTCCGTGGGCGGGGTCCCGGTACGGACCGGCAGCGGGCTCGTGCTGCTGCCGGACGGGGACCTGGCGGACGAGCGGCCGGGTCCGGGCACCACGCTGCTGGTGCCCGGCGGCCGGTACTCGGGGGACTTCGACGCCCGGCTCACCGACTGGCTGCGCACCCACGGGGGTGGAGCGCAGCGACTGGTGTCCGTGTGCACGGGCGGGCTGCTCCTCGCGGAGGCCGGTCTGCTGGACGGCCGGCGGGCCACCACGCACTGGTCCGTGTGCGAGCAGATGGCACGCGACTACCCGCGGGTGGCGGTCGAACCGGACCCGATCTACGTGCGGGACGGGCAGGTCGCCACCTCGGCCGGGGTCACGGCGGGGATCGACCTGGCCCTCGCCCTGGTGGAGGAGGACCACGGTCGGGACATCGCACTGCAGATCGCCCGCCAGCTGGTGGTCTTCCTGCGCCGGCCGGGCAACCAGGCACAGTTCAGCGCCCAGCTGGCCGCCCAGACGGCACAGCGGGAGCCGCTGCGCGAGGTCCAGCACTGGATCACCGAGCACCCGTCCGAGGACCTGAGCGTGCCGGCGCTCGCCGCCCGCGCCCGGCTCTCGCCCCGGCACTTCGCCCGGGCCTTCCAGGCAGAGACCGGCGTGACGCCGGGGCGGTACGTGGAGCGGGTCCGCGTGGAGCATGCCCGGCGACTGCTGGAGGACGGCGGGAAAGGGGTCGCCCAGATCGCCCGGGCCTGCGGCTACGGCACCCCCGAGGCCCTCCGCCGCGCCTTCGTCAAAACCCTCGGCCAACCCCCCGCCGAATACCGCCGCCGCTTCGGCCACCCCTGACCGAGCCCCGCCAGGGGCGGGGAACTGCGCGCTCAACCCCGGCAAACGTCCCTGCCGGGGGCGCGGGGAACTGCGCGCTCAACCCGGGAAGGCCCGCACCCGGCAGGGCATCGGCACGCCCCCACACCAGGCGCGTGGGGAACTGCGCACTCGGCCTCGGCCGGCACAGGCGGCACCACCCGCACCACCCGCACCACCCGGCCACACCCACCGCAAACTCCGGAGGAGACATGCAGACAGCCGTCCTGCTCTACAACGGCTTCACCGCCCTCGACGCCATCGGCCCCTACGAAACGCTCGTCCAGCTCCCCGACAGCGAGACCGTGTTCGTCGCGGAGCGCCCCGGCCCCGTGCGCTGCGACAGCGGCCGCCTCTCCCTCGTCGCGGAGAAGGGCCTCGACGAGGTGACCCGCCCCGACATCGTCGTCGTACCGGGCGGGCCCCACCCGGAGACGGAGATGGACAACCCCGCGGTCGTCGACTGGCTCCGCTCGGTCGACGCCACCACCACCTGGACCACGTCCGTGTGCAGCGGCTCGCTCATACTGGCGGCGGCCGGCCTGCTCGACGGCCGCCGCGCCGCCTGCCACTGGCTCTACCTCGACCGGCTGCCCGCCTTCGGCGCGCAGCCCACCGGCGAGCGCGTGGTCTTCGACGGCAAGTACGTGACCGCTGCCGGGGTGTCCTCCGGCATCGACATGGGGTTGACGCTGCTGGGACGCATCGCGGGCGACGAGTTCGCCCAGACCGTGCAGTTGATGATCGAGTACGACCCTCAGCCGCCGTACGACGCCGGTTCCCCGGAGAAGGCCCCGGCCGGGTTGGTCGCGCGGCTGCGCGAGTTCAACCCGCTCACGCAGTCCAGCTGAACTTCGGCACACGGCGCTCCAGGAACGCGGCGACCCCCTCGGCGGGGTCGCCGCTTCCGGCCTGCTGCCCGGCCCAGTGGCCGTCCCGGTCCGTCCGCCCGTCGGCGAACTCCTTCGCGGCGGCCTGCGTCAGCTGCGACCGGCTCGTCAGGATGCGGGCGAAATCCGCGATCCGCTCGTCCAGCCGGCCGGCGGGCAGGAGTTCGTTGAGGAAGCCCGCGCGCAGGGCGTGCTCCGCGTCGATCAGCTCGGCGGAGAAGAGCAGGTACTTGGCGGTGGAGGGACCGACGAGGCCGGCGAGCCGGCGCGTGGAGGAGGCCGGGTAGACGAGGCCCAGGCGTGCCGGGGTCACCCCGAAGGAGGCCCCTTCCTCCGCGAAGCGGAGGTCGCAGGCAGCGGCCAGCTGGCTGCCCCCGCCGACGCAGAATCCGCGGATGGCGGCGATCGTCGGCTTGGGGAAGGCGGCCAGCGCCTCCTCGGCGGCGACGGACAGCGCCTGCGGGTCCTCGTCGCCGGTGAGGGAGGAGATGTCGGCGCCGGCGCAGAAGGTGGGCCCGGCCCCGGTCAGGACGAGCACCCGTACGTCCGGGTCGGCGGCGAAGCCCGCCAGCAGCCCGGGCAGGGCCCGCCACATTCCGGCGGTCATGGCGTTGCGCTTGGCGGGATGCGCGATGACGACCGTGGCGACCCCGTCGGCGACGGTGTGCAGCAGGGCCGCTTCGCCTGCTGCTTCCTGGGCTGCTTCCATGCGCCGGATGCTATCCCGGGCCGTCGATCCTATGATCAAGGGAGTCCGTTACGGGGGGCTGCGGAAAGGTGCGACCCCCATGGGCGCAGACCGGACAGACCGAGCAGACAGATCAGACCGGGCAAACCGGGCCGGCGGAGCAGACCGGGCAGGCGGATCGGCACACGCGCACGGCCCGGAGCGGGCGGGCCGTGCCGGGACCGGGGAAGCCGGGCGGCTGCGCCGCAGCCTCGGCTGGCTGGCCGTGCTCGGCGCGATCCTGGTGCTGGCCGGCCTGCTGGGCCTCGTGTACGCCAATGTGGCCGCCCTCACCTCGATGTTCCTGTTCGGCTGGCTGCTGCTGATCGGCGGGGCGGTGGGGCTGCTCCATGCCGTCCAATCCCGCAGGACCGACTCCTTCTGGCTCGCGGTCATCGTCGCCGCGATCAACATCGCCGCCGGCTTCGTGATCCTGCGCCGCCCCGAGGCGAGCGCCGAGGCGCTGACGATGTTCGCCGCGCTGCTGTTCCTCACCGCCGGGGTGTTCCGGCTGGTCGGAGCGCTGGTGGTACGCGGTACGCAGTTCGGGCTGATGCTGGTCCAGGGCGCGTTCGGGATCCTGCTGGGGCTGCTGATCCTGGCGGACTGGCCGGGCAACAGCCTCTACGTGATCGGAACCTTCTTCTCCGTCGCCCTGTTGTTCGACGGACTGAGTCTGCTGGCCCTGGGCCTGGGAGGGCGCCGCATTCTGGGCGTGGTCAGGCAGGACGAGGAGTCCGGGTCGGGGGACGCGGCGGGCGGGACACGTGGTGCGGCCGGAAAGCGTCCCACGGGAGATCAGGAAGAGTCGGACGGCTGACACTGGCATAAGCCTGCGGTCAAAAGATGCCCTATAGGCGCCGACTTGTTGTCAGCGGTCCGGTCCGGACCGGTCGGGTCCCCACCCTGGACGCGTGGCGACGATCGAGTGCGAAGGACGGGGCCGGAAGATGGATCTCAGCGGGAGTGTCCCGCCGGCCGAGGTGGGTGAGCCGGAGTCCCCGGCCGGCCCACTCGCGTACGAAGGAGTGTGGCGGTTCACCGTCCCCGCTGTTGAAGAATCCGTTCCGCAGGCCCGACGGGCCGTCCGCGACCTCCTGGGCCGCCAGGGCGTACCCGCGGACCGGGATCTGGTGTACACCCTGCTGCTGATCGTCTCCGAGCTGGTGACGAACTCGGTCCGGCACGCGGCCCTGCTCTCGCCGGAGGTCGCGGTGGAGGTCGCGATCGGCCGGGCCTGGGTGCGAGTGGCGGTCGAGGACAACCACCCGTACCGGCCCAAGGCGCTGGAGGCCGATTTCGGCCAGACCGGCGGCAGGGGCCTGCTCCTGGTGCGCGAGACGACGCGGGAGGCCGGCGGGGTGTGCGATGTCGAGCACACCTCGACCGGCGGCAAGGTCATCTGGGCAGCCCTGCCGATCACCGCCCCGGGCCCCGGCCCGTACCGGCCCTTCCCGCGTCCGGCGCGCTGACCGGCGTACCGGTCAGCGGCCTGCGGGGTACCGGGGTACCGCGTACCGGCGTGCCGGCGGGCGTGCGGCCTACCAGCCGGCCGCGTCGCCCGTCAGCTCGCGGATCGCGGGCCGCGCCGCGTCCAGCACGGTCATGAACCAGGCCGAGAACGGCACGGCCGCATGCCGCTGGGCCAGCTCCTCGGACGTGACGAAGGCGGTGTCGGCGACCTCGGCCGGGTCCGGCCGGACCGCGGCCTGCGCAAGTCCCACGAACAGGTGGTTGTACTCCTGCTCCACCAGGCCCGACTCCGGGTCCGGGTGGTTGTAGCGCACCGTCCCCGCCTCCGCGAGCAGCGAGGGCGACAGGCCCAGCTCCTCGTGGGTCCGCCGGGCCGCCGCCGCGAACGGCGACTCGCCGGGGTACGGGTGGCCGCAGCAGGTGTTCGACCAGACGCCGGGGGAGTGGTACTTCCCGAGGGCCCGCTGCTGGAGCAGCAGGCGGCCCTGCTCGTCGAAGAGGAACACGGAGAAGGCCCGGTGCAGCAGACCGGGCGCCTGGTGGGCGGAGAGCTTCTCCGCCGTGCCGATGGTGTTGCCGGACTCGTCGACCAGTTCGAGCATGATCGGTTCTTGAGTGCCGGTGCCGTGGGGCGCGCTCTTCGCGGCGGTGGCTGGTGTGGTCGGCATACCCATCCTTCGCTTCGGACTCTGGCCCTCAGTCTGCCGTACAAGGGAGTCTTGTCCCCACTTCGGCGATCCGCGCATGTCTGCCCCCGGGCGCGTGACAGGCGCCGGGCGGTGGTGGTCCGCGTGCGGTGTGCACGCGGACCACCTGCGGGATCAGACCCCGAAGGGGGCCGGATACGTGATCGTTCCCCGCGGTACGGGGACGGAATCGTCGAGCACCAGTGCCATCAGCGCCTCGTCCGGGACCTCGAAGGGCGCCCGGATCCCGAACCGGGAGGCCGGCACGAAGCCGAACCGCGGACAGTACGCCGGGTGCCCGAGGACGAGGACCAGTGCCTCCCCCTGCTCCTTCGCGGCCGCCAGCAGCGCCCGTACGACGGAGCTGCCCGCGCCCGAGCGCCGGACCGCAGGATCGGCGGCCACCGGGGCGAGCGCGAGCGCCGGCACCCCCTCGACCTCGCAGCGGGTCAGCAGGGCGTGCGCGGCGACCGGGCCGTCGGGGGCCCCGACCACGTACGACAGGCCCGGCAGCCAGGCAGGGTCGGTGCGCAGCGCGTCCACGAGATCCGCTTCGAGCGGCCTGCCGAAGGCGGCGAGGTTGACGGCCCGCACGGCGGCCCGGTCCGCGGCGGTCTCCGGCCGGGCCCACCAGGCACCGCCGTCCCCGGCGGTCACCGGGCGCAGGACGTAGCCGGTGTACCCGTACTCGTGGCCGTGCCGGGCCCGTACGGCGATCTCCTCGCGGGCGCCGGCCAGCGCGGCGGCCGTCGCCGGATCCGGGGCGGCCCCGGCCTCGACCGCGTCGGCCCGCGCGCCGAGCGGGCCGTAGTACGCGTCCCAGTCGGAGTCGGGCAGGCGGTGGACGCCCAGCACGCGGTAGCCGGCCGCCTGGGCGGCGGCGATGTTGCGGGCGGTGGAGCGCAGGCCGCCGTGCCGGTCCCAGAAGGCGCGGGCCCCGGCCGACGGCTCGTCGACGGTCCACTCGCACTCGGTGAGCACGAGGGTGCCGCCCGGCGCGAGCAGCCGCTTCCACCGGGCGAGGGCGGTGTCGAAACCGATGAGGTACGCGGAGCCCTCCGCCCAGACGAGGTCGAAGGCCCCGTCGGGGTGGGGGAGCGCGCCCATGTCGGCGCGGACGGGGTGGACGCGGCCGTCGAGCCCGCGGTCCGCGGCTGCGGCGCCCAGCTCGTCGAGGAAGTCCTCGTGCAGGTCGACGGCGGTCACCCGGGCGCCGTGCGCGCCGGCCTCCGCGGCCAGCAGCAGGGCACTGCGGCCGGGACCGCAGCCGAGGTCGAGGGCGCGCGGCCGCTCGGGCAGCGGTCCGCACAGGGAGAGCAGGTGTCGGGTGGTCGCGGCGGAGCCGGGGGCCTGCCGGGGCAGCCCGCGGTGCAGGGCGAAGAACGCTGAGGTGAGGTCGGAAGAGGAGACGGAACCAGAATCGGAACCGGTGTGGTCGGTCACTGTGAACCCTTGGTGAGAGGGCACCGGCCGACGGGCCGGATCGTGGTGATCAGGCCCGGCCGGCAGCCCGGAGGAAGGTGGGGACGAACCGGAGTGCGCTGCGCTCGGCAGCGACCGCTGCGACGGTCATCAACCCACCTCCTGTCACTCAGATCACTCGTGCCGCTCATGCCACACGCATTCTGCGTGAGCCGCCCCACTTTAACACCCGGACGGTTTGTCGGACCTCGGCGCGATCACGGATGATGATGACCCCACCGGGTCCCGGACCCCGGGTTTCCCGGCCCGTCGGGGAGCAAACGGGTGGTGAACCCCGGCTTCCGTCCATCCGATAGCCTCTGCCGACGTGTCGCCGCCCCCTGCGGCGCCGCCGCCGTGATCGCTGCAAGGAGTGAGTTCGTCTGTCGACCGTCATCCTCACCGGCCTGCCGGTCCCCGGATCACCGCTTAACGACGATCTGCGCTCCCTCGGCTTCGACGTCCGCCCCGCCGCCGCGCCCGAGGACGCCGCCGCGGTGCTGGCCGGCGTACCGGCCGGCCAGCGGGTGGCCGTGGTGGACAGCGCCTTCGTCGGGCACGTCCACGCGCTGCGGCTCGCGCTGACCGATCCCCGCTTCGACGCCTGTGCCGTGACCGGCGCCTTCACCGTCCAGCCCGCCGCCCGCGCGGCACTGGACGAGGCCGTCGCGCTCCCGGTGAACGGCAGCGGCCCGTACGCCGACCGGCTCGCCGCCGCCGTCGAGGCCGGCGGGACCGCCGTCCAGCGGCCCGAGCTCGGCAGCCTGGTCGCCGCCGTCCCCGCCGCCGGGGCGGAGCGCGAGGCGGCCGCCGCCGCGGTCGACGCGGTGGACGAGGAGGCCGTGCGGCTGCGCTCCGCCGTGAAGTCCCGCGACGGGTTCTTCACCACCTTCTTCATCAGCCCGTACTCGCGCTACATCGCCCGCTGGTGCGCGCGCCGCGGCCTGACCCCGAACCAGGTCACCACCGCCTCGCTGGTCACCGCGCTCATCGCGGCCGGCTGCGCCGCCACCGGCGAGCGCTGGGGCTACGTCACCGCGGGCGTGCTGCTGCTGCTCTCCTTCGTCCTGGACTGCACCGACGGGCAGCTCGCCCGCTACTCCCTGCAGTACTCGACCATGGGCGCGTGGCTCGACGCGACCTTCGACCGGGCGAAGGAGTACTCCTTCTACGCGGGCCTCGCTCTCGGCGCCGCCCGGACCGGGGACGACGTCTGGGCCCTCGCCCTCGGCGCCATGATCCTCATGACCTGCCGGCACGTCGTGGACTTCTCCTTCAACGAGGCCAACCACGACGCCACGGCCAACACGAGCCCCACCGCCGCCCTCTCCGACCGGCTCGACAGCGTCGGCTGGACGGTCTGGGCCCGGCGCATGATCATCCTCCCGATCGGCGAGCGCTGGGCGATGATCGCGGTCCTGACCGCGGCCACCACACCGCGGATCGTGTTCTACGCCCTGCTCGTCGGCTGCGCCTTCGGCGCGCTGTACACCACCGCCGGCCGCGTCCTGCGCTCGCTGACCCGCAAGGCCGTGCGCACCGACCGGGCCGCCGGGGCGCTGGCCGACCTGGCCGACTCGGGCCCGCTGGCGGAGCTCGTCGCCCGGTCCGCCGTCCGCCAGCCGCTCCGCCTGCTCTTCGCCGCGGTCGGCGCCGCCCTGGTGGTCGGGGCCGCGTGGAGCCTGCCGTGGGGCAGCTGGATGGTGGTCATCTGCGCGGGGGTGTACATCGTGTTCAGCGGCAGCGCCGTCGCCACCCCGCTCAAGGGAGCCCTGGACTGGCTTCTTCCGCCGCTGTTCCGGTTCGCCGAGTACACCACCGTCCTCGCGCTCGCCGTCAAGGCGGACGTCCCCGGGGCCCTCCCGGCCGCATTCGGACTGGTCGCGGCGGTCGCCTACCATCACTACGACACGGTCTACCGCATCCGCGGAGGCTCCGGCGCGCCCCCGCGGTGGCTGGTGTGGACCATCGGCGGCCATGACGGCCGGGTCCTGCTGGCCGTGGTCCTGGCCGCGGTCCTCGCCCGGGACGCGCTCCCCGTCGCGCTCACGGTCCTCGCCGTGTTCGTGGCACTCGTGGTGCTCGTGGAGAGCATCCGCTTCTGGGTCTCCTCCGGGGCACCCGCCGTACACGACGAAGGAGAACCAGCATGATCGGCCTTGTCCTCGCTGCCGGTGCCGGACGCCGCCTGCGTCCCTACACCGACACCCTGCCCAAGGCCCTCGTGCCCGTCGGCCCCGAAGGCGACGAGGAAAGCCTGACGGTCCTCGACCTGACCCTCGGCAACTTCGCCGCGGTCGGCCTGACCGAGGTCGCGATCGTCGTCGGCTACCGCAAGGAGGCCGTCTACGCGCGCCAGGCCGCGCTGGAGGCCGAGTACGGGCTGAAGATCACGCTGATCGACAACGACAAGGCCGAGGAGTGGAACAACGCCTACTCCCTGTGGTGCGCCCGCGAGGTCCTGAAGCAGGGCGTGATCCTCGCCAACGGCGACACCGTCCACCCGGTCTCCGTCGAGCAGACCCTGCTCGCCGCCCGCGGCAACGGCCAGAAGATCATCCTCGCCCTCGACACGGTCAAGCAGCTGGCCGACGAGGAGATGAAGGTCATCACGGCCGACGGCCAGGGCGTCCGGAAGATCACCAAGCTGATGGACCCGGCCACCGCGACCGGCGAGTACATCGGCGTCACCCTGATCGAGCCCGAGGCGGCCGAGGAGCTGGCCGACGCCCTCAAGGCGACCTTCGAGCGCGACCCCGACCTCTACTACGAGGACGGCTACCAGGAGCTGGTCAACCGCGGCTTCACCGTCGACGTGGCCCCCATCGGCGACGTCAAGTGGGTCGAGATCGACAACCACGACGACCTCGCCAAGGGCCGGTCCATCGCATGCCAGTACTGACGAGGCTCATTCCCTCCCCGGTCGTCGTCGACATCAGCAACGGGGCGATGGACAAGCTGGACGGCATCCTCGCCGACCAGCGGATCTCCGCCTCCGGCAAGCTGGCGATCGCGATCAGCGGCGGCTCCGGCCGGGCGCTGCGCGCCCGGTTGGCGCCGGTCCTGCCGTACGCCGACTGGTTCCCGGTCACGGACGGCACCATCGACTCGGCGGTCAAGCTCGCCGACGACATAAAGGGCCGCCGCTACGACGCCGTGGTGGGCCTGGGCGGTGGCAAGATCATCGACGTGGCGAAGTACGCCGCGGCGCGGGTCGGGCTGCCGATGGTGGCGATCGCCACCAACCTCTCGCACGACGGGATCTGCTCGCCCGTCGCGACCCTCGACAACGACAACGGCCGCGGCTCCTACGGAGTGCCCACGCCGATCGCGATGGTCATCGACCTCGACGTCATCCGGGAAGCCCCGGTGCGGTTCGTCCGCGCGGGCATCGGCGACGCCCTGTCCAACATCTCCTCGATCGCCGACTGGGAGCTGTCGCACCGGATCAACGGCGAGCACGTCGACGGCCTGGCCGCCGCCATGGCCCGCACCGCCGGAGAGTCGGTCCTGCGCCACCCCGGCGGCTGCGGGGACGACGAGTTCCTGACCGTACTCGCCGAGGCCCTCGTCCTCACCGGCATCGCCATGTCGATCAGCGGGGACACCCGGCCCGCCTCCGGCGCCTGCCACGAGATCAGCCACGCCTTCGACCTGCTCCACCCCGGGCGCTCCGCGCTCCACGGCGAGCAGGTGGGACTCGGCGCCGCCTTCGCGATGCACCTGCGGGGGGCGGCCGAGCAGTCCGGGCTGTTCGTCGAGGTGCTGCGCCGCCACGGGATGCCCGTGCTCCCCGCGGAGATCGGGTTCAGCGTGGACGAGTTCGTCGCCGCCGTGGAGTACGCCCCCCAGACCCGCCCGGGACGCTTCACGATCCTGGAGCACCTCAACCTGTCCGCCGCCGATATCAGGGACGCGTACGCCGACTATGCCAAGACCATCCGTAGCTGAACTCCGGCCTGTCGTTCACCCGGAGGGCGTGAAGGACCGGCGCAGCGGTGAGCACTGGGGCGGCCGCCTGTACATGCGCGAGATCTCCCTGCGCATCACCCGCCTGCTGGCGAACACCAAGGTCACGCCCAATCAGCTGACCTACCTGATGACCCTGTGCGGCGTGCTCGCCGCTCCGGCCCTGCTGGTCCCCGGCATCTGGGGGGCCGTCCTCGGCGTCGTCTTCGTCCAGCTCTACCTGCTGCTCGACTGCGTCGACGGCGAGCTCGCCCGCTGGAAGAAGCAGTACTCGCTCTCGGGCGTGTACCTGGACCGGGTCGGCGCCTACCTGTGCGACGCGGCCGTGCTCGTCGGCCTCGGCCTGCGCGCCGCCGACCTGTGGGGCGGCGGCCGGATCGACTGGCTGTGGGCCTTCCTCGGCACCCTCGCGGCGCTCGGCGCAATCCTGATCAAGGCCGAGACCGACCTGGTCGGCGTCGCCCGCCACCAGGCCGGCATGGCCCCCGTCAAGGAGGCCGCGGCCGAGCCCCGCTCCTCCGGCATGGCGCTCGCCCGCCGGGCGGCGTCCGCGCTGAAGTTCCACCGGCTGATCCTCGGCATCGAGGCATCGCTGCTCGTCCTGGTGCTGGCCGTCGCGGACCAGATGCGGGGCGACCTGTTCCTCACCCGGGTCGGCGTGGCCGTCCTGGCCGGCATCGCCCTCCTCCAGACGGTGCTGCACCTGGTGTCCGTCCTCGCCTCCAGCAGGCTGCGGTGAGCGCCCCGCTGCGCGTCGGCGCGGTGGTCATCACCATGGGCAACCGCCCCGACGAGCTGAAGGCGCTGATCGACTCCGTGGCCCGCCAGCAGGGCGACCCCGTCGAGGTCGTCGTCGTGGGCCAGGGCGTCGAGGTCACCGGGCTCCCCGAGGGCGTGCGCTCCGTCACCCTGCCCGAGAACCTGGGCATCCCCGGCGGCCGCAACGTCGGCATCGAGGCCTTCGGCCCCGGCGGGGGCGACGTGGACGTCCTGCTCTTCCTCGACGACGACGGGCTGCTGGAGCGCACCGACACCGCCGAGCTGTGCCGGCAGGCCTTCACCGAGGACCCCCGCCTCGGGATCATCAGCTTCCGGATCGCCGACCCCGAGTCCGGTGAGACCCAGCGCCGGCACGTGCCCCGGCTGCGCGCCTCGGACCCGATGCGCTCCTCCCGCGTGACGACCTTCCTGGGCGGCGCCAACGCCGTGCGCACCTCGGTGCTCGCGCAGGTCGGAGCCCTGCCGGCGGAGTTCTTCTACGCGCACGAGGAGACCGACCTGGCCTGGCGGGCCCTCGACGCAGGGTGGTCGATCGACTACCGTGCGGACATGGTGCTGCTGCACCCGAAGACCGCCCCCTCCCGGCACGCGGTCTACCACCGTATGGTGGCGCGTAACCGGGTGTGGCTCGCCCGCCGCAACCTGCCCGCCCCGCTGGTGCCGGTCTACGTGGGCGTCTGGCTGCTGCTGACGCTCCTGCGCAGGCCCTCGGTCCCGGCCCTCAAGGCCTGGTTCGGCGGTTTCAAGGAGGGATGGACCACCCCCTGCGGTCCCCGGCGCCCCATGAGGTGGCGCACGGTCTGGCGGCTGACCCGGCTGGGGCGACCGCCTGTCATCTGACGCGTCGGCGTCTGAGAACATGGCGCGGTCACGGTCCGTGCGTCCCACGCCCGATGCCACCTACTGCCGCATCTTGAAGACGGAAAGTTTCAACTTGTGAGTGACACAACCCAGGATGGCGCCCTCGCCACGAGCAAGCCGCCGTCCGAAGACGCGGGGCTGAGCCCCGCCGAGCTCGCCAGGAAGTACGGCCTGTCCGTCAGCGGCGCCCGGCCCAGCCTCGCCGGATACGTGCGGCAGCTGTGGGACCGGCGCCACTTCATCCTGGCGTTCTCCCGGGCCAAGCTGGTCGCTCAGTACAGCCAGGCCAAGCTCGGCCAGATCTGGCAGGTGGCGACCCCGCTGCTCAACGCGCTGGTCTACTACCTGGTCTTCGGCCTGATCATGGACGCGGGCCGCGGGATGGGGAAGGACATCTACATCCCCTTCCTGGTGATCGGCATCTTCGTCTTCACCTTCACCCAGAGCTCGCTGATGGCCGGCGTGCGCGCGATCCCGTCCAACCTCGGACTGGTCCGCGCCCTGCACTTCCCGCGCGCCTCCCTGCCGATCTCCTTCTCGATGCAGCAGCTCCAGCAGCTGCTGTACTCGATGATCGTGGTGTTCGTCACCGTGGTGGCGTTCGGCAACCACCCGCGGCTGTCCTGGCTGCTGGTCCTGCCGGTGCTGGTGCTGCAGTTCGTCTTCAACACCGGCCTCGCCCTGATCTTCGCGCGCATGGGTTCCAAGACCCCGGACCTCGCGCAGCTGATGCCGTTCCTGACGCGTACCTGGATGTACGCCTCCGGCGTCATGTTCTCGATCAACGAGATGCTCAAGGACAGGCCCGCGTGGATCGCGGACGTGCTCCAGTGGAACCCGGCGGCGATCTACATGGACCTGATCCGCTTCGCCCTGATCGACGGCTACGGCCGCGAGAACCTGCCGCCGCACGTCTGGGCCTTCGCCGTCGGCTGGGCCGTCCTGATCGGCCTCGGCGGATTCGTGTACTTCTGGAAGGCTGAGGAGCGTTACGGCCGTGGCTGAGACCAACCGGGGGCGCATCCCCACCGTCATCGCCGACGACGTCCACATCGTCTACCGCGTCAACACCGGCAGCTCCGGCAAGGGCAGCGCCACCGCGGCGCTGAGCAAGATACTCCGCAGGGGCAAGGGCGACGCGCCGGGTGTCCGGCGGGTCCACGCCGTGCGCGGTGTCTCGTTCACCGCCTACCGCGGCGAGGCCATCGGCCTGATCGGCTCCAACGGCTCCGGCAAGTCCACCCTGCTGCGTGCCATCGCGGGCCTGCTGCCCTGCGAGGCGGGCAAGGTGTACACCGACGGGCAGCCCTCGCTGCTGGGTGTGAACGCGGCGCTGATGAACGACCTCACCGGCGAGCGCAACGTGGTCCTCGGCGGTCTGGCCATGGGCATGACGCGCGAGCAGATCCAGGAGCGCTACCAGGACATCGTCGACTTCTCCGGCATCAACGAGAAGGGCGACTTCATCTCCCTGCCGATGCGTACGTACTCCTCCGGCATGGCCGCGCGCCTGCGCTTCTCCATCGCGGCCGCCAAGGACCACGACGTGCTGATGATCGACGAGGCGCTGGCCACCGGTGACCGCAAGTTCCAGGTGCGCTCCGAGGACCGCATCCGCGAGCTGCGCCAGCAGGCGGGCACCGTCTTCCTGGTGAGCCACAACAACAAGTCCATCCGCGACACCTGCAGCCGCGTCCTGTGGCTGGAAAAGGGCGAGCTGGTGATGGACGGACCCACCGAAGAGGTCGTCTCGGCCTACGAGAAGGCGACCGGTCACTGACCGCCGGCACCGCAGGCCCCCGCCGCCCCGTGCGGCGGGGGCCTCGGTATGTTCCCCAGGCGTCCCGGGTGTGTCCCGGCGTGTCTTCCGGGGAGCGTCCGGGGCAATTCGGGCCGACATTCGGTAGCGGTGCGAATACCCCGGAAGGTTCCGCGAGGTTGTACAGCGTAAGCTGGGGCGGTCCTGAAGCGCGGCAGGAGGGGACGATTCACCGCAGGTGAACGGCCTGGGACAGCCTGGAGAAAGTCCGGCGGCGTGTCCGAAATAGGATGTATTGCGTCGGCAGTGTAGAACGGGAGATGTGACGGCAATGGCTACGGGAATTCTCCGGCCCCCAGGCATTACGGCCGTCCGCGCCGCGGGCGGCGGGCGGTGACCCCGGCGCACGGCATCCGTCCCCGGCAGACCCCGGCCCCCGACGCCCACGCGCGCGCCACCCTCGGCAAGGCCCGGACGGAGAACTTCCCCGTCGCCCCCGCCTTCCTGCCCCGCGCCTGGCGCGAGGGGCTGATGGCGGTGTACGGCTACGCCCGCCTCGTCGACGACATCGGCGACGGCGACCTCGCACCCGGCGGCCGCGACGCCGTCCTCCTCGGCCTCGGCCCCGAAGCCGCCGACGACCGGCCCGCCCTGCTCGACGCCCTCGAAGCCGACCTCGCGCGTGTCTTCGGCTCCGCCGGCGGCGGCCCGCGCCATCCCCTCCTCCAGGCCCTCCGGCCGGTGGTCCGCGCCCACGGCCTCACCCCCGAGCCGTTCCTCGGCCTCATCGCCGCCAACCGCCAGGACCAGCAGGTCAGCCGCTACGAGACGTACGGGGACCTCCTCGCCTACTGCGAGCTCTCCGCGAACCCCGTGGGCCGCCTCGTCCTCGCCCTCACCGGCACCGCCACCCCCGAGCGGATCCGCCGCTCCGACGCCATCTGCACCGCCCTGCAGATCGTCGAACACATCCAGGACGTCGCCGAGGACCTCCAGCGGGACCGGATCTACCTCCCCGCCGAGGACCTGCGCCGCTTCCACGTGGCCGAAGCCGACCTCAAGGCCCCCACCGCCGGCGCATCCGTCCGCTCCCTCATCGCCTTCGAGGCCGCCCGCGCCCGGGACCTCCTGGACGAGGGCACCCCCCTCGTGGGCAGCGTCCACGGCCGGCTCCGGCTGCTGCTCGCCGGCTTCACCGGCGGCGGCCGCGCCGCCCTGCGCGCCGTCTGCGGCGCCGGCTTCGACGTACTGCCCGGCCCGCCGCGGCCCACCCGGAGCGGCCTGCTCCGCGAGGTGGCCGCCGTCCTGCGCACCGCGCCGAGAAAGGGGTGAGCCCGACCGTGGAGGGTTCCGCACACACCACCGCGCCGTCCGCGCCGGTCCTGGCGGCCTACAGCTACTGCGAGGCCATCACCGGGGCGCAGGCCCGCAACTTCGCGTACGGCATCCGGCTGCTGCCCACCGACAAGCGGCAGGCCATGTCCGCCCTGTACGCCTTCTCCCGGCGCGTCGACGACATCGGCGACGGCACGCTCCCCGCCGACGCCAAGCTCGCCCGCCTGGAGGAGACCCGGGCCCTGCTCGGCCGGGTCCGTGACGGCCAGGTCGACGAGGACGACACCGACCCCGTCGCCGTCGCCCTCACCCACGCCGCGCGCCGCTTCCCCATCCCGCTCGGCGGCCTCGACGAGCTCATCGACGGCGTGCTGATGGACGTCCGCGGCGAGACCTACGAGACCTGGGAGGAGCTGGAGGCCTACTGCCGCTGCGTCGCCGGGGCCATCGGACGGCTCTCCCTCGGCGTGTTCGGCACCGCGGCCGGCGCGGCCGGCGCCGAGCGCGCGAGCGACCACGCCGACACCCTCGGCCTCGCCCTCCAGCTCACCAACATCCTGCGCGACGTCCGCGAGGACGCCGGCAACGGGCGCACCTACCTGCCCACCGAGGACCTCGCCAAGTTCGGCTGCGACGAGGGCTTCGCCGACGGCAGGCTCCCCGCCGGAGCCGACTTCGCCGGCCTCGTCCACCACGAAGTCCGGCGCGCCCGGGCCCTGTTCGCCGAAGGCTACCGGCTGCTGCCCATGCTCGACCGGCGCAGCGGCGCCTGCGTCGCGGCCATGGCCGGCATCTACCGCCGCCTCCTCGACCGCATCGAACGCGAACCCGAGGCGGTGCTCCGGGGCCGGGTCACCCTGCCCCCGCACGAGAAGGCGTACGTCGCCGTGCGCGGCCTGTCCGGCCTCGACGCACGCACCGTTGCGCGCCGGCGCACCAGGAGGACCGCGTGACCGCAGCCGCACACCGCGCGGTGGTCGTCGGAGGCGGCCTCGCCGGCGTCACCGCCGCCCTGGAACTCGCCGACGCGGGGGTGCGCGTCACCCTCCTGGAGGGCCGCCCCCGGCTGGGCGGCCTCGCGTTCTCCTTCAAGCGCGGCGACCTCACCGTCGACAACGGCCAGCACGTCTACCTGCGCTGCTGCACCGCCTACCGGTGGTTCCTCGACCGCATCGACGGAGCCGCCCTCGCACCGCTGCAGGACCGGCTCGACGTCCCCGTGCTCGACGTCGGCCACCCCCGCGGGCCGCGCCTGGGCCGGCTGCGCCGCAGCGCCCTGCCCGTCCCCCTGCACCTCGCCGGATCGCTGGCCCGCTACCCGCACCTCTCGCTCGCCGAGCGGGCCGCCGTCGGACGCGCCGCCCTCGCCCTGCGCGCCCTGGACCCCGCCGACCCGGCCCTCGACGGGCTCGACTTCGCGACCTGGCTCGGCCGCCACGGCCAGAGCCCGCGCACCGTCGAGGCCCTGTGGGACCTCGTCGGCATCGCCACGCTCAACGCCACCGCCGGACAGTCCTCCCTCGGACTGGCCGCCATGGTCTTCAAGACCGGCCTGCTCTCCGAGAACGGCGCCGCCGACATCGGCTGGGCCCGGGTCCCCCTCGGCGACCTCCACGACGCCCTCGCCCGCAGGGCGCTCGACGCCGCCGGCGTACGGACCGCCCTGCGCACCCGGGTCACCTCCGTCAGTCGTGCACAGGACGGGAACTGGCAGGTCGCCACCGAGTCCGAAACCCTCGACGCCGACACCGTCGTGCTCGCCGTCCCGCAGCGCGAGGCCCACGGGCTGCTCCCGGCCGGCGCGCTCGCCGACCCCGACAAACTCCTGGACATCGGCACCGCGCCGATCCTCAACGTCCACGTCGTCTACGACCGCAAGGTCCTGCGCCGCCCCTTCTTCGCCGCGCTCGGCACCCCCGTCCAGTGGGTCTTCGACCGCACCGAGTCCTCCGGGCTGGCCGACGGCGGCCAGTACCTGGCCCTGTCCCAGTCCGTCGCCCACAACGACATCGACGAGCCCGTGACCGTCCTGCGCCGCAAGTACCTGCCCGAACTGGAGCGGCTGCTGCCCGCCGCGCGCGGCGCCAAGGTACGCGACTTCTTCGTCACCCGGGAGCGCACCGCCACGTTCGCCCCCACCCCCGGCGTCGGCCGGCTGCGCCACGGGGCGTGCACCGACACGCCGGGTCTCTATCTCGCCGGTGCGTGGACCGCCACCGGCTGGCCCGCGACCATGGAGAGTGCCGTCCGGAGCGGCCTGAGCGCGGCACACGCCGCGCTCGCCGCGCTCGGCCGCCACCGGGCCCACCCGTTGCAGGAGGCGGCATGACGATCACCAACACCACCGGCGCAGCACACACGGAGAACAGAGGAGAGCCAGTGAACCCGGGGAACCCGGCCGTCGAGAACACCAAAGCCGGTAACAGAGCGGCGGAAGCGGCGCAGACGGAGGTCGCGGACACCCTCGCCCTCCTGGAGCGCGGCCGCACCCTGTCCACTCCTGCACTGCGCGCCGCGGTGGAGCGGCTCGCCGCGCCCATGGACACCGTCGCCGCCTACCACTTCGGCTGGATCGACGTCCAGGGCAACCCCGCGGACGGCGACGGCGGCAAGGCCGTCCGCCCCGCCCTCGCCCTGCTGTCCGCCGAGGCCGCCGGGGCCCCCGCCGAGGTGGGCATCCCCGGCGCCGTCGCCGTCGAGCTCGTCCACAACTTCTCGCTGCTGCACGACGACCTGATGGACGGCGACGAGCAGCGCCGCCACCGCGACACGGTGTGGAAGGCCCACGGCCCCGCCCAGGCCATCCTCGTCGGCGACGCGCTCTTCGCCCTCGCCAACGAGGTGCTCCTCGAACTCGGCACCGTCGAGGCGGGCCGGGCCACCCGCCGCCTCACCACCGCCAGCCGCAAGCTCATCGACGGCCAGGCCCAGGACATCTCCTACGAGCACCGCGAGCGCGTCAGCGTCGAGGAGTGCCTGGAGATGGAGGGCAACAAGACCGGCGCCCTGCTCGCCTGCGCGATCTCCATCGGAGCCGTCCTCGGGGGCGCGGACGACCGCACGGCCGACAAGCTGGAGGAGTACGGCTACCACCTCGGCCTCGCCTTCCAGGCCGTCGACGACCTCCTCGGCATCTGGGGCGACCCGGAGACCACCGGCAAGCAGACCTGGAGCGACCTGCGCCAGCGCAAGAAGTCCCTGCCGGTCGTCGCCGCCCTCGCGGCGGGGGGCCCCGCCGCCGAGAAGCTCGGCAAGCTGCTCGCCGCCGACGCCAAGAGCAACGACTTCGAGAACTTCTCCGAGGAGGAGTTCGCGGCCCGCGCCGCCCTCATCGAGGAGGCGGGCGGCCGGGAGTGGACCGCCGAGGAGGCGCGCCGCCAGCACGCCATCGCCGTCCGCGCCCTCGACGACATCGACATGCCCCAGCGGGTGCGCGAACAGCTCGTCGCCCTCGCCGACTTCGTCGTCGTACGCAAGAGGTGATCATCGCCTTCGTCACCCGGGGACGGATATGACGCGCGAGTCGCCGGCCGGCGCCACCAGCCCGTAGCGCCGGCCGACGGCAGACCCCAGCACAGCAGAAGCAACAAGCCACTGCACGTTAAGGGGAAGCCATGACAGCGACGACCGACGGCGCCGGCCCCCGCGGCGCCGATCCGGATGAGACCACCGCCCCGGCGGACGGTGCCGCGACCCTCGCGGCAGCCGCAGCCGCAGCCACGGGCGTGGCCAAGGGCGTGGGTGCGACCACGGGTGCGGGAGCGGTCGCGGCCGTGGCACCGCCCGGGGTCCGCGAGGCCGTCGAGCGTGCCACACGGCACCTGCTCCGGCAGCAGGACCCGGCCGGCTGGTGGAAGGGCGACCTGGAGACCAACGTCACCATGGACGCCGAGGACCTGCTGCTGCGCCAGTTCCTCGGCGTCCGCGACGAGGCCACCACCCGGGCCGCGGCCCGGCACATCCGCCGCGAACAGCGCGCCGACGGCACCTGGGCCACCTTCCACGGCGGCCCCCCCGAACTCTCCGCCACCGTCGAGGCGTACGTCGCCCTGCGCCTGGCCGGGGACGCCCCCGACGCCCCGCACATGACCCGGGCCTCGGCCTGGATCCGCGCCCACGGCGGGATCGCCCGGGCCCGGGTCTTCACCCGGATCTGGCTCGCCCTCTTCGGCTGGTGGAGCTGGGACCACCTCCCCGAACTCCCCCCGGAGCTGGTCTTCCTGCCGCCCTGGGTACCGCTGAACATCTACGACTTCGGCTGCTGGGCCCGCCAGACCATCGTCCCGCTGACCGTGGTCTCCGCTCACCGCCCCGTCCGCCCCGCTCCCTTCGCCCTGGACGAGCTGCACACCGACGCCCGCCGCCCCGTGCCCGCCGCCCGGCTCGCCCCGCTCGGCACCTGGAACGGTCTCTTCCAGCGCATGGACAAGGTCCTGCACGTCTACCGCCGGTTCGCCCCCCGCCCGCTGCGCGCCGCGGCCGTGGCCACCGCCGCCCGCTGGATCATCGAGCGGCAGGAGAACGACGGCTGCTGGGGCGGGATCCAGCCGCCCGCCGTGTACTCGCTGATCGCCCTCCACCTGCTCGGCTACGACCTGGGGCACCCCGTGATGCGGGCCGGCCTGGAATCCCTGGACCGCTTCGCCGTCTGGCGCGAGGACACCGCCCCCGGCCCCGACGGCCGGCCGGGCGACACCGGGCCCGTCCGCATGGTCGAGGCCTGCCAGTCCCCGGTCTGGGACACCTGTCTCGCCGCCATCGCCCTGGCCGACGCGGGGCTGCCGCCCGATCATCCGGCCCTGGTCAAGGCGGCCGACTGGATGCTGGACGAGGAGATCACCCGGCGCGGCGACTGGGCCGTGCGCAGGCCCGGACTCGCCCCCGGCGGCTGGGCGTTCGAGTTCCACAACGACACCTACCCCGATATCGACGACACCGCGGAGGTCGTCCTCGCACTGCGCCGGGTCAGGCACTCCGACCCGGCCCGGGCCGAGGCCGCCATCGCCCGGGCCGTCTCCTGGACCCTCGGTATGCAGTCGAGGAACGGAGCCTGGGGCGCCTTCGACGCCGACAACACCAGCACCCTGCCCAACCGGCTGCCGTTCTGCGACTTCGGCGAGGTCGTCGACCCGCCCTCGGCCGACGTCACCGCCCATGTGGTGGAGATGCTCGCCGCCGAGGGCCGGGCCGCCGACCCGCGGACCCGGCGCGGCATCGCCTGGCTCCTCGCCGAACAGGAGCCGAACGGAAGCTGGTTCGGCCGTTGGGGCACCAACTACGTCTACGGGACCGGGTCGGTGGTGCCGGCGCTGGTCGCGGCGGGCATCGCCCCCGCCCATCCGGCGGTCCGGCGGGCCGTGGCCTGGCTGGAATCCGTACAGAACGACGACGGGGGCTGGGGCGAGGACCAGCGCTCCTACCGGGACCCGGCCGCCTGGGCGGGACGCGGCGACTCCACCGCCTCGCAGACCGCATGGGCGCTGATGGCCCTCCTCGCGGCGGGGGAGCGCGACGGGAAGGCCGTCGAACGGGGCATCTCCTACCTGACCGGCACCCAGCTGGCGGACGGCTCCTGGGACGAGCCGCACTTCACGGGCACCGGATTCCCCTGGGACTTCTCCATCAACTACCACCTGTACCGGCAGGTGTTCCCGCTCACCGCGCTCGGCCGCTACCTGCACGGGGAACCCTTCGCGCCCGGGACGCCCTGATGGCCGCCGCCCGGCCCGGCGGCCCCGGTCCCCGGCCGCTGCTGGTCGCCTGCGCCCTGCGCATCGAGCAGGCGGCCCTGCGCAGCGGCGGCGACCGCGGCGCCCCCTTCGGGTGCACGGTCCTGCGCACCGGCATGGGGCCGCGCGCCGCCGAGCGGGCCGTCACCCGGGCCCTTGCCGCACCGGGCCTGGCGGGAGCCGCCGTCCTCGCCACCGGGTTCTGCGCCGGACTCGTACCCGGCATGCACCCCGGCGACCTGGTGGTCGCCGAGGAGACCCGCGACCCCCGCGGCACCGTCACCTGTGCGGGAACGTCCCTGCTCGCCGAGGCACTGGCCCGGGCCGCCCCCGGCCGGACCGTGCACACCGGCGCGCTCACCGGCTCCGACCGGGTCGTACGGGGCCAGGAGCGCGCCCGGCTGCGCGCCACCGGAGCCATCGCCGTCGACATGGAGTCGGCGGCCACCCTGTGGACCGCCGCCCGTGGCGCCGCCCGAACCGCCGCCGCGGGCGTCACACACCGCCCGGTTGCCGCCGTCCGGGTGGTCGTGGACGCCCCGGAGCACGAGCTCGTCCGAATCGGCACGGTCCGCGGTGGAATATCGGCCTTCCGTGTACTGCGTGCCGTACTGCCCGCGTTCTATGACTGGCACCGTTCTTTGCCGCTCCCCAGGAGGTGAGCCAGATGGCCATGCCGCTGCGACAGTCCATCAGGGTCGGGACCTATCTGCTCGAACAGAAGCTCCGCAAGCGCGAGAAGTTCCCCCTGATCGTCGAGCTGGAGCCGCTCTACGCCTGCAACCTGGCCTGTGAGGGCTGCGGGAAGATCCAGCACCCCGCCGGGGTGCTCAAGCAGCGCATGCCGGTGGCCCAGGCGGTCGGCGCCGTGCTGGAGTCCGGCGCCCCCATGGTGTCCATCGCGGGCGGTGAGCCCCTGATGCACCCGCAGATCGACGAGATCGTGCGCCAGCTGGTCGCGAGACGGAAGTACGTGTTCCTGTGCACCAACGCCCTGCTGCTGCGCAAGAAGATCGAGAAGTTCACCCCCTCGCCCTATTTCGCCTTCGCCGTGCACATCGACGGACTGCGCCAACGCCATGACGAATCCGTCGCCAAGGAAGGCGTCTTCGACGAGGCGGTCGCCGCCATCAGGGAGGCGAAGAAGCGCGGATTCCGGGTGACCACGAACTCCACCTTCTTCAACACCGACACCCCGCAGACCGTCATCGAGGTGCTCAACTACCTCAATGACGACCTGAAGGTCGACGAAATGATGATCTCGCCCGCCTATGCCTACGAAAAGGCACCCGACCAGGAACACTTCCTCGGTGTCGAACAGACCCGGGAACTCTTCCGGAAGGCGTTCTCGGGCGGCAACCGGAACCGCTGGCGGCTCAACCACTCCCCGCTCTTCCTGGACTTCCTGGAAGGCAAGGCCGATTTCCCGTGCACCGCCTGGGCCATTCCGAATTACTCCCTCTTCGGCTGGCAGCGCCCCTGCTACCTGATGAGCGACGGGTACGTGACGACGTACCGCGAACTCGTCGAGGAGACCGACTGGAGCGCGTACGGCCGCGGCAAGGACCCGCGCTGCGCCAACTGCATGGCGCACTGCGGCTACGAGCCCACCGCCGTCCTCGCCACCATGGGCTCCCTCAAGGAGTCCCTGCGTGCGGCCCGGGACACGGTCAGCGGCAACCGGGGCGGCTCGGCATGACCACCGCGTCCCCAGGCTTCGACCTCAAGGCGCTGCTGGCCGAGCGCGGCGCGGAGCGGTACGAGCTGCACACCCGGCACCTGAACCCGCAACTGCCCCGCATGCTGCACACCATCGGCTTCGACAAGGTCTACGAGCGGGCCGAGGGCGCGCACTTCTGGGACGCCGAGGGCAATGACTACCTGGACATGCTGTCCGGGTTCGGGGTGATGGGTCTGGGCCGGCACCACCCGGTCGTCCGCCGGGCCCTGCACGACGTGCTCGACGCAGGGCTCGCCGACCTGACCCGCTTCGACTGCCAGCCGCTGCCCGGGCTGCTGGCCGAGAAGCTGCTGGCGTACAGCCCGCACCTGGACCGGGTCTTCTTCGGCAACAGCGGCACCGAGGCCGTGGAGACCGCCCTGAAGTTCGCCCGGTACGCCACCGGGCGGCCCAGGATGCTCTACTGCGACCACGCCTTCCACGGGCTGACCACCGGCTCGCTCTCGGTGAACGGGGAGGCCGGCTTCCGGGACGGCTTCGCGCCGCTGCTGCCCGACACCCGGATCGCGCTCGGCGACCTGGCCGCCTTGGAGCGGGAGCTGAAGCGCGGAGACGTCGCCGGGTTCGTCGTGGAGCCGATCCAGGGCAAGGGCGTGCACGCGGCCCCGCCGGGTTTCCTGCCCGCGGCGCAGGAGCTGCTGCGCCGGCACAAGGCGCTGCTGATCGCCGACGAGGTGCAGACCGGCCTCGGACGGACCGGTGACTTCTACGCGTACCAGCACGAGCCGGGCGTGGAGCCGGACCTGGTCTGCGTGGCCAAGGCGCTGTCGGGCGGCTACGTCCCGGTCGGTGCCACCCTGGGCCGCGACTGGATCTTCAAGAAGGTCTACTCGTCCATGGACCGGGTCCTGGTGCACTCCGCCAGCTTCGGGTCCAATGCCCAGGCGATGGCGGCCGGGCTGGCGGTGCTCTCCGTCATGGAGGACGAGTCGGTCGTCGCGAACGCCCGCGCGATGGGCGACCTGCTGCGCGGGCGCCTCGCCGCGCTGGTGGACGCGTACGAGCTGCTGCACGAGGTCCGCGGCCGGGGCCTGATGATCGGCATCGAGTTCGGCCGGCCGTCCTCGCTGCGGCTGCGCAGCCGGTGGACCGTGCTGCAGGCGGCCCGCAAGGGGCTGTTCGCGCAGATGGTGGTGGTGCCGCTGCTGCAGCGGCACCGGATCCTGACGCAGGTCTCCGGGGACCACCTGGAGGTGATCAAGCTGATCCCGCCGCTGATCGTGGACGAGGCGGACGTCGACCGGTTCGTCGGCGCCTTCCGGGCGGTCATGGACGAGGCGCACGCGGGCGGCGGCCTCCTGTGGGACTTCGGGCGGACGCTGGTGAAGCAGGCCGTCGCGGGCGGCTGACGGCCCGCCCCGCCCGCCTGCGGGATGTCGACGGCCCGCACCGCCCGGCTGTCGGCGGCCTAGTCGAGCAGCCGTTCGCGCAGCCGGCCGAGGGTCCCGGCGGTCAGTCCGAGGCCCTCGGCGAGGTAGCGGTCGACACCGCCCCAGTGCTCGTCGATGGTGTCGAAGGCCGCGGTCAGGTAGGCGGCGCGGGCGTCGAAGAGCGGGGCGAGCAGCTCCATCACCTCCGGAGAGCGGGCCTCGGGCGCATCGCTGCCGCGGCGGACCCGGTAGCGGCGGTGCGGCGCGTTGGACTCCAGGTAGTCCGCGAGGATGGCATCGCGCTCCACGTCCAGCGCGAGGAGGGTGACGGCGACCGACAGGCCGGCCCGGTCCTTGCCGGCGGCGCAGTGCATGAGTGCCGGGAGGCTCTCCTCGGCGAGGGCGTGGAGGACCCTGCTGTGCTCGGCGGTGCGGTCCAGGACCATCGAGCGGTACGAGTCCACCATCCGGGCGGAGCCCTTTCCGTCGCCCAGGATTCCGCGGAGCCGGTCCACGTTCCCGTCGCGGACCATGGTCCAGAATTCCTTGCCGTCGGCCGGATCGGACAGCGGAATGTTGACGTTGCGCACCCCCGGGAGTTCGACGTCGGGACCTTCGAGGGCCTGGTCGGCGGCGTTGCGGAAGTCGAAGACGGTGTGCAGGCCGAGCGATACGAGAAACTCTGCATCGGTTTCGGTGGCATGCGCCAGATGTCCGCTTCGGAAGAGTCGTCCCGCCTTGACCCTCCGGCCGTCCGCCGTCGGCAGGCCGCCCACGTCGCGGAAGTTGCGCACACCGGACAGATCGGACTCCCGGAGTGGAATGCCGGGTGAAGAGGGCGGTATCTGCTGGGTCACGGTGAATCCCCCGCATCGTCATCGAGTGTCCGAATTGCTCTGCTTGGGGCCAACTTGCCGGTGCCGGAAGCGAGATCGGGCACAGCCCCGTGAGCCAGATCATACGGTGACGTTGAGTGCCTGATCGTCAAAGGCGAATGGTGCCGGGGGAGCGGTCGTTGGCGGCGGGGAATGGACGCAGGGTGACCGGAATTCCGCCGAACTCCCGCCCCTGTGAATCCGTCAGGAAATTCGCGGCTTGTTCCGTGCGGTCCCGCTGGATTACCTTCGCGACCGATCCGGATGGACCGCCCAATCCTGCCGCCGTCCGGAAACAGCACTCGACCGAACTCGCGCGGCAGGAGCGGGGGAACCAGGTAGGCCGCTGCGCCGGAGTTCCGCTCCGGAGCAGCCAGGGGTGAAGCCGTACGTGTTCCGTTCACTGCACGTGCACGTCCGCGTTGCACGTGCACGGGCACGGACGGCCGGACATCTCCAATCCGAACCCGACAGCTCACCTCGCAGGCGCCGGAGAGGAATTCGCCATGCCGGCAAAGGGTAAGCACCGCCGCCCGAAGCACCGTTTCGCAGCCCGTGGTTTCGCCGCAGTCGCCGGCACCGGCGGAGCGGCCCTGGCCCTGCCGCTGATGGGCGCCGCCGGCGCCCACGCCGCCGCCCCGGCTGTCTCCCGGACCGCCGCCCCGGCTGTCTCCCAGGCCGCCGCCGCGGTCCCGGCCGCGGCCCCCCGGGCCGAGGCAGCCGCCCCGGCCGAGGCGGCCGTCTACACGGTCCGGACGGGCGACTGCCTCTCCGTCATCGCGGCCGACCGCGACCTCCCGGGCGGCTGGCAGCGGCTCTACGCAGACAACCGTGCGGCCGTCGGCGACAACCCCTCCCTGATCCACCCCGGGTTGAAGCTGGTGATCGGTGCACCGGCCGCGCCGGCTCCCGAGCAGGCTCCGGCCGAGCGGCCCGCCCCCGCGCCGAAGCCGAAGAAGAAGGCCCCGGCCGCCACCGGGTCCCCGCTCGCCGCCGTCCCGGCGCCTGCCGGGAAGAGC
>NZ_JACBGN010000120.1 GCF_013401435.1 Streptomyces sp. BR123
GTGGGGCACGGCTGGTGGCGGCGGCTCCGCCGGCGGGCGCAGCGGACGGGTCGGCGACGGCGGGCGGGTCGGCGACGGCGGGCGCGGGCGGGTCGGCGGCGGGGTCGGCGGAGTTCGCACGGGCGTGCCGACTCGCCATGGGGATCGGGATGTTGGCGATGCTGCTGGGCATGTGACCGGCCGTCGAAAGGCTCCGGAAGGGGCGGTCGGCGTCCAGCGCGGCGCCGGGAAACGTGTCCTGCGTCACCAATCGCCCGAGTCCGTACCGGCAGGTAGTCCGACGCTCATAGGCTGGCGGACATGATGGTCCCCGCCGTTCTCCTGTTGCTCGGCGCCGTGACCGCGGTGCTCGCCCCCCGGCTGCTGGCCAGGGCCGAATGGCCCGAGCGTGAGCCCGTCGTCGCCCTGTGGGTGTGGCAGTGCGCGGTGGGTGCGGTCCTGCTGTGCCTCGCCCTGTCGATGCTGCTCAGTGCGGCCGCCGCCTGGCACGCCGTACGGGGCCGGCTCTTCGCGGCCGCCCCGCACGGGGTGGTCGACGCCTACGCCCTGGGCCCGGCCGGCGGCCCGTGGGCCGTCGGCACCGCACTGCTGCTGGCGGGCGGCGGACTGTGGACCGGCCTCCGGCTGGCCCGCGAGGTGCTGCGGGCCCGGGCCGGACGGCGGGCGCGGGGCGCCGAACTGCTGGTGCGGGCGCCCCTGCTGCCCGGGGAGGATCCGGCCGGGGCGCGGCTCGTGGTCCTGGAGGGGCCCCGGCCCGAGGCGTGGTGGCTGCCGGGTGCGGCGCCGCAGCTGGTGGTGACCACGGCTGCGCTCGGGCGGCTGAAGGGCAGCCAGCTGGATGCCGTGCTGGCGCACGAGCAGGGGCACGCGGCGGCCCGCCACGACTGGCTGCTGCACTGCTCGCGGGCGCTGGCCGGGGGGTTTCCGCAGGTGCCGGTGTTCGCGGCGTTCGAGGCGGAGATCGTCCGGCTCGTCGAACTGGCCGCGGACGACGTGGCCTCGCGCCGCTACGGGCGGCTGACGATCGCCCTCGCGCTGGTCGGGTTGAACGAGGACCGGGGGGTGTTCGGCCGCTCCCCCGCGCCGGAGCCGCACGTTCCGGAGCGTGTGCGGCGGCTGCTGGCGGCGCCGCCCCGGATGTCGCCCGGCCGTCGGCTGCGGCTGACGGCGCTGGCCACGCTGGTGCCGGCGGTCCCCCTGCTGGTGGCGTTCGTACCCGGGTTGAGCGCGCTCGCCTGAACGCGTCCCGGGGCACGGCAACGGCTGCGGCCCTGGGCGCGCCCCGGTGCCCGGCGGCCGCCGTGGACCGGAGGGTGGAAGGATCTTCCGCATGCGGAGCGGTCGTGTGTGGCAGGTGGGAATCGGTTGCGCCGTGCTCGCGGCCCTGCTGACGGTGTTGGTCGCGGCGCGGTGGCAGCCGCTCCTGCGCCTGGACGCGCTGGTCGCGCGGGATCTGCATGCGAGCGCCGTCACCAGCCCCGGCACCACGGGGCTCATGCGGGTGCTCAGCGACTGGGTCTGGGACCCCTGGACGATGCGCGTCCTGGCGGCGGCGGCCTGCGCATGGCTGTGGCGCGGGGGCGACCGGGTGCGCGCCGTGCGGGTCGCGGCGGTCGCGGGGGCCGCCGCGGTGGTGTCGCAGGGTATGAAGGCAGCGGTGGGCCGGGACCGGCCGCTGTGGCCGGACCCGGTGGACGCGGCGCACTTCGCGGCCTTCCCCTCCGGGCATGCCATGACCGCGGCGGCGGTGTGCGGGATGCTGCTGTGGCTGCTGCCGCCGTCCGCTGCGAAGGCGTGGGCGCGGGGTGCGTGGGTGCTGGCCGCCGTCTCGGTGCTCGGGGTGGGCTTCACCCGGGTCTACCTGGGGGTGCACTGGCCGTCCGACGTGCTGGCGGGCTGGCTGCTGGGCGTGGCCCTGGCGGCTGCGGCGATCGTCTGGCCGGGGCCGCGGAATCGGCCGAAAGCCGCCGCGCGCTGAACTGCGGGCGTGACTGCCCTGCGCGATCCCCCGCGTCGCGCAGAGCAGCGTTCCCGGCGCGCTGAGTATATTGGCTGGAAGCCAGTCAACGCAGGAGTAAGCATGTCCCCGCGCAGCGCATCGGTCAATGAAGAATTGCGCAGACGTTCCCGGGAGCGGCTGCTCCAGGCCACGGTCGAGCTCGTGGCCGAGCGGGGCTACGAGGCCACGACCCTCGGCGACATCGCCGACCGCGCGGGCACGGCCCGCGGCCTGGTCTCCTACTACTTCCCCGGCAAGCGGCAGCTGCTTCAGTCGGCGGTGCACCGGCTGATGCACGTCACCCTGGAGGACGCCCTGGAGCGGGAGCCGCACACCGCCGACGGCCGCGAGCGGCTGGCCCGCGCCATCGACGCGGTGCTGGGGCTGGCGCGGGACGAGCCGCTGCTGATGCGGACGCACATGGCGGGCATCCTGCAGGCCGAGGGGTTCGTGCAGTGCCCGGAGCAGCAGCGGCTGGCGGCACTCCTCCGGGACACCGTGGCCGCGTACGGCTCGGCGGACGTGGACACCGACTACCCGCTGCTGCGGGCGCTGCTGATGGGTGCGGTGGTGGCGGTCCTGCTGCCGGGTGCACCGATGCCGGCGGCGCGGCTGCGGGCCGAGCTGTTCCAGCGGTACGGGCTGGACTGGGAGCTGGGCGTCCCGCCTCAGTACCTCCCCCCGGAAGGCGGGCGGCGGCTCCCTCCGGGGTGACCGACCGGACCGGCCCCGTTACCGCGCCGGAGCCGGGGGTCCGGGCTGGCGGTCGGGGATCCGCTGGGTGAGGAAGAGGGCGAGGACGGTCGTGAGGGCGAGGACGGCGAGCGCGGCCCGCAGGCCGTCGAGCCGTGCCTCGGTGTTCGCGTCCATCGCAGCCCGGGCGACCTCGGGATCGGTGCCGGCCTCGTCCAGTGCGCTTTCCAGCTGGGCGTCGGACACGAAGCCGGCACCGCTTTCGAGTTGGACGGCGGCCTGGGCGACGACCTGGTCCGGGACCGCCGGGTTCTGGTCGACGGCGGTCAGGAACGAGGTCGTGAGCGTGGCGATCAGGATCGATCCGGCCAGTGCCGTCCCGATGGAGGAGCCGAGGTTGGTGACGGCGTTCTGTACCCCTCCGACCTCCGCGGCCCGCTCGTCCGGCACCGCGGAGACGGTGACCGCGCCGAGCTGGGAGGCGAGCGCCCCCACTCCGAGCCCGATCAGCAGGAGCGGCACCGTCACGACTTCCGCGCCCGCGTCCTCGTCGAGCGCGACGAGGAGCACCACCGCGCCGGCGAGCAGGGCAAGGAGGCCCAGACGGACCACACGGCGCGGGGAGACCCGCGGGAGCAGCTTGGGGATCAGGACCGCAGCGCCGAGCAGGGACAGGGAGAGCGGCAGGAGCCGCGCGCCGGTTTCGAGGGCGGACAGGCCGAGGGCGACGGAGAGGTAGAGCGGGACGAGGAAGAACACGCCCATCTGCACGAGGTACTGGAAGAAGAACATCGTCAGGCCGCCGGTGAGCTGCCGGTTGCCGAACAGGGCGGGGTCCAGGAGCGGTTCCTGCCCGTGTTCGACGAGGCGGCCCTCCCAGCGGAGGAAGATCCTCATCAGGAGCAGGCCGGCCATGACGAGCCAGACGGTGAGGGAGATGCCCAGCCAGGCGGGTGCGTCGCTCTTCGGGACGAACCAGCCCCATTCGCTGGACCGCAGGACGCCGTAGACGAAGGTGCCGAGGCCGAGGGCGGACAGGAGGGCTCCGGTGAAGTCGATCCGGGACCGCGCCTCGGGCGGGGCGTCGGATACGCGGCGTGCGAAGAACAGGATGACGAGCACGAGGACGACCTCGCCGGCGAAGACCCAGCGCCAGGAGAAGTACGTGGTCGCCACTCCGCCGACGAGCGGCCCGACGGCGATCGCGACGGCGCCCGCGGCGGCCACGATCCCGTAGGCCGCGGGACGGCGCTCGGCGGTGAAGTTTCCCGCGACCAGCGCGACGATCGCGGGCAGGATCAGCGCGGCTCCGACCCCTTCGAGGAACGACCATCCGATCAGGAGCACGGTGAGGTCGGGGGCGAGCGCGGTCGTCAGGGATCCGCAGCCGTAGATGACGCAGCCCGTCATGAAGGCGCGCTTGCGGCCGATGAGCACGCCGACCTTGCCACCGGGGATCATGCACATGGCCATGACCAGGGTGTAGGCGGTGATCGCCCCCTGGATCCCGGTCACGGTGGTTCCGACGTCCTTGGCGACCGACGCGATCGAGACGTTCATGACCGAACTGTCCAGCGCCATCAGGAACTGCCCCGAGGCGAAGGTCAGCAGCACGACCCCCGGCTTCACCGCGCTCCCGGGGACTGGGGCCTTGGATGCCATGGGCGCATCCTGCCCCGGCCCACCGGGGCGGGCCCGACGACCCGCCCCGGTGTCCACCGGTTGGCGTCAGCGGTACTCGGGCTGGGTCTGGACGTTGAGCCGGTCCAGCCGTACCCATTTCGCGCTCTCGGTGCGCCAGTCGTCAATCCGGAGCACGTCGAGGCCCTTGGCGATGTCGTTCGAGTAGATGTGCCCGTTGTAGTAGTACGCAGACCAGGAGCCGCCGATCGACAGGGAGCCGGGGGCGAGCGGGCCGCGTTCGAAGTAGCCGATCTCCTTGGGCCGGGTCGAGTCGGTGAAGTCCCAGACGGAGACACCGCCCTGGTACCAGGCCTGGACCATGATGTCGCGGCCGAGGGCCGGGACCAGGGAGCCGTTGTGGGCGACGCAGTTCTCGGTGTCGGCCTGGTGGCGCGGGATCTTGAAGTAGCTGCGGAAGACGAGCTTGCGCTGGTCGCCGCGGCCGGTGATGTCGTAGATGCCGTCGGCTCCCCGGTTGGGGCCGGTGGCCTCGTTGCAGGTGGCGCCGCCACCGCCGCCGAGCTCGTCGGTGAACACCACCTTGTCGGCCCTCTGGTTGAAGGTCGCCGAGTGCCAGAACGCGAAGTTCACGTTGTCCTGGACCCGGTCGATGACCCGCGGCCGCTCCGGGTCGGCGATGTCGAAGAGGATGCCGTCGCCCATGCAGGCGCCCGCGGCCAGCTTCTTCGAAGGCAGCACGGTGATGTCGTGGCAGCCCGTGGTCTTGGAGACGCCGGGGTTGGCGGGCGCGCCCGGGTTGCCGCCGTCCGGGAAGAGGACGGGGAAGGCGACGACGGCCGCCCGGGTCGGGGCCTTGCGCGGGACCTTGATCACGGAGATGCCGTCGTGCGGGGGCCGGCAGTCCGGGAAGGCCTCGTTCGGCGAGTACGAGGCGACGTAGACGTAGATGTCCGGGCCGCTCGGCACCAAGGAGTGGGTGTGCGAACCGCAGGCGGTCTCGACGGACTTGATGTACCGCGGGTGCTTCTTGTCCTTGATGTCGAAGATCTTGATGCCCTCCCAGGAGGACTTCTCCGTGGCGGGCTGCGACACGCTGTTGCAGGAGTCGTCGCTGCGGGAGGAGTCGGTGGAGAGGAAGAGCAGGTCACCATGGACGGAGACGTCGTTCTGACCGCCGGGGCAGAGCACCGTGCTGACGGTCTTCGGCGCCTTGGGGTCGGCGATGTCGTAGATCGTGAAGCCGTTGTAGTTGCCGGCGTAGGCGTATCGGCCCTGGAAGGCCAGGTCGGAGTTGACGGCGTCCGGGAACGAACTGGGGATGTTGGTCAGTGGCTTGATGTTGCCGCTGTGGACGACCTGGTCCTGGCCCGGGATCTCGCCGGGGGCCGGTTCCCGTCCGGTGGCGGGGGACGAGCTGCGCGGGAAGTCGCCCCCGGGGAGTAACTCGCCCGGGTCGGGGGTGGCGGACGCGGGCCCGGCGGACAGGAACGCCGCGAGCAGTCCGGCCGCGACGGCGAGCACGCCCGGGGCCCGTCGGCCGGCGCGCCTTCTGCGGGGCAGCCCGCTGGTGTGTTGCGAGGTCACTGTGGCCTCCCATGAGGTCCGGTCGATTCCGCTCCGGGTGGGAACGGAATGAGGACCCACGCAGTATGTTCCTTACCATGGACATGGCAAAGGGGTTACCCGGTCGAATCATCCGGGCGGTCGCCGCCGCAGGAGTCCTCCTCGCCCTCGCCGGCTGCCGGGGCGGCCCCGACGGGGACGACCGGGCCGACGGGCCCCCGGTCATCGCCCCCGGTCGGCCGGGCGAGAAGGCCCGCACCCTCTCCCCCGGCGAAGCCGCCCGGAACCGGCCGGACGACAGCCCCAACGCAGCCGACCGCGCCTACGTCCGGGGCATGGTCGAGCACCACCGGCAAGCCCTCGACATGACCGCCCTCGCCCCGACCCGCGCCCGGGCCGACGGGGTCAAACGGCTCGCCGAGCGCATCGCCGCCGCCCAGCAGCCCGAGATCGCCGTCATGCAGGCCTGGCTGGCCCGGCACCCCGCACCCGCCGCGGCCACGACCGCGGGCGGCCACGACGACGGCCACGGCGGCGGCAATGACGGCGGCCACGGGACCGGCCACGGAGCCATGCCCGGCATGGCGACCGAGCAGCAGATGAAGGACCTGGCCGCCGCCCGGGGCGCCGACTTCGACCGGCTCTTCCTCACCCTGATGACCGCCCACCACGAAGGCGCCCTCACGATGGCCGGCGCGGCCCTGGCCGGCGGCAACAACACGGCCGTGGAGGAAATGGCCAACGAGGTCGTCGCCACCCAGAGCGCCGAGATCCACCGAATGCGCGCGATGGGCTGACTCCCGCCCCGCCCGGTGCCATGCTGGAGTCCCCGCGGGAGGAGTTCCGCCGTGCTTCGTGTCGCCGTCGTCGGTTCGGGCCCCAGCGGGGTCTACGCCGCCCAGACCCTGATCCAGCAGCGCGAGGTGCCGGGCGTGCGCGTCGACGTCCTGGACCGGCTGCCGGCCCCGTACGGGCTCGTGCGGTACGGGGTGGCCCCCGACCACGAGAAGATCAAATCGCTGCAGGGGAACCTGCGCACCGTCCTGGAGGACGAGCGGATCCGCTTCCTCGGCAACGTCGAGGTCGGCGGGGAGCGGCTGCCCACCGGGCGGATGCTGGAGCTGTACCACGCGGTGGTGTACTGCGTGGGCGCCGCACGCGACCGGCTGCTCGGCATCCCCGGCGAGGAGCTGGCCGGGGTGCGCTCCGCGACGTCCTTCGTGGCCTGGTACAGCGGGCACCCGGACGCGGCGGGCGAGGGCTTCGACCTGTCGGGGGTCCGCTCGGCGGTGGTCGTCGGGGCGGGCAACGTGGCCGTGGACGTGACGCGGATGCTGGCCCGCGGCGAACCGGAGCTCGCGCCCACCGACATGCCGCAGCCGGCGCTCGGCGTCCTCGCGGACAGCGGGGTGCGCTCGGTGTCGATGGTGGCCCGGCGCGGCCCCTCGCAGGGCAAGTTCACCACCAAGGAGCTGCGGGAGCTGGGCACACTGCCCGGCGTGGCCGTCCGGGTGGACCCGGCCGAGCTGGCGATCGACCCCGCCTACGCGGGCGGCCCGGCGGCCGCCGCCGCACTGCCCGCCGTGGCCCGGCGCAACCTGGAGGTGCTGCGGGGCTGGGCGGAGCAGGCCCCCGGTCCCGCCGGAGACGCGGAGCGGCGGATCACGCTCCGGTTCCATCTGCGCCCGGTCGAGGTGCTCGGCGGCCCCGACGGCCGCGTCACGGCGGTGCGCTTCGAGCGGACCGCCCCGGACGGCCGCGGCGGGATGACCGGAACCGGCGCGTACGAGGACGTGGAGGCGCAGCTGGTGCTGCGCTCGGTGGGCTACCAGGGCGTTCCGCTGCCCGGCCTGCCCTTCGACCCGGCCACCGCCACCGTCCCGCACGCGGCGGGCCGGGTGGTGCGCGCCGGCCGGGCCTCGGTCGGCGAGTACGTGGCCGGCTGGATCAAGCGCGGCCCGACCGGCGTGATCGGCACCAACCGGCCCTGCGCGAAGGAGACGGCCTCCTCCCTGCTCCAGGACGCGGGGGCGCTGGCCCGGCGGGACCTCCCGGACGACCCACTGGAGGCGCTGCGCGCTGCAGGGCTGCATCCGGTGGAGTGGCCGGGGTGGCTGGCGATCGAGGCGGCCGAGGCCCGGCTCGGGCATTCGCTGGGCCGGCACTCGGTGAAGATCCCGGACTGGGCCGGCCTGCTGGGCGCGGCCGGCATCACCGCGAGCACCCCAGGCTGACGCCGATCCCCGCGCTGCGCCCGCCACCCGGAACCCCGGCGGCAGACCTCCTGAGGCGAGTGCGCGGCGGCAGACCTCCCGAGGCGAGTGTCCGGCGGCCGACCTCCGCAGCCGCCGTGCCGGAGCCGACACTCGGGGGCGCGCGGCCACGCCCGCCGACCTCCCGCAGCCACCGCGCCGGGACCAGCGCCCCAAGGCCCGCCCCCAGCCGCGGCGCCGGTCGGCGCGGTACGTGCCGCGGCAGGGGTCCCCACCAGCCGCCAGACGGTCTCGCGAAGCCGGATGCCGCGCCCGGCGTCCCGGACCCGGGGCGCGCCGCCGCGGCCGTGGGGCCGGGTCCGGTCCGTGTCCCGGCCCGGCCCTGGGCGGGGACGGCCCGGCCCTGGGTGGGGACGGCCCGGCCCTGGGTGGGGTGCCCGGTCCCGGGTCGGCCCGGGCGGGGCCCCGGTCCCGGGTCGGCCCTGGGCGGGGTCCCGGTCCCGCCGCCCGCCGACGGCCGGGGCGGCGGCTAGGAGACCTCTCGGACCAGGGCGTCGAGCTCTTCCTGCAAGGCCTCCGCGAGGGCCGCCAGGTCCGGTACGGCTGCCGCGTCGGCGACCAGCCCGTAGTGGACCGTGTCCTTGTACGTGGACACGGCGACGGCGAGTGCGTGTCCGCAGGCCAGCGGGGCGAGCGGGTAGACCTCCCGGACCCGGCTGCCACCGAGGGTGAAGGTGAAGCCGGGCAGCGGGACGCTGGTGACCAGGATGTCGAACAGCAGCCGGGCCGCCTGGGCGACCAGCGGACCGCCCAGGCGGTGGCCGAGCGGGTGCACGTGGTCGGCGAGCAGGGCGACGGCACCGGCGCCCCGCGTGGGCCCGGCCTCCTTGTTGCGGTCCATCCCGGTCCGTACCCGCTCCAGCCGGCGCAGCGGGTCCGGTTCCTCGATCGGGAGCCGCAGCAGGTAGCCGGAGAGCCGGTTGCCGTACCGTGCGCCGGCGCCGGGCCTGCGGCGGGATACCGGTATCAGGGCGCGCGGGCCGGGCCCCTCGGGCACGGTGTCGCCACGCCCGGCGAGCCAGCGCCTCAGGCCCCCCGCGACCAGGGTGATCAGCACGTCGTTGACGGTGCCGCCGGCGACCTTGCGGATCCGGTTGACGTCGTCCAGGGCGAGGGCGAGGCCGGCGACGGCGCGGGTGCCGGTCCCGCCGGCGCCCGCGGTCAGGGCGGCGGGGACGGGGAGGGGCAGGCCGGAGCGGGCCATGGCCGCGCCGATCTCCAGGGCCTGTCCGACGCCCTGGATACGCGTGGCCAGAAGGCCGGGGAGTTCGCGCAGTGCGGGGGCGTGGGCCGGAGGTTCGGGCTGCCGGCGCGCGGGCCCGCGTCCCGGCGGGCCCTCGTCGAAGAGGGTGGCCGCGAGGGCGAGGGCGGCCAGCCCGTCGGCGAGGGCGTGGTGGAACTTGAACAGGACGGCGAAGGAGCGCGGGTCGGGCCCGGCCAGGACGTGGGCCTCCCAGGGCGGCCGGCTCCGGTCGAGCGGCCGGGCCATGAGCGGGCCGGCCGCGGCCCGCGGGTCGGGGGTGCGGACGAGGAACACGTGCCGGGCCGGGTCGAAGTCCCCGTCGGGCGCCCAGGCGGCCGCGCCGACGGGCAGCAGGACGTCGTGGATCCGGCGGCGCAGGCGGGGCACGCGCGTGCAGCGGGTGGTGAGGAGTGCGGCGGCGCGGGCCGCCGCGTCGGGTTCGGAGTCCTTCCCGGGGCCGGAGCCGGGGCCCGCGCCCCGGCCGGAGCCGGAGCGGGAGCGGGAGGCGGGGCCGGGGTCCTGGGCGGCGGCCTCGAAGACCGCGAGGGCGCCGAGATGCATGGGGTGGTCGGCGGACTCGATCCGCCAGAAGGCGAGGTCGAGCGGGGAAAGGTGCTCTGTGACCACGTAGTGCCTCTCGCGAGCAGTGGCTGAGGCTGGAAGTCAACCCCTTTCGCCCTCCTACGATCAAGTAGCCACACTTTCACGCACCTGCCGGTCGATGCCGATCAGCCGGACAGGGCCGCGGTGCGGCCGCCGGGCCGGCGTCGGTGGGCGGGTGCAGACTGGCCGGAAGACGCTCGCACGACGGCCGGGACGGCGGTCGGAGAAGTCGGAGAAGCCGGAGGTGTCGACGATGGCAGAGGTGCTGCTCCTCGCGGGGACGCGCAAGGGGCTTTTCATCGGCCGCAGGGAGGCCGGAGCCGGCGCATGGCGGTTCGAGGGGCCGCACTTCAACGCGCAGGCGGTGTACGCGGCCGCGATCGACCGGCGCGGGCCGGCGCCCCGGCTGCTCGTCGCCGGGGACAGCTCCCACTGGGGGCCGTCGGTGTTCACCTCCGACGACCTGGGGGCGAGCTGGCAGGAGCCGGCCGCGCCCGCCGTCCGCTTCCCGCAGGACACCGGGGCCTCGCTGGAGCGGGTCTGGCAGCTGCATCCGGCCGGGCCCGAGGCGCCGGATGTCGTGTACGCGGGCACCGAGCCCGCCGCCCTGTTCCGCTCGACGGACCGCGGCAGGTCCTTCGAGCTGGTCCGCGCGCTGTGGGAGCACCCGACCCGCAAGAGCTGGATGCCGGGCGGCGGGGGCGAGGGACTGCACACGGTCCTGACCGACCCGGCGGACCCGGACGCGGTGACGGTGGCGGTGTCCACCGCGGGCGTGTTCCGCACCCTGGACGGCGGCGCCAGCTGGGCCCCGTCCAACCGCGGTGTCTCGGCGGTGTTCCTGCCGGACCGGCATCCGGAATTCGGCCAGTGCGTCCACAAGGTCGTCCAGGACGCCGGCGACCGGGGCCGGCTGTACCTGCAGAACCACTGGGGCGTGTACCGCAGTGACGACGCGGGCGGGCAGTGGACCGACATCGGCGGCGGCCTGCCCTCCGACTTCGGCTTCGCCGTCGCCGCGCACCCGCACCGCCCCGGGACCGCGTACGTATTCCCGCTCAACGCCGACTCCGACCGGGTCCCCGCAGAGCACCGCTGCCGCGTCTTCCGCACCCGGGACGCGGGCGCCACCTGGGAGCCGCTCACCCGCGGGCTCCCGGACGGGGACCACTACGGCACGGTGCTGCGCGACGCCCTGTGCACGGACGACGCCGACCCGGCCGGCATCTACTTCGGCAACCGCAACGGCGAGCTGTACGCCAGCGACGACGAAGGGGAGAGCTGGAATCTCCTCGCCGAACACCTGCCGGACGTGCTGTGCGTACGGGCGGCGGTGCTGGACGGCCGCGGCAGCACGGGCGGTTGAGACGGGGTGCCGCGGGGGCAGCGGCGCCGGGTCGGCGATTGGGCCAGTAGAGTGACTCGCTGTGGCAGCACGACCGTTGAACGAAATCGTCGAGCCGGGCTGGGCCCGCGCTCTGGAGCCGGTGGCGGCGCAGATCGCCGCGATGGGCGACTTCCTGCGCACCGAGATCGCGGCAGGCAGAACCTACCTTCCGTCCGGGGCGAACGTCCTGCGGGCGTTCCAGCAGCCCTTCGACGAGGTGAGGGTGCTCATCGTCGGCCAGGACCCGTACCCCACCCCGGGGCACGCGATGGGCCTGTCCTTCTCGGTGGCGCCCGACGTGCGCCCGCTGCCGCCGAGCCTGGAGAACATCTTCCGCGAGCTGTACGCCGACCTCGGCGTGCCGCGCCCCGCCAACGGCGACCTCACCCCGTGGGCCCGCCAGGGCGTGTTGCTGCTCAACCGCTCGCTCACCACGGCCCCGCGCAAGCCCAACGCCCACCAGGGCAAGGGCTGGGAGGCGGTCACCGAGCAGGCGATCCGGGCGCTCGCGGCGCGCGGCAAGCCGCTGGTGTCGATCCTGTGGGGCCGACCCGCCCGCAATGTGCGGCCGCTGCTGGGCGACTTGCCGGCCGTGGAGTCGGTCCACCCCTCCCCCATGTCCGCCGACAACGGGTTCTTCGGGTCAAGGCCGTTCAGCAGGGCCAACGACCTCCTGGTCCGGCAGGGTGCGCAGCCGGTGGACTGGCAGCTGCCCCCCGCCGGTTGATGTGCGCCGTTTGATGTTCGGTTGAACCGTATACGACATTCATCGGATAAATACGGACAGATGCCGCCCTCGTGGACCCTGGCCGAACACCTGGTTGCGATAAGCCAGTAGCATGCGGCGCCATGAGCTCCCCCACTGGGCCCGCAAATGGCCTGCCCGTACGAATGCCGCGACCCCGCCAGACCGGACGCCACCGCCGGCCCGAGCCCGCGGTGGCCCCCGAGGGAGCGCCCACGCTGGTGCTCGCCGTGCCCGGTGCTCCTTCGGCCGCGTCGCGGGGTCTCGCGGAAGAGATCATCAGCATCGGCCGCTCCGAGCTGCCCGGCCTGGAGGCCCGTATCGGCTTCCTGGAGGGTGAGGCCGACGACGCCGCCGAGTTCCCGTCGCTGTCGACCGTGCTGACCGCGGTCGCGGGCGAGCGCGTCGCGCGCGCCGAGTTCGCCCGCTCCGCCGGGCACGAGGTCTCCGAGCCGACCGGCCCGGACGCCGTCGTGGTGCCGCTGCTGGCCGGCCCCGACGCCGACCTGCTGCGCCGGATCCGCCAGGCCGTGATGGACTCCTCGGCCGCCGTGGAGCTGGCCGAGGTGCTCGGCCCGCACCCGCTGCTCGCCGAGGGCCTGCACGTGCGCCTGTCGGAGGCTGGCCTGGCCCGCGCAGACCGCGCCCGCCTGTTCACCGTGACCACCGCCGCCGACGGCATCATCGTGGCCACCACCGGCGGCGAGGAGGCCGTGCAGGTCGCCGGGGTGACCGGCATGCTGCTGGCCGCCCGCCTCGCGGTGCCGGTCAAGGCCGCTGCGCTGGACCAGGAGGGCTCGGTGGCCGCGGTCGCCGAGCAGCTGCGCAGCGAGGGCTCGACGCAGCTCGCGCTGGCGCCGTACCTGATCGGCCCGGAGGCCGCCGACGGGCTGCTGGACACGGCGGCCAAGGAGGCCGACTGCGCGGTCGCCGAGGTGCTGGGCGCGTACGGCGCGCTGGGCAAGCTCGTCGTGACCCAGTACTCCGCCGCCCTCGGAATCAGCCAGGGCGCGGCCGCCGCCCACTGATCCGGCTCCCCCGTTCCGTACCAGGGCCCGCTCCCCGCACCGGGGCGCGGGCCCTCGCGCATTCCGGCCTCCGTGGGATACGGGCGTACCGGCCGTAGGGGTACCGGTCAGGCGAAGACCACGCAGGCGGCCGCGGGGACGGCCACCGAGCCGGCCCGGATCGGCAGCCCGGTCCGCCGGTCCACGGCGAACCAGGTGACGTCCCCGGAGTGCTCGTTGGCCGCGTACAGCCGGCGCCCCGAGGGGTCGGCCGCGAGATCGCGCGGCCGGCTGCCGCCGCAGGGCACGCTGCCGGTGAGCCGGGGCCTGTCGGCCCCGTCGGCGAGCGAGAAGGCGGCGATGGTGTCGGCGCCGCGGACGGCGACCCAGACCGCGGACCCGTCGGGCGCGGCCACCACGGCCGAGGGGTAGGCCCGTACGCCCTCCGGAAGGCCCTCCAGGGCGAGCGGAACCTCGAGGGCCGGCTCCAGCCGCCCGGCACCCGGATCCCAGCGGCAGACGGTCAGCTGCGGCTCCAGTTCGTGCAGCACGTAGACCGTCCGGCCGTCCGGGTGGAAGGCGAGGTGGCGCGGCCCCGAGCCTGGCCGCAGGGCGGTCTCGGCGTGCAGCCGGAGCCCCCCGGCGGTCTCGTCCGGCCCGCACACCCGTACGGAGTCGGTGCCGAGGTCGACGCTCAACACCCAGCGGCCGCCGGGGTCCGGCAGGACCTGGTGGGCGTGCGGCCGCTCCTGGCGGCTCGCGTCGGGGCCGCTGCCCGGTGGACGAGGACCCGGGCGGGCCCGGACAGACTCCCGTCGGCGGCGATGGGGAGGCTGCTGACACTGCCGGAGGTGTAGTTGGCGGTCAGCAGCCTGCGCCCGGCGACGCTGACGTGGGTGGGCCCGGAGCCGCCCACCGGGACGGCGGGGCCGAGGGCGTGGAGTCCCCCGGGGGTGGTCCGGAAGGCGCCGACCGTCCCCCACTCGGTCTCGCTCACGGCGTACAGCACGCCGGTGCCCTGGTCGAAGGCCAGGTAGGAGGGGTCGGCGAGCTCGTCGGTGGCGGACAGGAGGGTCAGCGCCCCGGTGCGCGGGTCGACGGCCGCGGTGGTGATGCCGGGGCCGCCTCCCGAGGTGAACGAGCCGATGCGGACGCGGAACCCGCGGCCGCCGGACCGTTCCGGGCCGGCAGCGCCCTGCACGCCAGGCGTATCGTCCGTGCCGCTCAGGGGATGCTCCTCTCCGCCGTTCCGGATCCGTCCGGAACGACCGTGACAGAAGGTCTAGACCGGACTAGACCAAGTCCCGGCCCTGTGCGCGTTCCACGGCGCCGACGTGGTGCACGTACGTCGTCGCGCTGGGCCGGTCCTCGTACGTGCGGTGGAAGACCGGGGTCGCGGCGCCCGAGATCGGCGGCACGATCCAGGACCAGTCCGCCCCCACCTCGCGCCCCTTGTGCTCCTCCCGCGCCACGTGGGAGAGGAACCGCCGGGACTCGCTGTGGTGGTCGGCGATGGTGACCCCCGCCCGGTCGAAGGAGTGCAGCACGGCCCGGTTGAGCTCGACCAGGGCGCGGTCCTTCCACAGGGAGCGGTCGCTGGAGGTGTCGAGTCCCAGGCGGCGGCCGACCGCGGGGAGGAGGTTGTAGCGGTCGGTGTCGGCGAGGTTGCGGGCGCCGATCTCGGTGCCCATGTACCAGCCGTTGAACGGCGCGGCCGGGTAGTGGATCCCGCCGATCTCCAGGCACATGTTGGAAATGGCCGGAACGGCGTGCCACCGCAGCCCCCACTCCGCCCAGCCGGGGTCGTCCGGGTGCTCGATCGGCACCTCCATCACGGCGTCGGCGGGGGTGTCGAACCAGCGGGGCTTGTCGTCGACCCCCTGGACGACCAGCGGCAGCAGGTCGAAGGGCGTGCCGGCGCCGCCGCTCCAGCCGAGGGCGCGGAGGGCGCCGGTGAGCGGAGCGTTGCGGGCGTCGCCGACGGTGATCGACGGGTGGTCGCCGTAGCCGGCGTACCGGATCAGCTGCTCGCTCCAGATCACCGGACCGGGGCGGTCCGGGTTGTCCGGGGCGAAGACGGTGATGGTGGGCCTGACCCGGCCGCCGTTGGTGGCCTCGCGCAGGTGCTGGAAGCATTCGGCGGCGATAGCGTCGGCGTCGGTCAGGTCGCGGCGGTCGCGGACGCGCAGCGAGTTCCAGTACAGCCGGCCTATGCAGCGGTTGCTGTTGCGCCAGGCGACGCGGGCCCCGTGAGCCAGTTCCCGGTCGGTGTGCCGGTAGGTTCCGGTGTCCGCGAGTTCGGCCCGCACATCGGCGAGCCGTCGGCGCGGGTCCCCCGCCTGCGGATTCTCCCGATGGAAGAGCAGGACGAACTCCTCTGCCGCTTGCCACACCTGGTCGGCGGTCGAGCGTTCCCGAAGTATTTCCATCCCGGGCCGTTACCCCCTGTCCGGACAGATCCACCCTGTACGTGCCGCATGAATGTGCGGTGAACAATCACCCGTTGTACATGCCGCAGGTCAACCGGGTGCGGCAAGAGTGGCCGGAACACACCACCGGGTGGTCCTGCGGCGAACGGCCTGCGGGGCGGAACTGACGCGGCGTACGATCCGGCGTCAGGCCGACATGACGAGCGGGGCGCGGGGGTCCGTGCGCAGCGGGGCGCGGAGGGCCACCAGTGCGTGCTCCAGGCCGTGCAGGTGTACGAGGGCCGGCTCCGCGGGGGCGGGTCCCGGGACGGCGGGCCGGTCGGGTCGGGCCGTGTCGTCGGCTCCGGTCAGTGCCTCCACGGCCGCCTCCACCCGCCAGCAGGCGGCGGCGAGCCGGGCGTCGTGCGAGGCCTGCGGGTCGGCGGCGACGGCCACGAGACCGCGGACCTCGCGGGCGCAGTCGTCGAGCAGCGCGAGGACCTGCCGGGCGCGGGCCTTGCGGGCGCGCAGCGGGCTGAGCGGGTGGACGAGCGGGGCGAGGGCCGCGCGGGCGCGGCCCAGGAGCAGCTCGAGTTCGGCTGCGTGCGGGGCGGGGTCCGCCTCCGGGTCGCCGGCGAGCCGGTCGAGGGCGGCCGAGGTGGCGGCGCGCACGCAGTACAGGGCCCGCTGGATCCAGGCGTCGTTGGCGGCGTGCGTGGTCACCGGGAGGATCAGGGCCACGGCGAGCGCGGCGCCCAGCGCGCCGACCGCGGTCTCCTGGAAGCGCAGCAGCAGCAGACCGGGGTGCAGGACTCCGAGGAGCCCGTACAGCAGGCCCGCCATCACGGTGACGAAGAACATCATCCAGGAGTACGAGGGGGCGGCCGTGTAGAAGATCCCGAAGACGCACACGGCGACGAGCGCGGCGGTGGGCGCGGGGGCCCCGTGCAGCGGTACGGCGATCAGCAGTCCGGCGGCGATGCCGAGGACCGTGCCCAGGACCCGGCGGAAGCCGCGCACGAGGGTCTCGCCGCGGGAGGCGGTGTTGACGAAGATCCACCAGGCGGTGCCGACGGCCCAGTACCAGCGGTCCTCGGAGAGCGCCTGGCCGACGGCGAGGGCGAAGGCGCAGGCGGCGGTGGTCTGGAAGGCCTGCCGGGTGGCCGGCCGGGCCAGGCCGGTGCCCGGCAGGGCGGGCGGTACGGGCGCGGGCGGCGTGCGCCGCTCGATGGGCCACAGCGCGAACCGCACCGCGGCGGAGGCGAGCAGGGCCAGGCCGACGGCTGCGTACAGCTCGGGCAGTTGCGCCGGCAGGGCGTGCAGGAACTGCGTGACGAAGAACATCATGAAGGCGAAGATCCCGAGGGCGTGCCCCCGCGGCCCGAAGCGGCGGGCGTAGACCCCGGCGAAGACGATGGCGAGGAAGGCGGCATCGCGGGCGTACGGCATGCCGTGCAGGGTGGTGGCCAGCGCCAGGACGGGGAACCCTGCGACGGGCAGCAGCGCGGTCGTCACGCGCTGGGCGCGCACGCTGCCGTCGAGCACGGTGAAGAGCGCGAGCAGGGCCGCCAGGCCACCGGTGATGGACGCCGTCAGGGACAGGCCGCACGATTCGGCCACCGCCACGGCGAGGCCGACGCCGAGCACGGCCCGCAGCGAGTTGCGCAGTCTCACGAGCCCCGGATCCGGAGCCACGAACATCCTCTTCACGGCGGTGTGCCGCCCCCCTCAAGGTGGTGCGCGCCGGCCCGGCGACCGGCCCGGGGGTGGTGGGCGGTGCGCGGGCACAGCGAAGGCACCGCGCCCCGGCCGGCCTCGTTGCCGCCCGGCGCTGCGCGGCGCCGAAAGTACATGGATACGACACAGATAAGCACCTCCCGGCCCGTCGGCTCAAACGGGCACCGGATCACTGGGCCATTGGCCCAGTGAGAGCGGGCCTTGGTCGGCCGTGTGGGAGCCATTGCACCAACCGGAGCCGGCCTGACCGACCGGCCGATGGCCGATCGTCCACTGGCCGACTGGCCGAATACCGCCGGGCCGGCGCCGACGGAGTCGTCCTCGGGATCACGGGCGGGTATGCCGGGCAGGGAACCACCCGGACGCGGTGCACGAGTGGAGGGGGCACCGCCGTGCCCGTCGGCATCACGCACCGGCTGACCGCACACGCCCGTACCCCGGAGCACCTGATCCCGGCGCCCCGCACGAGGACCTCGGACCGCTGCGCGGGGTGCTGCGGCTCACCGGGTTCCTCGAACAGCACCGGGCCGAGTGCGCGGCGCGCACCACGCCGGAGGCGGCGGACGAGGCCGTCGAGCACGCGCGCATGATCGGCCGCGCCGCCGACGTGGTGACCGGGGCCCCGGATCCGGGGGCCCGCAGGAGTCCGGGGTCGCCGTACACGACCGGCTACGTGCGCGTACGGGGACACCGACGGCCTTCTCTGCCGATCGGCTGGTCAGGGACGGGTGTTCCAGCCGGAGATCACCGGGAGCCCGTGCTCGGTGGACAGCACGCTGACGGTGCCCGTGCGCAGCAGGAAGAGCCGGCCGTCCTCCGGCGGCAGCCGCAGGTAGCGGGCGGTCAGGACGCGCAGGAAGTGGCCGTGCGCGACGAGGACGGCGTCGCCGCGGTCCGCGGCGAGGACGGGGGCCACACGGGCCAGGACGCGGTCCGCCCGGGCGCTGACCTGGGCCGCGTTCTCGCCGGGGTGCCCGGGGCCGCCGGGCGGGACCCCGTCCCGCCACAGGGACCAGTCCGGCCGGATCAGCCGGATCTCCTCGGTGGTGACGCCCTCGTAGCCGCCGTAGTCCCACTCGCACAGGTCGGGGTCCGCGTCGTCGGCCGTCAGCCCGGCGAGGCGGGCGGTGGCGACGGCCCGGTGCAGCGGGCTGGTCAGCACCAGCGCCGGCTGCCGGCCCAGGAAGTACGGGGCCAGGGAGACCGCCTGGTCGGCGCCGTCGGCGGTCAGCGGGACGTCGGTGCTCCCGGTGTGCCGGCCCGTGGCACTCCACTCGGTCTCGCCGTGCCTCACCAGCAGCAGGTCACTCACCCTCCGGACGATAGCCGGTCCGGTCGCGGTCGGCCGGTCCGGCGCGTACCCGCCGGCAATCGATGCGGAAACGCTGCGGCTGGCACGGTCGGCGGGTGCTCGCGAGGGTCGGTGCATGGAGGCAGTGGAGCGCGAGGAGTGGCTCGCCGCCGGGTTCGCGGCCGGCGACGAGCGTTGCGTGGAGGCCGTGTACCGGCGCTGGCGGCCCCTGGTCCAGGGACTCGCCCGCCGGGGCCTGGGCGACGAGCGGGAGGCCGAGGACGTCACCCAGCAGGTGTTCCTCGCGGCCTGGCGCGGGCGGGGCCGCTACCGGCCCGGGCCCGGTGGCTTCGGCGCGTGGCTGACCGGCATCACCCGGCACAAGGTCGCCGACGCCCTCGATGCGCGGACCCGGCGGGCGCTGGCGGCGGCCGCCGCGGCGCGGGCGGCGGGCGCGGCCCCCTGGACGGCCGGGATTCCGGGGAGCGCGCGGCTCGGGGAGGCGGACCAGACGGTGGACCGGCTCCTCGTCCTCGGCGAGCTGGCCCGGCTGCCGTCGGCACAGCAGCGGGTGCTGCGGCTGGCCTTCTACGGGGACCTCACCCAGACCCAGATCGCGGACCGCACGGGGCTGCCGCTCGGCACCGTCAAGAGCCATATGCGCAGGGCCCTGGACCGGTTGCGGCGGACTCTCCCGGAGGCTGCCCCGGAAGCGGTCCCGGAGGCGGTGCCGGCGGGGCGATGAGCTCCAGTGCCGAGCGCAGCCCGAGCAGCCGCCCCGTGTGCGGGACGGCCGGGCCGGCGCCCCAGCCGGGCCCGGCGAGGAACAGCACCGAACGGGTGCGGGCCCCGCGCAGCCCCCATTCGATTCCGGCCACCGAGCGGGCCAGGGCGCGGTCGGCGGTCGTACGGGACTGCGCCCACAGCACGACGGCCCGCGGGCCGGTACGCCGCACGGCGTCGTGGAGGGCTTCTGCGGGCAGGGCAGCCCCGAACGTCCGGGTCGGCACGCCCCGTTCGCCCAGGGCCGCGGTCAGGGCCTCGATGGGCAGGGTGTGCTGCTCGCCGGGGACGCAGGCCAGCAGGACGGGCGGGGTGCGCGGCGGGGCGGGGCGCGGGCGGATCCGGTGGAGGGCTCCGGAGATGTGCCAGGACAGCAGGTGCTCGACCTCCACATAGCGCTCGCCGGCCGTGGCCCACTTGCGGCCGACAGCGTGCAGGGCCGGCGCCATGACCTCCTCCCAGGCGGTGACCAGGCCGTGCTCGGCGAGGGCCGAATCCAGCCGGTCGGCCACGGCCGGCGCGTCCAGGCGTACGGCAGCCCGGGACAGGCCCCGGCACTCGGGGCGGACCGTGCCCGGGGGGAGGACCCGGCCGGGGC
>NZ_JACBGN010000121.1 GCF_013401435.1 Streptomyces sp. BR123
CTCCGGGACCGTGGGGTCACTGGCCGGGGCGGTGACGAGCACGCCCGGCTCGCGGTCGCGCGGCGCGGACTGCGGCGGGACCGTGGGGTTGTCGAAGGAAGCCGCGACCAGTTCGGCCGCCGCGTCGAGCGGCGCCCGTTCCGCCTGGTTCGGCACCGCCGCTGATGAGGTCGAAGAGGTAGTGGCCTCAGTCGTCTCCGGAACCGGCTCGGCAGACCGTCCGAAAACCTTGCGCAACAAGCTCCGAATACCCATGGGCCAGGCCTTTCGCATGAGTGCGTGCGTCTTTTGTCCGTGCTGCGCGGTTGATCCCTGCCCAGAGTGGACACGTAAGGTTATCGACCCCTCGGCTGGAACGTCTGCAGGGGCACCCCTCGTGGCGCCAGGCCCTTTTCGGCCATCTCTTGCGGATCTTGGCTGATCCGCCCGCCACGCGCGAGGGCTCCTCCGGACCGCCTGCCGTGCGGGCCCGTACAGAGCCTTACCACACCACGCCGGCCCCATCGAAGCGCACCCCCACGCTCCCTGAACTCCCGCCCCGACGTTCCCGGTTCACCGGAGGTTCATCCTGTGGCCGCCGGTTCTGCGCACCCTGCCCCTACCGTCACCGCTGGATTCGGCCGATTCCCGTCGGCAACCGCGCAATCACGGAGGACGCTCGTGCGCAAGCTTCTGCCGCTCATAGGCAACCCGCATGGGGGCGGCCGTTCCGCCCTCACCTGTCGCTACCGCTGTGGTGACGCCTGCTTCCACGAGGTGCCGAACACCAGCGACAACGAGTACGCCGGCGACATCATCGCCCGTACCTGGTCCCGCCGCTCCATGCTGCGCTCGGCCGCCGTCGTCACGGTCGCCACGGCCGCCGGTACGGCCGTCGCCGTCGGCGGCAGCGGTACGCAGGCCACCGCCGCCCCCGCCGCCGACGCCCAGGGCGCCGCAGAGGGCGCCGGCCAGGCCGCCCGCGGCCTCCGCTTCACCTCCGTCGCGCCGAACACCGCCGACCAGGTCACCATCCCCGAGGGCTACGCCCAGAACATCGTGATCAAGTGGGGCGACCCGATCGTCAAGGGCGCGCCGGGCTTCAACGCCGACAAGCAGACCGCCGCGGCCCAGGCCGGCCAGTTCGGCTACAACAACGACTTCCTCAGCCTGCTCCCGCTCGGCAGCGGCTACGAGCGCCAGCAGCTTCTCGTCGCCAACCACGAGTACACGGACGAAGTCCTCATGTTCAAGGGCTACGACCCGGCCAACCCGACCAAGGAGCAGGTCGAGATCGCCTGGGCCGCGCACGGCCTGTCCGTGGTCGTCGTCCAGGAGGACCACCGCAGCGGCAAGCTGACCGCGGTCAACCGCCACCAGCTGAACCGCCGCCTCACCGCGACCAGCGAGTTCCGCATGACCGGCCCGGCCGCCGGCGGCGCCCTGCTGAAGACCTCGGCCGACCCGTCCGGCACCAAGGTGCTCGGCACCCTCAACAACTGCGCCGGCGGCACCACCCCGTGGGGCACCACCCTCCACGGCGAGGAGAACTTCAACCAGTACTTCGCCAACGGCGGCTCCGTCACCGAGCCCGTCCAGGCCGCTCGCCTGAAGCGCTACGGCATCACCGGCGCCGCCTCCGAGCGCAAGTGGGAGCGGTTCGACAAGCGCTTCGACGTCGTGCAGGAGCCCAACGAGGCCAACCGCTTCGGCTGGGTCGTCGAGCTCGACCCGTACGACCCGGACTCGGTGCCGCGCAAGCGCACCGCGCTGGGCCGCTTCAAGCACGAGGCCGCGCAGCCCCGCCTCACCGAGGACGGCCGCCCGGTCATCTACATGGGCGACGACGAGCGCTTCGACTACTTCTACAAGTTCGTCTCCGGCAAGCGGATGATGAAGGGAAACAGCCGCGCTGCCAAGGAGCACAACCTCACCCTGCTCGACGAGGGCACCCTCTACGTCGCCAAGCTGACCGGCGACTCCCCGGCCGACCAGATCGACGGCTCCGGCAAGTACCCGTCGGACGGCCAGTTCGACGGCACCGGCCAGTGGATCCCGCTCGCCACCGGCAACGTCTCGCACGTCCCGGGCTTCACCGCCGAGGAGGTGTACGTCTTCACGCGCCAGGCTGCCGACAAGGTGGGCGCCACCAAGATGGACCGCCCCGAGGACGTCGAGCCCTCGCCGCGCACCGGCCGCGTCTATGTCGCGCTGACCAACAACAGCAAGCGCGGCACCACCGGCCAGCCGGGCGCTGACGAGGCCAACCCGCGCAACGCCAACAAGCACGGCCAGATCCTGGAACTCGCCGAGAGCTTCGACGACCCGGCCGGCGACGCCTTCGCCTGGCGCCTGTTCCTGGTCGCCGGTGACCCGAACGACGCGGCCACCTACTTCGCCGGCTTCCCGAAGGACAAGGTCAGCCCGATCTCCTGCCCGGACAACGTGGCCTTCGACCCGCACGGCAACCTGTGGATCTCCACCGACGGCAACCAGCTCGGCTCCCACGACGGCCTGTTCGGTGTCGCCACCACCGGCGAGCGACGCGGTGAGCTCAAGCAGTTCCTGACCGTGCCGCGCGGCGCCGAGACCTGCGGGCCGCTGATCCAGGACAAGCGCGTCCTGGTCTCCGTGCAGCACCCGGGCGAGATCGACGGCGCGTCCGTCGAGAAGCCCGAGTCGGTGTGGCCCGACGGCCCCGGCAAGATCGTCCGCCCGGCCGTGGTGTCGGTCTGGCGCAAGGACGGCAAGAACATCGGCGTCTGACGGCGGTGTCCGGGCTACTGCCCGCGGGCCGTCGCCCCGCGGGCAGTTGATCCGTAGGCCATGGCGGAGTGGGGCGGTGTTTCACGTGAAACACCGCCCCACTCCCGTGCGTCAACTCCCGTCCACCAGACGCCCGACCGGGAGCCGGAGCGTGGTCACCGCGCCGCCGTCCGGAGCGTTGGCAAAGTCCAGGGCGATCTCCAGGACCGCCGCCTGGCCGGCCACGATGGTCAGGCCCAGCCCGTGGCCCCGGCCGCGGCCCGGGTCCCCGGTGCGGAAGCGCTGCGGGCCCTGCTCGATCAGCCGGTCCGGGTAGCCGGGCCCGTGGTCCCGTACGGTCACCACCGGACCGTCGACGGTCACCTCGATCGGCGGGGCGCCGTGCCGGTCGGCGTTGACCAGCAGGTTGGCCAGGATCCGGTCCAGCCGCCGCCGGTCGGTCAGCACCTCCATGTCGCGGACGACCCGTACCGACACGTCCAGCCGGGTCGCGGCGACAGCCCGCCGCACGGCCCGGCCGAGTTCTACCCGGGCCAGATCGGCGTACTCGACGCCCGAGTCCAGCCGGGAGATCTCCAGCAGGTCCTCCGTGAGCCGGTGCAGGGCCGCCAACCGGTCGTTGATCATCTCCTTGGGGCGGCCCTCCGGCAGCAGCGCGGCCGCGGCCAGCGAGCCGGTCAGCGGGGTCCGCAGCTCGTGTGCGACATCCGCGGTGAACCGCTTCTCCGCCTCCAGCCGCTCCTGCAGCGACTTGGCCATGGTGTTCAGCGCCTGCGCCACGTCCCGCACCTCGTCGTGGTGCGCGCCCTCGCCCGCGGCGTCGGGGATGTCGACGCGGGCGTCGAGGTCGCCGGCGCTGATCCGGCGCGCGACGGCGGCGGTGGTCATCAGCCGGCTGCTGATCCGGTTGGCGAGGAACAGGCCGGCCAGCGCAACCACCCCGGCGGCGAGCGCAGCGGAGGCGAGGATCGCGGCGTCGAGGTCCCGCAACCGGCTGCGGGTGCTCTCGAAGGGGACCCACACGGCGAGGGGCTTGCCGTCGGCGGGCCCTGCGGCCCACATGACGGGCCGGCCGGCGTGCTCTCCGGCCATGCTGCCGGTCCGCCCGCGGGCGACGAGCCCCCGCAGCCGGGCGGGCAGGTCGGGTGGGTTCAGGGCGACGTTCAGGTGGCCGTGGGCGGTGCCGTACCGGTACTCGGTCAGGGCGTGGTCCAGGTCCCGGTCGGCGTCCTTGCGGACCTCGCCGACGACCTGCCGGGCGACCACGTTGTGCACGAGGATCCCGAGCACTGCGGCGACGGCGCAGCACACTGCGGTCGTGGTCAGGGCGATCTTCCAGCGCAGACTGCTCGTCACCCGCATGGTGCGCCGCCCCTCAGCCCCGGATCGCCGTGCACGGGGTGGAGCCGGTCTTCAGCGGGGGGCACTCGTCCAGGGTGAGTTCGGCCAGGTCCATGGTGCCCGTCTCCGGGTTCCACACGTAGTCCGAGACGGAGACCTTCTTCGGGTTCGGGGTCGGCTCGCGCACCGAGAGGTGCTCGGCGGCGACCTCCACACCCTCCAGGACGGCGCGCCGCGACAGGATCCGGGCGATCGAGCCGTCGTCCCGGACGGTGTAGACGCGCAGTTCGCTGATCCGGCCGTCGATGTCGACGGCGGTGATCAGTTCGTCGCGGCCGTCGCCCGTCACGTCGTGGAACACCGGCGGCCGGACCGGGCAGTCGGGGCCGCCGTCCACAGCCTGTGTGCAGAGCGCGAGCCGCCGGACCGCCCTGGGGTCGACGAGGCGTCCCGTGCCCCCGTCCTGCCGGGCGGCGGCGGTGATGTCGGCCCGTACGACGGCCGGCGCGTTCACGTCGCGCATGCTCCGGCTCGTCGCCTTGGGCAGCCCCGGGACCACCGCGGCCGCACCGGCCTGCTCGCCGGGGCCGGGCGGGGAGGGACGGATGTCCTTCCACAGGGTCTGCGGGGCGTGCACGGTCCCCAGGTCGCCGTCGTCGCGCAGTCCTTCCACATCGGCGCACCCGGCCGCGGTCGCGAGGGCGGCGGCGAGGACCGGGGCGGCCACGGCGCGGCGGTGCCGGCGGCGCGGGAGGAGGGGCCTCATGCCCCGATGTTCTCCCGGCCGGGCCCCGACAGCCGGGCGGAAGGCCCGTTAGGGGGACCCGCTCCGCCGTCCCCGGGCACGGGCCGCGGGACGCGGGGGCGCAGGCACGGGGGCGCAGGCACGGGGGCACGGGAGCGGGCGCACAGCCGGGTGCGGGGGACGCGGAGACCCGGGAGTGCGGCACCGGGCGGGACCGGTGCACGGGCACGGGCCGCGGAGACCCGGAGGGTGCAGGGGCTGCGGGGGTCAGGGTTCGGACGAGGCGATCCCTCGCGCGCAGGCGACCTCCTGGCGGACCGGCTCCAGGACGGACGCCTCGTCGCCGGACTGCCCGGAGGGGGGCCGCAGCCGGTCGGGGGTCCGGGCGGTGCGCACCCCGTCGGCGAGGGCGTGCAGGTCGGAGGTCAGCGCCGTCACCTCGGCGGGCCGGGGCTCGGGCGCCCCGTGGTTGACGCGGACCCGGGCGGCGGTGGTCGCGTCGACGATCCGCTCGACGGCGACGACCAGCGGCCACCACGCCGCGGCCCGCGCCCCGGTCGGCGGCGGCTCGGTCAGCGCCCGCTGGAACTCGCTGCGAACGGACGACAGGTCGCGGTAGAGGCGTCGGCGGGCCTGGAGTCGTGTGGTCCGCGCGGTCCGCAGCCCGGCCGCCGTGTCGGGCCGCGGGCGGCCGAAGGCCCGTTCCACGTAGCGGGCGGCGTCGTCGACGGTGTCGGCGAGTCGGTCCCCGATCCGCGTGTGCCAGCTCTCGGGCCACAGCAGGTAGCCGAAGAGCAGGGTGATCGCACAGCCGATCAGGCTGTCCAGCAGCCGGGGCCGGATGAGGTCGAAGCCCTGATGGTTGAGGAGGTCCGACAGCAGCAGGATCACCGGGGTGATCGCGGCGGTCTGGAAGGCGTAGCCCTTCGCGGAGAACGCGGGGATCAGCGCGGCGAGGACCGCCATGACCGGCACGTCCCACCAGCCGCGCGGCACCTCGGCGAGCACGGCGGCCGCGACGACGAGCCCGCCCACGGTGCCCAGCGCGCGCAGCACGGCCCGGGAGAACACCGAGCCGAAGTCGGGCTTGAGGACGAAGGTGACGGTCAGGGCCACCCAGTACGAGCGCTCGACGGGCACGAGCGAGACCAGCGACTGGGCCAGCCCGATGCACAGGGCGAGCCGCAGCCCGTACCGCCAGGACGCTTCGGACAGCATCATGTCCCGCGCCGCCTGCCGGGCCCGTACGTGCAGGGCGGTGGGGCGGCCCAACCGGTCGTCGTCGACGCTGCGCAGGGTCGGCTCGGGGAGGTGCACGACGGCCGCCGCGTGCCGCAGGGCTGCGTCGAGGGCCCGTTCGGCGGGGGTGTGCGGCGCGGGCAGGTCCAGTACGGGCGGCTCGGTGCGGCCCTCCTCCACGGCCCGGCCGAGGTCCCGGACGGCCGCCGCGATGCCCGGCGGCAGTGGGCGGCCGCGCAGGTGCACGGCGGGTGCCGCCTCGACGAGCGGGATCACCACGTTCAGCTGGGCCAGCAGCCGGACCAGCGAGGGGCTGCGCCCGTGGACGCGGGCGCGTCGGCCCAGGATCAGGTCGTAGGCCTGGTTGAGGGTCTGGGTGAGCTGTCGGCGGCGGTCGTCGTAGCCGGGTCCGCCGGCGGCCTCCAGGGCATCGGCGAGGGCCAGGTAGGTGGCGGCGACGGCGGTCCGCTCGGGCTGCCGCCCGCGCAGCGGCCAGCCCAGCAGGGTCAGGGCCAGCACGAACAGGCCGCCGGTGCTCAGCAGGAGCGGGGCCGCCCACCAGGGCTGCGGCAGTGGCAGGCCGGCCCCGACCACCGCGTTGAGCAGGAGCAGCAGCCCGGAGACGGAGGCGACCGTGCCGATCGAGGAGACCATCCCGGAGACCAGGGCGATCAGGGTGAGGACGCCGACGGCGAGCCAGCCCCGCCCGAAGACGAGGGTGCCGAGCGCGACGCCGACCGCACCGAACAGCTGGGGCACGGCGATGTTGAGGATCCGCATCCGGTAGGCGTCGGCGGTGTCGCCGATGACACCCGACAGGGCGCCCATCGAGACGAGCGCCCCGTACTCCGGCTCGTCGAGGGCGAAGCCGGCCGCGAGCGGGACCGAGAGGGCGATGCCCGCGCGGACGACGGCCGCCCAGGGGATGGGCGCGGGGTCGGGCCGCAGGCCCGAGAGCAGCCAGGCGGGCGGGGCCAGCGGGTGCGGCCGGGCAGCTCGCCCGGACGGTATGTCTTCGGTGCGTTCGGTGCCCATGTGTGCTTCCGTGCCGCCGCTCGTTCGCTCATCGGGTTTTCGGTTCTTCTGTACGGTTGCGCGCTCTCTGCACCGTTGCACGCGCTCTCGGGCCGTTGACGGTTCTCTGCGCCGTTCTGCGCGCTTGGTACCTATCCGAGCTTATGGGGTCCGGCGGTGCCGTCCGGCCAGCCAGGCGGCGAGTGCGACGGCCAGCCCGATCGCCAGGACCACCCAGGCAGTGGTGCGCAGGAACGCGGTGAGCACGTCGTACACGGCGCCGGCCGCCGCCCGGTCGATGTCGGCGGGCAGGTCGTCGAGGGTGAGCCGGCGGCAGACGGACACCGCGATCCCCAGCAGGACGGCTCCGAAGGCCAGTCCCAGGCCGGTGGCCGCCACGGCCCGGCGGCGGTTCACGGCGACGGCGACCGCCGTCACGGCCAGCAGCACGGTCAGCACGGGCAGCCAGACACCGGCGATCTGCAGCATGCGGAAGCCCTTCCGGAGTGCGCCGAGGTTGTCGTACTCCATCACCGTCACCGCCACCCGGGTCACCGGGATGCGGTCGGCGAACGGCACCTGGTCGGCGAGTAGTTCCGCCCGCACCTGTTCGATGACCGGGGCGAGGTCGATGGTGACGGCGTTGCCGTCGCCGGTGGTGAGCGCCTGGAGGAAGGCCGCGTGCGCCGCGCGGTTGGCGGCGTCCCAGGCGGTTCGGTACGCGGCGGTGCCGGTGAAGGAGCGCAGGGCCTCGCCGAGCAGGGCGTCGACGCCGCCCTGGAAGGGGCCGGCGTCGATCTGCCCGGACAGGGCGCGGGTCGCCTGGGTGACGACGACCTGCTGGACCGCCGGGTTTCCGGCCAGGGGGGACATGGCGGCGGTGTAACGGTCGGCGTCGCCCAGTTCGCGGTCGGCCCAGTACGCGACGGCGCTCGCAGGGACGAGCAGCGCCATGAGCGTGATGAGTACTGCCGACAGGAAGGTGCGCACGTCACCAGGGAAATCCGCGGCCGGGGCGGGCGCGAGCGGGGGTGCTGCGGGCGGGTGGCGGCACGCCGGTGCGGGCGCGCCGACGCGGTGTGTCGGCGCGGTGTGTCGGCGCGGTGCCGTGGCGGCCCCCTTGCGGAAAGAATCTTGGACATTTAATGTCCAGATTATGAGGATGGGTGAGGGCGTCGAGTGGGCGCTGCACAGCTGCGTCAACCTGGCCTGGATCGGCCCCGAGCGGGCCGTCCCGGCGGCGCGCCTGGCCGCCTGGCACGACCTGCCGGCCGCCTACCTGAACAAGCAGCTCCAGGCGCTGGCCCGAGCGGGGATCCTGACGTCCACCCCGGGCCAGCGGGGCGGCTTCCGGCTCGCCCGGCCCCTGGCCGAGATCTCGCTCATGGACGTGGTCGTCGCGGTCGAGGGGTCCGCAGAGGCCTTCCGGTGCGCCGAGATCCGCAACCAGGGTCCGGGCCGCGGCCCCACCGTGGACAACGGCCCGGAGTGCGCCGTCGCGCACGCCATGGGCCGCGCCGAACTGGCCTGGCGCCGTGCCCTGGCGGAGCAGAACCTCGACGACATCCGGCGCGAGGCCGAGCGGCAGGCCCCGCAGGCCCCGGTGCGCCTGCGCACCTGGTTCGCCGGTCTCACCGCCACCTGACCGAAGCGATCGCACTGACCGACACACGCCATCGACCGACCCAGGAGCTTGGCAATGACGCGCAGCATCACCAACCCGGCAGGACTCCACAACCCCGTCGACTTCGGCTACAGCCACATCGTCTCCGCCCCCGGCGAGCAGGTCTTCATAGCCGGCCAGTACGGCTCGGACGAGAACGGGCACGTCATCTCCGCGGACTTCGAGGCCCAGGTCGAGCGGGCCTTCGCCAACCTGCGGACCGCCCTCGCGGCCGTCGGCCTCGGCCCTGCCGACGTCGTCCGGATCGGAACCTGCATCGTCGAGCACGACCTGGCGAAGCTGCAGGTCCTCACCAAGCACCTGCACGCCACCTGGGGGACCGAGCTGCCCGCCCAGACCCTGATAGGGGTCGCCTCGCTGGCCCTGCCGGGGATGCTCTTCGAGATCGACGCCGTGGCCGTGCGCACCGCCCGCAGCTGATCCACTTGCCGGTCCGGGGTGCCGGGTGTGCTCTGGATGGGGGAAGAGAGGAGCCCTGTCATGGCACATGCGGCACCCGTCGCCCACCGGCGGCCCCGCGGGCCGACGGCGCAGGCGCACCACCTGGACAGGGGAGCACTGGCCCGGGCCCTGCTGCTCGGACTCGTCTACGGCGTCTACGCGGCCTTCATGAAGCGGCAGATGGGACCGGTGGACGCCGCCAACGTCTTCTACGGGATCCTGTGCGGCGCCGTCTTCGCCGCGGTCATGTTCACCCTCGCCCGGGTCGGCCCCCGCATGATGCGGGAGGTGCGGGCGGCGGCGTACGGGTCCTTCGGCGGTATCGCCGTGGGCTATCTGTACAGCCTCACGGGCGACTCCATCCTGCGCTCCAGCTGGGTCGGCTTCATCACGGGCGCCGCAGTCGGCGCCGTGGCGTTCTACCGCTACTACACACACGAGCCCTGACGGGCCCGGGACGCCGGTCGGTACTCCGAGGTTGTCAGTCCTCGGCGGCGGCCGGAACGGGAGACCCGCTCCGGGACAGGCCCGCGGTCTCACGGACGCCGGTCGCGGGGGCGGAGGCCTTGGCGTCCGTCTCCTCGGGCTCGCAGGACTGCTCCTGGTCCTGCTCCGGCTCCTGGTCCTGCTTCGGCTCCTGCTCCTGGTCCTGCTTCGGCTCCTGCTTCGGCTTCGGCTCCTGCTTCGGCTTCGTCCTCGGCGGCGGCGTGAGACGGGTGACCTCGGCTCGGATCATGGCGTTCAGGGCGGTGTACGGGTCGATGGGCATGCCGGAACCTCATGGTGTTCGAGAGTGGGGGGTTGCGCGCTGCTGCTCGGCCCGCTCAGCAGCGCAACACCACACTCCGCACCGTCCGCACGGACAGCGCCGGTTCGGCCGCCTCGTACGGGGCGGCGCGCCCCGGCCCCGCGGGCGGTTTCACGTGAAACACCGGCTGCGGCAGCTCCCGCGCACAGGGCAGCCCGCGCGCGGCCGGCCGGACGGCAGCCCGTACCTCGGGATCCGACGCCGGCTCCGACTCCCGCTCGGCCGGGGTAACCGGCTCGCTCGGCGTACCGGAGGGGAGCTGCCGGACCGCATGCGCCCCGCCGGCCGCCGACGGGGCGGCAGGACCGGACACGAACAGGCACAGGAGTGCGACGCAGGCCGCCGCAAGGGCCCTGGCCACCGCCGATCGTGCATGCCGTGTCCCGGTCATGGCAGGGGTCTGCCCCGACACGCCCGGCACCTCCCCACCCCGGCCGCAGAAGCGCCCGACCGGGGGAACGAAGTGACCCCTCGGTGTCACCCCTGCCGACCGGCGGGGCTCAGCGGGGGGTGCGCCGCTGACCGGTGAGCCGGGCCAGCACGGTCGTCTCACCGCTGACCAGACGCAGTTGGGCCCGTCCGGGCCGCTGCCCCCGGCCGGTCACCCCGGCGGGTGAGACCAGGTCCACGGTGAAGACGGCGGTCCTGCGGTCGGCACGCGGGATCTCGACGGTCAGCCCTCGCCGCAGATCGGCGAGGCGTACGTCGGGCGCCGTGACCACGGCCGTCCCGGCCGCGCCGGGCATCACGGCGCCGCTGTCCCAGAGAGCCTCCGTCGCCGCCCGCGCCGACGCACCCGCTCCTGTGGCCGTGCCGTCGCCGAGGCCGGGGCCGCCGTCGGCCAGCGTCAGGTCCACTCCCAGGCTGGGGATCCGGAGCCGCAGCGGCCGCGCGGGGCGCAGTGGGGCGATGGCGACGGCCCGGGCGGGCCGGGACCCCTTGTCCGAGGTGCGCGGCCGGCGGGGCTGGTCCAGCTGCTCGACGAGCCGCCGGTGCCCGGACAGCCCCAGCGCCCGCGAGGGCATCGCGTCGGCGGAGCCGGCCGCCGTCGGCCGCGCCCCCTCGGTGCTGCGCAGCAGCCCTATTCCGGTGCCCAGCAGAACCGCTGTCAGCACGCCGACCACCCACTTGCCGCGGGGCATGGATTGTCCTCCCGGTCCGATGCACCGGCTCAGGCGGGCCGGTTCTCCTGAGAGCAGTGGACTCCCTCCCTGCCTCCCAGCACCCGTGACAACGCCGAAGATTGACGCTACGTCACAGCGCAGCCTCCCTCGGCCCACCCGCGTTGTCCCAGTTGGCGGCGGGTGCGCGGGTCCTTCCCGCGAGCCGGGGCACGTACGCCCGAACGGGCTAGCGGGCGTGGCGAAGGGAGGACCCGCCCGGGTCCGCCAGAACCACCTCCGCCATCCGCCGCAACTCCACGAGCGCCACGCAGTCGCGTCCGGTGCGGGACAGCCGAGCGATCCGCAGGTTCAGCCGGCGCAGCCCCTCCGCGAGCAGCTCCAGCCGGGCCTGCTCCAGGTACCCGCCGGCCTCCAGATATGCGGCGACGTACGCACACAGCTCCTCTTCGGCACGCGGATCCGCCCCTTCCGCGGCCCCGGCCCCGGGCCCGGGCAAGGGGGTGGCGCCGGGGCGTCCCCGCTCCCGCCAGAGCCGCGCGACCTCGTGGGCTGCCGCCACGTGCCCGTCGGGCCCCGGCCAGCGCGGCCCGAGGAAACACCGGATATCGGTGGCACGGGGCTGCCTGCGGTGTTCGAGGTGCTTCTCCGCCCTGCGCCGCTCGGCGAACTCCGCCCGCTCGGCCAGCGCCGCCGCCCGGCTGAGCTCCAGCTTCTCCAGCGCGCGGACCAGGGCGTCGCCGTCCCTCCGGAGGTCTCCGGACCGGCTGAGGAAGGACCAGGTCCCGGAGAAGCCGAAGGGCCGGTACAGGACCACGGTGCTGCGCAGCGCGCTGCGCCGGTGCCCGAACGGCAGCGCCGGGTCGCGTACGCGCCGGGCGTGCACGTTGAGGCTCATGACCCGAGCCTACGGATGTGTCAGACCACCACGAACGCCACTGCCGCCGCCCCCATGAGGGCGGCGGCGAGGTGGACGGCCGGGTGGCCGTGGTCGCCGTACCAGAGCTGGCGGACCAGGTTGCCGAGGGCGGCCAGGGTCGCGATGACGGCGACCTGGGCGAGCAGGGTGATTGCGGTGAAGGGGGCCAGCAGCAGGGCGGCGGAGTTGAGCCAGAACGGGACCGCTCCCGTCCAGCCCCGCCACCGGCGGATCGCCGACTGCGCCTGTGCCCGCGCCGGTGGCCGGGTGCGCGCCCGTGTCCGTGTCCGTGCGTGCGCCTGCGTCCGTGCCCGCATGGATCACCGACCCCTCATCATCAACTCGCCGGCGCAACAGCCTCCTTGGGGGCGGCGGCGGGGACAAGTGCCCGTTCGGCAAGAAAACCGAAGGCCAGGCCGAAAGTCGTCCACATCGCGGCCTGGATGGCCAGGGTCGCGAGGCGGAACTGCCACAGCAGCGTGCCCGGGAAGTCGGCCGGGACCTCGTCGACGGCGGGCAGGAACGCGTACGAGACCGCGACCGCCGCGAGGAACGCGAGGGAGGCGACGACCGTGGCGTTCCAGTTGCCGAGCCCGGGTGCCAGGCGGCGGCCCAGGATCAGCGCCCCCGCCCCGAGCAGCATGCTCAGAGCGATCATCAGCAGGAACAGCACGGTCCTGCGCGTGGCGGTGTCCGGGTCGCCGACGGCCGGGGGATTGGAGGGGTACTTGAGGAAGGGGACCAGGACGACGGTGACGAACAGGCCGCCTGCGACCAGCGCCGCCGTGGCCTTCGGACCGAAGCGGCCGATACGGCCCAGGGCGTAGCAGAACACGAGGGCGGCGATGCCGCCGAGCGCGACGCCGTACAGGAGGGTGCCGGTGCCGAGTCCGGCCGTGGCCTGGAGGGCCCGGCTGACCGGGGCCTCCTCGGCGTGGTCGTGTCCGCCTGCGGCGGCCTCCTCCAGGGCGATGGCCGCGTCGACGCGGGACTCGCCGATGAGGTAGGCCACGAGGAAGGCGGCCACGCCTGCGAGCAGGCCGGCGAGCATGCCGCGCACCAGCAGTACGCGGGGGGAGACGGGATTCATGGGCTTCCCTTGATCGGTCGATCAGTTGAGCGGTCGGCCGATTGACCGGTTGGCCAGTCGGCCGTCGACTGGCTGGTCAGTGGCAGGGGAAGCCGAGCAGGTGGCGGCCGTCGTGCATCCACTCGTGGATGGTCTCGCCCTCGAACAGCGCGGTGGCGCCCTGCTCGACGCCGACGAGGTAGAGCAGGGCGAGCGTCAGGAAGCCTGCGAAGAGGGCCCAGGGAGTGAGCGAGGAGAGGGAAATCGGGGCGACGGCGGCAGGGGCCGTCGTGGGCACGGCGGTGTCGGCCATGGCTGTACCTCCAGAGGGAACACGCGTCCCGGTCAGTGGTGCTCGCAACGACGGCGCGGGTCTGACTTCCCTCCCTGCGGGAGGTTTCACAGTGGCGCGACCGTGCCGGTTTCTCACCGGACTTCCGTCGGACCGTCGTCTTGTTTGGTTGTCGTCCGAGACGGTACCGCGCTTATGCTCCCTTTATGAAGAGCGGCGTAGTACGAGTTCAGTTCGTTACCCGGCCGTTCGACGTATCCGCGCGGCAGGCGCGTTTCGGCCACGGCGAGCCCTGCCCCGGTCACGAGGGCCTGCGCGGCCCGGACACCGGGCAGTGGGCGGGCCGCAGCTTCGACGAGGTCGCCGCCGAGGACCCCGACGGCATCCGGCGCTGGCTGACCGACCCCGCGTACGCACCGCCCGGGGGCGGGGAGTCCCTCGCCGGGCTGGTCGCCCGGGTCGGTGCCGCCCTCGCCGGCCTGCCCGCGGGCACGCACCGCCCCGTGGTCGAGCAGGCCGTCGTACGGGCGGCCGTGGTGTACGCCCTGGAGCTGCCGCTGCCGGCCTTCTGGCGGCTCGACGCACGGCCCGACACCGTCACGACGCTCACCGGCCGGGCCGGCCGCTGGAACCTCCTCCTCGGCCAGGGCGGCCAGGACGGCAAGACCGGCAACCCCGTCTGACGGACGGGGCGTTACCCGGCGGTCCAGTCGCTCGTCGCGATGACCGGCCGCGTCGCCGGCCGCGGTCGGCACGCCCGGCAGGGCGCCGGCAGGGTCCGGCGCAGCCGCGACGCCGGCGCCTAGCCCGATGGTCCGCCCGGTCGGCGAAATCACCGACGCGAAAAGCCGTCTTGAGCGGTTACGGTCCCCTTGGAGAGCCGGCGGGGACGGCCGCGGACGTCGACACGAGGATGTGACCGGTGAGCGACATGGAAGCCCTGGCGGGCAAGTTCGAGTCGCACCGCCCCCGTCTGCGGGCCGTGGCCTACAGGATGCTGGGGTCGATCGGCGAGAGCGAGGACGCCGTGCAGGAGGCCTGGCTCCGACTGAGCCGGTCCGACACCGCCGCCGTGGGCAACCTCGGCGGCTGGCTGACCACCGTCGTCGGCCGCGTCTGCCTGGACATGCTGCGCTCGCGCACGACGCGCCGCGAGGAGCCGCTGACCGGCGGGGACGGGGGATTCCGCCTCCCCGACCCGGTCGTCACCGCCCCGGCCGGCATCGATCCGGAGCAGGAGGTCCTCACCGCCGACTCGGTCGGCATCGCCCTGCTGGTCGTCCTGGACACCCTCTCCCCCGCGGAACGGCTGGCGTTCGTCCTGCACGACCTGTTCGCCGTGCCGTTCGACGAGATCGCCCCGGTCCTCGGGCGTACGGCCGCCGGTACGCGGCAGCTCGCCAGCCGGGCCCGGCGCCGCGTCCAGGGCGCCGCCCCGGACCAGGACGCCGACCGGGCGCGCACCCGGGAGATCGTCGACGCCTTCCTCGCCGCCGCCCGCGGCGGTGACCTCAGCGCGCTGCTCGACCTCCTCGACCCCGAGGTCGTGGCCCGCTCCGACGGCGGCAGGCTGCGCCCGGGCCTGACGCGGCGCGGCGCCCGGGACGTGGGCTCGCAGGCGATCACGTACGCCCGGTTCGCGGAGGCCGCCCAGCCGGTCCTGATCAACGGCTTCCCCGGGGTGCTCTCCCGGTCGTCGGACGGCAGGCCGCTGTCCCTCATGGCCTTCACCGTCCGCGGCGGCCGGATCACGGCCCTGGACATCCTCACGGACCCGGAGCGCCTGGCCGCCCTCACCGCCGGCACCCTGCCCGGCTGAGCGCCCCGCCCGAGGGCCGGTCGTGAACCGGGGGCCGGTGGGCGCCGGTCGGGCAGTGCACCGCCCCTGCGGGCGCGGTAGCGCGAGGGACTTCACCGGCCCCGCCGAGCGGGCGGTCAGGCGGACCGGCGGGCGGAGAGGGTGTTGAGCAGGGCGGCGCCGCGTTCGGCGTCGTCGACGCTCACGGCGAAGTCGGACCCCGTGCGCGGCCGCACGACCAGGCATTCCCCGGACCGGAGCATCACCGTCGTGCCCTGGCCGCCGATCCGGTAGCCCCAGCCGCCGACCTGGGCGGGCGTCCGCGTCTCGGCGCGGGCCGAGACGATGTCCTCGGCCCGCCACCGCCGCACGGGACGGCCGAGCGGCCCGAAGGCCACCTCCAAGCCCTTCTCCGTCACCCTTGCCTGAACGGAGGAACACCCCGACGCCGCGAGGGCGACGACCGCGAAGGGCGCGATCAGCGCCCACGGCGGGGCGGCGGCCAGCCCGGCCGCGGCGACCAGGACCGCGACGGCGGCGATGAGGGCGGCGACGGCGCCGGTCAGGCGGAGCCAGCGGTTCGTGGTGCGCGAGAGCCAGACGAAACGCTCACCCTCGGGGATCTCCAGCAACGGGCCCGCGGCCGTCTCCCGCACGGCGGAGGGCGGTTCGCCGTGCCGCCCGGCCAGCCACCCGAGCGCCCCGGCCCCGACCGCGGCGGCGGCCACGACCAGCATCCCCGTGCCCGTCGAGGCGGCGTCCCGCCAGTCGGCCCGGTCCAGGTTGGCGCGGACGATCGACACCTGCGCCCCGGCCAGGAACACCCCGCTCACCGCGAGGGTCGCCGCGGTCCAGTGCCGCCCGGGCGCACCCCTGCGCCGGGCCGCGAGGAGGAGGCCGAGCAGCAACAGCACCCAGACGGCCGCGGGTGCCAGCGCCGCCGCCCACAGGGGCATCGAGCCGTCGGGTGCAGTCCCGTCCCAGTGGGTGGCCAGCCGGTCGGGCAGGCGGCTGCTCACCGCTGGCGGGAGCAGGGCGAGGACCGCGGTGACCGCCGCACCCCACACGCCGGCACCCCAGCCGATACGCGGGCCGCCGCCCCTGTCGGCGTCGCTCGGTCGCCCCGTACGGTCCGTCATGCAAGCCCCCTGATCATCTCGATGAGTTCGCTCCGGCCGTAGCCCAGGCGCGCCGCGTCCTCGACCAGTCGGCGGGCGTTGTCCAGCAGCTCCGACCGCCCGTCCGCGCCCCGGGCCACGGTCACCCCGCGGCCGCGCCGGAACTCCAGCACTCCCTCGTCCCGCAGGGTGCGCAGGCCGCGCAGCACGGTGTTGGCGTTGACGCCCAGCGCCAGGGAGAGGTCGCGGGCGGGCGGCAGCCGCTCTCCAGGGGCGCATTCCCCTTCGGCGATGGCGCGCCGGACGGCAGCCGCCACCTGCTCGTGCAGCGGACGGCTGTCGGTGGTGTCCAGTCTCAGCAACATGGTGCCAATGAAGCTAGCACCATCTGCGTCATCCCGGTATGCCTGTCGTCGCGTCGGACAGGTGCAGCCGGTGGGGGCGGGCGCGGTCCGGTTCCCGTCGAGCACTTCCGGGCCGCGGCCGGGAACCGGAGGCCTGTCGTCGACGTCTGCGGAATGGATCGCTCCGACCGGGTGTTCGCAGGGAGCGGAGGACCCGGGGGGAACGCGTCTGCACATGAGTGGATATGACGCCGCGTCGCTGCGGGTCGGCCGCCGGGCGGCTCGCCGTGACGACCCGCCAGACGTGCTCCGGGCGGATGCATGTTCTATGTTGCACAGGCAAAACACGGGGGAGGCGACGGGCGGCGCATGGCACGCGATTACGACAGTCAGCTGCTGGAGTCGGTGGCGGTACGCCGCCGCAGGATGCGGGACGCGCTGCTGTTCGGTGCGCAGCGGGCGCGGCGAACGGCGGACGAGCGGCTCGGGAAGGTGTTCGCGGGGATCGCCATCGCGGCCGTCCTGTGCGCCGGTTGTGTCGGCTGGTCCTTCATCCAGGCCACGTTGGCCAAGCAGAAGGCCGAGCAGCAGAAACAACAGCAGCAACAGCAGAGCCTGTACCCGAAGCAGACGCAGCCGCCGAAGGCACCCGGCCCCGCCAAGTCCTCCGACCCGGCGCAGCCCCCGGGCACGGCCAAGCCGTCCGGGGCGGCGGCGAAGACGCCCGGGGCGGCCAAGACGCCCGCCCACTCGGCATCTGCACCGGCCGTGAAACCGCCCAAGTCCCCTTCTCAGTCCCCGCCCGTGACGAAGTCGCCCAAGCCGACCCAGCCGTAGAAGCACGGCCCGAAAGGTCACAACGCCGCGATGATAGGTTCCCGCAAGTGGTGAGCACAGCAACGACTTCCCGGGCGCAACTGAGCCGGGTGACCCTGGTCGGCGAGCGCCGCCGCGCCGACGTGGTCCTCCCGTCCGACACGCCGATCGGACAACTGCTCCCCGACGTCCTGCTGCTGCTCGACGACCGCGCCGCCTCCCGTCCGATGACACGTCAGCTGATGACATCGGACGGTTCCGCGCTGCCGCACGAGAGCACGCTGGAGTCTGCGGGCATAGCCGACGGCGCCGTCCTGCAACTCGTCAGGACCCACTCGGCGCCGCCCGCACCCGTCGTCCACGACGTCACCGACCTCGTGGCCGACGACCTCGACCTCCGGGCCTGGCGCTGGCGTCCCGCCGCGCGCAGGGCCAGCGCCGGCGCGGCGACCGTGGCGTTCGCCGTCACCGCCGCGCTGCTCGCCCGGCGGGAGACCGGCCTCGACACCCTCGCCGGGACCCTGCTGGCACTCACGCTCGTACTGCTCGCCGCCGGGGCGCTCGTCTCCCGGATCGGCCAGGGCAACCGGGGCCTGGCCACCGTGCTCCTGCTCGCCTCCGGCGCCCTGTCCGTCCTCGCCGCGTGGACCGCCGCCGACGCCTACCACTGGTCGGGCATCGTCCGGTTCGCCGCCGTCACGGGCTCGCTGACCTTGACGCTGGTCATGCTCGGGTACTTCTCCCCGCTCGGCCGTGGCGGGCTCATCGGCGCCATGGCCCTCGCCGGCATCACCGTCCTGTGGGGCGCCGTGGCTGCAGTCCAGGGCGATCCCGCGCGGCTCGGCGCCGTCATGGCGCTGGTCTCCGTGGTGCTGCTCGGGGTGCTGCCGCGGCTCGCGCTGATGGCCTCGGGCCTCACCGGGCTCGACGACAGCCGCTCCGGCGGGGCCTCGGTCAGCCGCCACGAGGTCGGCAACGCCCTCGCCGCCACCCACCGCGGCCTCGCCCTCGCGACGATCGCCACCGCGGCCTCGGCCGCCGCCGGCGGATGGCTGCTCACCCTGGCCGCGAAGCCGAGCGCGTGGACCGTGGTGCTGGCCGCGCTCATCGCCGTGGTGCTCCTCTCCCGGGCCCGGGCGTTCCCGCTGGTCGCCGAGGTCGTGGCGCTGCTCGCCGCCGCGTGCGTCCTCGTCGTACGCCTCGCCGTGCTGTGGATCCAGCACGGCGGGGGTGCCGCGGCACTGGCCGTGCTGTGCGTGGCGGCGCTGCTGCCGGTGCTCGCACTGGCGGTGCAGCCGCCCGAGCACGTGCAGGTGCGACTGCGGCGGATGGCGGACCTCGTCGAGTCCGTCGGCATGGTGGGGCTCTTCCCGCTGGCCATCGGGGTGTTCGGCGTGTACGGGCAACTGCTCGACAAGTTCTGAGTCAAGGCGCAGGCCGGGCGCCCCGGGCGGGGCAGCAGGCCGGATCAACGCTCCGGGCGGGGCAGCAGGTCGGAGGAAGAGGGGCAGTGGCAGACATGCCGAACGGAGACAACTGGCAGGGCGACGTCCTGCGCGACCTGAGGGCGGCCTCCGCACCCCGGGCCCAGGACGCAACCCCCGGGGCCACCGCGGCACACCGGCCCGGACCCCCACCGGGCCACGCGCAGCCCGGCCACCCGCAGGCCGCCGCGGCCAAGACCGGCCACCCGCAGCAGGGTCACCCGCAGCAGGGTCACCCGCAGCAGGGTCACCCGCAGCAGGGTCACCCGCAGGCCGCCGACCGGGGCCACACCCCCGGCCCGCAGCGGGGCCAGGGCGATCAGCCGCAGCAGCCCGCCCCCGGCACCCCCCAGCAGGCCGCCTACGCGCAGGCGGCCCAGGCCCAGGCCCAGGCCCCGGCCCAGGCGCCGGCTCCAGGCCACCCGCAGCCCGTCCAAGGCCAAGGCCAAGGTGAGGCCGTCGGCTACGGCTACCCCCAGCCGGCCGGAGCCCTTCAGGGCGTCCCCGGGGTCCAGCCCCAGGCAGGACCGCAGGCCCACGGTCAACCGCCGGTCCAGCCCCCGGTCCCCGGTTACGGCTACCGGCAGGCCGCGGCCCAGGGTGAGGCCGTCGGCTACGGCTATCCCCAGCCGGCCGGAGCCCCTCAGGGGGTTCCCGGGACCCAGCCCCGGGCCCAGGCAGGACCGCAGGCCCACGGTCAGCCGCCGGCCCAGGGCGGCCAGGCCTACGCCCAGCACGGGAGCGCGGCCCAGGGGGGCCACGCCCAGCCCGAGGCGTACGCGCAGCCCCGGGCCCAGCAGCAGTCCTTCTCCCAGCCGGTCCCCGGCCAGGACGCCGGCCCGGCGCACGCCGCGGCCTCCGGCCAGGGCGCCCAGCAGCAGCCCGGGGCCCAGGGCGGCCACGCCCACGCCGGGCACGCGGCCTCCCCCCAACCC
>NZ_JACBGN010000122.1 GCF_013401435.1 Streptomyces sp. BR123
GGGCGGGCTCGGTCAACGGGTCTCCCAGGGTGCGGCGTCCCGGACCGACGGGACGGTGAAGCGGTCGATGGCGATGAGCCGTTGCGCGGCGTCGAAGCAGTGTCGGGCGACCTGCAGGCTGCCGGGGCGGGACTCGGTGCCGCCGTTGAACGGGTAGATGCAGCCGGCCGCGGCGGCGGGCCGCGGCGGCTCGTGCCCGGTGGCGGCGGCCCGGACCGCAGCGTTGTCCAGGACGCCCAGCCCCGCCACGTCGCCGTAGGTCATGCCGACGCGCGGCTGCGGGCGCGGGCCGGCCAAGTCCTTCCGCGGCGCGGTGGCGTACACGAACGCGGTCCCGAGGACCATCAGTACGCTCAGGGCCACCAGCCCGAGGGTGAGCGTCAGCACCTGCACGAGCCGGCCTTGGCCACTCCCGGCATCCTCGGCATCCGTGCCGTCCGCGGCATCCGTGACGGGCAGCCCGTCCCCTCCCCGCTCTCCGGTGCTGCCCGGCCGGCCGGTCGCGGGGGTGTCGCCCGGCTCGGCGGGCACGGCCGCATCCACCCGGAAGCCGCCGGTCGGCAGCGGGCCGGCGTCGAACGTCCCGCCCAGGAGCCGGACCCGCTCCCCGAGCCCCGCGAGCCCGCGGCCGGTGCCCTCGTCGGCGGCGGAGGCAGGAGGTACGGGCGGGGCGCCGTTGCGGACGGTGACCTGCACGGTCTCGTCGCCGTGCACCACCCTCACCGTGACGTGGGCGGCGCTCGCGTAGCGGTGCACGTTGGTCAGGGACTCGCGGACCAGCCGGTGCACCGCCCGGCGCACCCGGGCCGGGCGCGCGTCGAGGTCCGGCCCGATCCAGTCGAGCCGTACGGCGATCCCGCCGTTCCGGGACTCCGCCACGAGGGCCTCGATGTCGGCGCGTGTCCCGGTCGCGTCGGTGAGCGCCTCGGGCCCGGTGTCGCGTCCCAGCGGCCCGAGCACCCCGAGGGCCTGGCGCAGCTCACGCATCGCGTCGCGGGTGGTCCGCCGCACCAGGACGGCTTCCTCGCGCAGCTCGGGGTCGGCCCGCTCCAGGGCCAGCTCCAGCCCGCCCGCGTGCAGCGAGACGAGGCTGAGCCGGTGTCCCACGAGATCGTGCATCTCGGCGGCGATGCGCGCGCGTTCGTGGATGCGGGCCTCGCTGTCGGCGAGCCGGCGGGCCCGTTCGGCGGCGTCTCCGCGCTCGCGCAGCGCTTGTACGAGGCGGCGCTGCTGTCCGTACGCGGTGCCGACCAGGCCGGGGACGATCACGGCGGTCGGTGTGAGGATCAGGCCGAGCGCGAGTCCGTACGGCACCGGTCCCGGACCGAGCCATGGCGCGGCCACGGTCGCAGCCACCACCACCAGAGCGGCCGCCGCAGCCAGCAGCCGGGCACGGCACCGCGCCTCGACCGTCCGCCGAGCCACCGAGTACGCAGCCGCGGCGGCGACCGGCCCGACGCAGAACGCGAGCCCCGTCAGCGCGGCGAGGGCGAGGAGCACGGCCGCCGGGAACCGGCGGCGCATCGGGAAGAGCACGGCGCCGGCCGCCAGCGCCGGCACGGGCACATACGGGTGGGGCAGCAGCTCCAGGCTCGCGACCGCCGCCCACACGCCCAGCCCCGCGAGTACCGCCCCGGCCGTCTCCGCCACCGCGCGCACGGCCCGCCCGCAGGACCCGGCGGGCGGACGAGCACGGACAAGACGACGGAACGGAGCAGTACGCAACACGCTGACCAGTATCGATAGCGAACGGGGCGACGGCATGCGCCTCACGGCCGATCCGCGCCTCTGCCGAAAGACAGAGGCGCGAAGGAAGCTCCCGAGGGAGGTGGGCGCCTGAGACGGCAGCGGCTGCGAAGGAGGTACCCCGGATTCCGCGTCGCCCCCGGTGGGGCCGTGGGCGCGCCGGCATCGGCCAGGTGGACGACTGAGAGGTGGCCGAACGCCCCCACGGGGCCGACAGTCTTGCCATGACAGAGTCGCCGGCTGCTCGTGACCACACGCCATCCGTGGGCATCCGCGGTCTGCAGGACGCTCGAGCCGAGATGCCGAGATGCCGAGATGCCGAGATGCCGAGTCGTTCGAGTCGTTCGAGTCGTTACGGAGTGATCAGGAAGGAGATCTGCCATGCCGACCCACGGATCCGCACAGCAGCCCACGACCGAGCTCGATGCCCGCTACAGTTCGGCGCTCAATCCCCGCCCGGGGGCCGAGGACGTCACCGCCACCGAATGGGGAGAGGCCCTGCGGCAGTTGGAGGCCGCCGAGATCTTCTGGGTCTCCACGGTTCGGCCCGACGGCAGGCTGCACGTCACGCCCGTGATCGCCGCCTGGCGGGACGGGGTGCTGTACTTCTCCACCGGCCCGGCCGAGCAGAAGGCCAAGAACCTCGCACATGACACGCACTGCGCGCTGACCACCGGGGGGAACTCGCTCACCGAGGGGCTGGACCTCGTCGTCGAGGGCAGGGCGCGTCCGATCGCCGATCCGGCGGTGCTGGAGGAGGTGATCGCAGCGTACGAGGCGAAGTACGGGGCGCACATCACCTCGCCCGAGGGCACCTTCCACGGGATCGGGGACGCCTTCCGGCAGGGGAAGGCGATGGTGTTCGCGGTGGCCCCGACCACCGCGTACGGCTTCGGCCGCGACAGCGGTGTGTACAGCCACACGCGCTGGACCTTCTGAGCACCGGGGCCACCGGCACGGCCGTTCCGCCTCGGGGCTGCCGTTCGAGCAGCCCCCGAGAAGAAGTGGAAACTGCCCATGCCCAGAGCTTGGCCGACGGCCGCACGACGGGGCATTGCCTTTTCGTGCGGCCGGCGGCCGGCGGCCGCTCAGCCCGTACCGGTCTTCCAGGCCTCCGCGGCGGCGTCCAGGCGGGCGAGCCGGTCCGGGGCCAGCACCAGCCCGGCGGCGGACGCCGAGTCCCGGGCCGTGTGCGGGCGGGAGGCGCCGGGGATCGGGATCACCACCGGTGCCCGGGACAGCAGCCAGGCCAGGCACACCTGCTGCGGGCTGACCGCGTGTTCGGCGGCGACCTCGTGGAACGCCGTGCCGGAGGAGGTCGGCCCCGACGGGCCGTCCAGTGAACTGCGCGAGATCCCGCCCAGCGGGCTCCACGGCAGGAAGGCGATGCCCAGTTCGGCGCAGCGGCGCAACTGGGGCTCGCTGTCGCGGACGGCGGGAGAGTACCGGTTCTGCACGGAGACCAGCAGGTCACCCAGGATCAGCCGGGCTTCGTCGAGCTGCTCGACGGTCACGTTGGAGATCCCGGCCGCGCGGATCTTGCCCTGTTCGGCCAGTTCGCGCAGGGTGCCGACGGATTCCGCCCAGGGCACCTGCGGGTCGGGCTTGTGCAGCTGGTACAGCCCGATCGTCTCCACGCCGAGGCGGTGCAGCGAGGCCTCGCAGGCGCGCCGGAGGTGGTCGGGGCGGGCGTCCACGGTCCACGAGCCGTCGCCGGGCCGGCCGCGGCCCCCCTTGGTGGCCACCAGGACGGCATCGCGGTCCGGGCCGCGACGCTCGGCCAGCGCCTGTGCGATGAGCCGCTCGTTGTGGCCGGTCTCGTCGGCGTGCCAGTGGTACGAGTCGGCCGTGTCGAGGAGGGTGACGCCGGCGTCCAGCGCCGCGTGCAGGGTGGCGAGAGCCTGCCGCCGGTCCGGGCGGCCTTCGACGGACAGCGGCATGGCACCGAGTCCGACCGCCGACACGCTCACCCCGCCGATGAAGCGTTCGGCCGTCATCGCGTACCCCCGTCCCGGACCGCGGTCGTGCGCGCGGCGAGGGCTTCGTCGATCGCCTGCGGCATCCAGTCCGTCACCCGGCTGAAGGCGAAGCCCAGCCGGGTCGCCCGCCCGTTGTCCATCGGGTAGGCGCGGTCGTACGAGAACGGGGACGCGGTTGCTCCGTCCTCCACGGGGATGTAGTGCGGCGGCCTGCCGACCCGTTCGGCCACCAGGTCGCCGAGTTCGGTCACGGTCAGCGTGCCGTGCGCGCAGGCGTTGACCGGCCCGGTGAACGACGCTCCGGCGGTCCAGTGCAGGAACTCCGCGATCTCCCGGTGGTGGATGAACGTCGTCGGCCTGGCCCGCCGGTGGGCCAGGACCGGCTCTCCGGCGGAGATCCGGTCGGTGTAGTGCGCCAGCCGTCCGGTGAAGTCGGCCCGGCCGCCACCCAGGACGTGGGCGGTACGCACGACGGCGGCCGGGAAGACCGGGTCGGTCAGCAGCACGCTTTCGGCCTGCCGCTTGCCTTCGGCGTACGCCGTCGCCTCGTCGGTGCCGGCCGGGACGCCGGGAGCCGGCCGGCCGACCGGGTCGTACACGTCCTCGGTGACGGGGAGCGGGCAGTCGGCGCCGTCGGGTGCCGGGTTCGTCGCCGGGTCGTACACCTCGACCGTCGAGGTCATGACGTAGCGGCCGGTCCGGCCGGCGAAGACCCGGCGGGCGACCGCGGCCTGCTCGGGCGTGTAGCACACCTGGTCGACGACCACGTCGAAGGTCCGGGAGCCCAGTACGGCGCGCAGCTGCCGCTCGTCGCCGCGGTCGGCGACCAGACGGTGCACCCCCTGCGGTGCGGGGGCCGAGCCCCGGTTGACCACCGTCACGTGCGTGCCCGCCACGCGCAGCAGCTCCACCAGGTGCCTGCCGAAGTACCGGCTCCCGCCGATCACACATACGTTTCGCATGCCCCGACTCTGCCGCTGTACGGTCCCCAGCAGAACTGGTCATCTACTGAACACGTATGAAGGAAAACTGATGATCGATGTGCAGCGGCTGCGTGTCCTGCGGGCGGTCGCCGAACACGGCAGCTTCAACCGGGCCGCGGCCGCGCTCCTGCTCACACCCTCGGCCGTCTCCCAGCACATCGCCGTGCTGGAGCGGTCCCTGGGCCGGGCGGTCGCGGTCCGCAGCACCCGCGGGGTGACCCTGACCGAGGCCGGGCGGCTTCTGGTGGAAGCCGCCGAGACCATCTCGGCGGAACTCGACCACGTACGCCGGGAGATCGACCGGCTGAGCGTCGCCCGGCCGCGCCTGACGGTCGCCACGTTCACCAGCGGCGGCCGCTACCTGCTGCCCGAGGCGCTGGCCCGGTTCGTGGCCGCGCACCCGGATGTGGAGCTGACGGTGCGTGAGAGCGAGCCGGAGGGGGCCTTGCCGATGCTCCGGCGCGGCGAGGCCGATCTGGCGCTCGCCTACCACTTCGACGGACCGCTCCCGGTGCCTCCGTCCGAACGGCCGGGGATCGACTGGACCCCGCTGATGGACGATCCACTCTCGGTGGTGCTGCCGCGCGGGCACCGCCTTTCCGGGCGGGCCGGCATCGACCTCGGGGAGCTGGCTGCGGACCGGTGGGTGCTGGGCTGCCTGAAGACCGAGGCGTACCTCCGCCGCCATGCGCAGCGGGCCGGCTTCGACCTCCAGGTGGCCGCCTCCACCACGGACTACTTCTTCGCCCAGACCCTGGTCGCTGCCGGGGTGGGGGTTTCGCTGGTCCCGAAGGTCTCGCTGGCCCCGGCCCCGGGGCTCACCGTGGTCGATGTCGACCCCCCGCGTCCGGCCCGGCACATCGGCGTGGCGACGCCGCGCCGCCGCCGGCCCGCTCCGCACGCCGCCGCCTTCACGGAGGCCCTGGCCGCGGCCGCCGCCCGGGTCGGGTAGCCGGCGGCGCCTGGGGGCGAGGACGGCGGCGCGCCATGGAGGGCGCAGTGCCGTGGGCGCACAAACCCGCGGGGGCGCAGTGCCGTGGATGCCGCATGTCTGAGGGAGGACTGACAACGGACTTTCGACGTCGGATCGCGGATCGTGTCACCGGGGGGACGACTTCGGGTATCGCGCGGCCGTCCCGGCCGATGGCGGGCCGGGCAGGAAGCGCTCATCGTCGCTGTCGGGGCCACCCGCTGACAGTGACGTCCACGCTCGGCTCCCCGGCGCGGCAGACCCTAGCCGCCCGGGGTGAAGGTCACCGGCAGGCCGACGGGGCCGCGCAGGCCGCCGGGGCGCCAGCGGATCTCGTCCGGCGCCACGGCGAGGGCGAGCCCGGGGAGCCGGCGCAGGGCGGTGCCGATGGCGATCTGCCCCTCCAGCCGGGCCAGCGGCGCGCCCAGGCAGTAGTGCACGCCGTGCCCGAACGCGAGGTGGGCGTTGTCGTGCCGCGTGATGTCCAGGCGGTCGGGGTCGGGGAACCGCGCCGGGTCGCGGTCGGCGATGGCCGAGGCGATCAGCACGGTCGCGCCGTTCGGGATGGACACGCCCGCGATCTCGACGTCCTCGCGCGCGAACCGGGCGATGCCGGGGTTGACCGGGCCGTCGTAGCGGAGGAACTCCTCGATCGCGCCCGGCAGCAGCTCCGGGTCGGAGCGCAGCAGGTCGAGCTGGTCGGGGTGGGCGAGCAGGGTGGCGATGCCGCCGCCGATCAGGTTGACGGTGGTGATGTAGCCGGCGGCCAGCAGCAGGAACACCATGGCGATGAGCTCGTCCTCGGTGAGCTGCTGCTCCTCGTCGCGGGCCGTGATGAGGCCGCTGAGCAAGTCGTCGCCGGGAGCGGCCCGTTTGCCCCGGATGAGGTCGGCGACGTAGGCGCGCATGTGCTGCCACGCCTCGTTGACCACGGCGCGGTCGACCGGCTCCGCGCCCCGCGTGAGCATGCGGTCGGTCCAGTGCTGGAACTCGTGGCGGTCGTCCACCGGCACCCCGAGCAGTTCGCTGATCACCGTGACCGGGAGCGGCAGCGCGAACTCGGCGACGAGGTCGGCGCGGCCGGCCGGGACGACCGCGTCCAGCAGCCGGTCGGTGATGGCCTGGATGCGCGGCCCCATTCCCGCCACCCTGCGGGCGGTGAACGCCTTGGAGACCAGGCGCCGCAACCGGGTGTGGTCGGGCGGGTCGCTGCGGAGCATGTTGCTCAGCATCGCATCGCGCTCCGTCTCGGGCAGCTGCTGCAGGAGCCGGCCGTCGGAGGCGTCGCGCACGTCGCTGCTGAGGCGGGAGTCCGAGAGGGCGGCGAGCCCGTCCTCGTAGCGGGTGATGAGCCAGGCCTCCAGGCCGCCCGCGATGACGGCGCGGCGCACCGGGCCTTCCTCGCGCAGCTGCCGGTAGAGGGGGAACGGGTCCGCGACGAAAGCCGGGTCGGCGTAGGGCAGAAGGACCGGCCGCTCATTCAAGATGCCTCCCGGGGCACGTCGCCTGGCTGTCGGGAGCGAGGCTATAGGGCCCGCTCTCCCCGCACGCGCCTTTCCGTCCGCATTTGTCCGCATGTGCACCCGACCGGTCCGGGCGTGGGGATCAGTCAGAACCTTCGGCACGGGCGGCGAACGGGCAGTCGCCGACGCCTTCACGGCACGGGTCCGCGACCGCATGACCATCGGCTCGGGCGTCGATGACGACCAGCCATATCCGGAACTCGTGGTCGCCGTCGCCCACGAGGCAGGAGAACTGCAGGACAGGTGGCGGCGGGCGTCCTTCGTCTCCCAGGTGGCCGGCCGTTCGGCGTCGCCGCAGTCCTCGTTGCGCTCGAAGATCAGCGAGCAGGGGTGGAGCCCGCGGGCCGGCAGGTCCTGCACCACCGCGGCGAGGTCGCCTTCCCAGGCCTCGGTGTGGTCGACGTACGTCCGGGGTCCCCGGAGAGGAACAGCTCGTGCCGTTCGAGGTGCCCGGTTCGGCGGTGCCCTGCCAGACGGCCCCGCCCGATGCGTCCCGGAGGGTGACGGCGCTGCCGTCCGCGGCGGTGACCTCGCCCCGGCACACGTCGCGGCAGTAGGCCCAGTTGCCGGAGAGGTCTGCGGCGGCCGCCCCGCCCGTCCTCGTGGAACGGTCCGACGGCGATGAGGGCCGGCGGGCGGCCGCCGCGGCGCCTGCCGCCGACTCAGAAGCGGCGGAGGAGAACGGACTCGGCGAAGTGGCCCCGCGCCAGGTCCTCGCGGCGGATCAGCCACGCCAGTACGATGCGCCTCCCGCCGTCCGATGGCGCTCCCGCCGCCGGCACCCGCTCCTCCGGGTCGCACTGGAACTGCGCCAACAGCACCCATTCCAGTGCCCGTCCGGTGTCGTCTGCTCCCGCCGCCGACGGCTCGACCCGCTCCGCCCGGCTGGCTCCGGCCCCGGCGTCGGCAGCAGCGGCTGCCTCGTACTCGACGGGGACGGCGCCGGCGCACGCCGCGTACCCGCCGACCCTGTGCTCGAAGCGGTGTCCGTACTCGGCGAGTTAGTCGAGGAAGCCCTGCTCGTAGAGGGGGTGGCCGTACGGGTCCTCCCAGGTGTGCAGCGCAAACGCGTCCCGGACCCGGGGGTGTTCCGGGAAGGGCGCGGTCAGTTCCGGCCGGGCGGCCAGGCGCGCGGAGGGGAACACGGGGACGCCCGGCGGGGCGGTGCGTACGGAACCGGGCGCGTCCGCGGGGAGGTGGACGACCCGGCCGGGCGTGGTGCCTGCCGCCCCCGACCGGTACCGGCCGTCCGGGCCCCCGTCCAGTGGCGCGGAGGCGAAGAACGCGAGCACGCCCTCCGGAGGCAGGGGCACGTCGAGCGCCCCGGCCGGGAGCGCCGTGCAGTCCACCGCGGCGACGAACGCCAGCGGAGCGCCCGCCGGGCCGGTGGGCCACGGGATTCCGTCCGGCAGCCGGGGCAGCCCGCCCAGCCGGGCGGCGGCCGGGAGTTCGGCCGTGTCCCCCGTTCCGTCCTCGGCCACGAGCCGTATGCCGGGCCGCAGCAAGGAAGCCCACCGCAGGGCGTCCTCGTCCGGCAGGTACCGCCAGGCGATCTCGCGCAGCGCGCGGGCCTGCGGGCCGTCGGTCCATTCCTCGTCCATGGACCGATCATGCAGCCGGGGTCCGACAGGTCGACGGCGGCACCCGCTCTCAAGCCGTGGCGGCGCCTGCCCGCCCACCCCGTGGGGTGCCCTGGCCGCCAGGGGCCGCCTTCTCCACCGGCCGGCGAGGCGGAACAGGAGGTCCTCGCGCCTCACTGCACGGCCGCGAGTCCCGGCGCCTGCACCGCGGTTCGGCGGGGGATCCCCTTTAAGATCCACTCGAATTGATGAACGATCAGGCTCCACAAGGATGAGGACCTCCTCGATGCCCCACCGGTCCGGCCCGTCACGCCGCGCTCTGGCCGCCCGCAGCCGGCGGATCGCCGACTCGGCCGCCTTCACCACCACCGTGTTCTGCCTCATCGTCGGCAATGCCGCGCTCATGGGCGTCGAGACCTATGACGGCGTCGTGCAGGACTGGCACGACGGTCTCAAACTCGCCGAACACCTGTTCCTGGCCGCGTTCACGCTCGAAATCCTCGTGCGCGCCGCCGCGCACGCCGACCGGCCCCGGGACTTCTTCCGCGATCCCTGGAACCTCTTCGACCTGGCCGTGGTCGCGCTCGCCCTCGCGCCCTTCGCCCGGGAGAACGCCACGGTGCTCCGGCTGCTGAGGCTGGCCCGGGTGCTGCGTGCGGCCCGGTTCCTGCCGCAGGTCCGCATCGTGATCGTCGCCATCGGCAAGAGCCTGCCGGGCACCCTGAGCTTCCTGCTCGTGGGGGCGCTGCTGCTGTACGTGTACTCCATGGTCGGCTGGGTCTTCCTGGCCGACGACGACCCCGAGCACTTCGGCTCCCTCGGCCGCGCCGCCCTCACCCTGTCCCTGCTCATCACCCTGGACGGCCTCGGCGATGCGGTCCGGGCCGGTCTGGAGGTCTCCCGCTGGACCGTCCTCTATTTCGCCTCGTACGTCCTGCTCGGCTCGTTCGTCCTGGTCAACCTGCTCATCGGCGTGGTCATCAACTCCCTGGAAGAGGCGCGCCAGGTGGAGGCCCAGTCCGCCGAGACCGCCACCACAGCAGCTGCCGCGGACGGTCAGCCCGCTGACGTCGAGGAGATGCGCAGGCGCATCAGCGAGGCCCGTGCCGCGCTCGACGCCCTGGAGCGCGGGTTCTCCGCCACGACCGGGACGGCCGGCTCGATGAGCGGTGACGTCCGCGCCGCCGCCGTGCCGGCCGGACGGGCCTGACGGATTTTCCGCCACGGGGTCGACCCCCGACCCAGGCAGGGTCGGGGGTCGACTTTCGGACGGGATTCGTCCTGTCTACCTCGTGAGGACTTTCCAGTGCTTCACGGTGCCGTGCCCGCTGCAGTCGCCGCCGAATGCCCAGTAGCCGACCCCGACGAAGGGGCCTTTGACCTCAGTGCCGTCCGAGCATTCGGTCCACGCTGCGGCCTGCCCCCGGATGACCTTGCAATTCGCCGTCCACTTCTTTCCGTGGTTGACGAAACTGTCGCACTTCGTGGAGCCGCTCTCAGCAAGGGACTGTGCCGCGGGCGCGGCGGTCGAATTCCCGGCCAGCGCGAGCACCGAGCCGACCGCGAGGGAAACGACGAGCGTGGCCTTTCGCATTCCTTGTTTCTTCATGTGCCCCAACCTAGGAGGGTTCACGGGGCGTATACAAGGACGCATTTTCCGCCTTTTCTGCCGTCATGTCGGCGGGGGAACGGGCGTTCGGCGGCCGTCGGCCCGTCGGCCAGTCGGCCCGCCGGGCCGGCAGGTCATGAAGGCGTCGCGGGAAGGGCACAGCAACGTGGCGGCGGGAACTCCGGGGCGGCGCGATGGTGTGTCCGTGGACGTACGGGCCGCTGAGGCCCGGTCAACGGGCCTCGGGAGGTTCCCCATGCAGTACGCAGCAGGTGTCCGGCAGACCGTGGCCGCGGTGGTGGCGGCAGTGGCCACCACCGTCCTGGTGGCGGGCTGTACTCCGTCCGGGGAGGACGGTGCGCAGCCCGCTGAGCCCTCGCGGTCCGCCCAGTCGCCGACTCCGGGGGCGGCGACGGGCGGGTCCGGCGGGGCGGCGTCGGCTACGCCCGCCGCCCCGGGCTCCCCCACCGCGGCCGGTGGCGGGGCGAAGCCCTGCACGGTCAAGGAGGTCAAGGCCACCGAGGCCCGCCAGGCGGCCGTCCGGCCGCCTGGTACCGGCACCGGAGCCGCCGTGATCGCCGTCGCCAACACCTCGAAGAGCACCTGTACGCTCCAGGGCTTCCCCACGGTCGCCGGTGCGGGGAACGGGTCGCCCGACAAGAACATGCCGCTCGCCACCACGCACAGCGGGGCGGCCACCACCGTGTCCCTGGCCCCGGGCGCCAAGGCCTGGACGAAGCTCACCTTCGTGAACGTGCAGGGCGAGGCGGACGGCTACTGCGTGTCCGGCGCTACCCCCGCCTCGTTCCCCACGCTCGTCGTCGGGGTGCCGGGCGCGGGCGCGCACCAGATCGCCCTCGACGACGGCATCTTCGCCCTGTGCGACAACAAGGCCACCGTCACCGCCTATTCGGCCGCCAAGCCTTCCTGACCGGCACCGCCGCGGGACGGGGCAACGTGCCGCGCTCGGCGTAACGGACGGTTCGGCCCGCCCGCCTCCTCACGCTGTGGCTGCCGGTCAGGCGCGCGTCAGGAGGCTCGTGTGCACAGGTCCCGCCGGTACGGAAGACGGCCCGGCGGCCGCCGGTGCGGAAGTGGTCTCCGGCCCAGCTGGGTACGGCGCCCGGCCGGAGCGGCGGATGCCTCCGGCCGGGCCAACTTTCCGTCCAGGCGCTTTGACCGGCAGGCCCGCACGGTACGGATGCCGCTGAGGACGCATTTCCGCCCCCGCCCCGCCCACCGCCACCGTAAGCAGGCCCCATGACCACAGGCTGGACCCCCCGCCCGCCCGCCGCCGCATCCGGGCCGGAAGGCGAATACCTGCCGGAGCTCGACATGCCGGATCCGGGCCGACAGCGGCGCTGGACCGTGCTGCTGCGATGGCTGCTGCTGATCCCGCAGATGATCGCCGTGGCCCTGCTCGGCATCGCGGCCTTCTTCGTGACGATCGTCGGCTGGTTCGCCGCGCTGTTCCGGGGGCGGCTCCCGGAGGGCATCGCCCGCTTCCTCGGCGACTACCTGGCGTACGCGACCCGGGTCACGGCCAGCGCCATGCTGCTGGTGGACCGGTACCCTCCGTTCGCGTTCGCCGAGCCCGGCTACCCGGTGCAGATCGAGCTGCGGCCCGGCGAGCTGAACCGGCTGGCCGTGCTGTTCCGCTTGATCCTGATGATCCCCGCCGCGATCGTGGCCAGCCTGCTGCAGTACGGCTGGGCGGCGATCTGCTGGGTGTTCTGGCTGATCACGCTCGTGCTGGGCAGGATGCCGCAGCCGATCTTCGAGGCCTCGGCCGCCGTACTCCGGTTCCGGATGCGGTTCCTGGCGTACGTGATGATGCTGACGTCGGCCTATCCCAAGCGGCTGTTCGGGGACCCCGGGCCCGCGGCCCCCGCGTACGGCACCCCGCCCCCGCCGACCGCGGCTCCCGGCCTGCCGCAGGCGAGGACCGCCACCCGGCCGCTCGTGCTGAGCACCGGGGCCAAGGTCCTGGTCGTCGCCTTCCTCGTCCTCGGCCTCATCACGGGCAGCTTCTCGTCCATGGGGCGCAACGACACGTACTACGACGACGAGTGGGACGCGGCGGCACACACGGCGACCCGGTTCGGCACCGGAACCGGGGCGTGACCCGCCCGGCAACCGCTCGCCCGCCGCCTCTCTTCCGCCGCCGCTTGTGCGGCGGGTCCGGGCCGGCTCGCCACCGGCCCCGCCGCGCAGGCGCAGCGCCGGCCAGCAGCCGCCGTTCCGCTCGTCGGTGTCCACGCGGACCGTCACGGGGCCTGCGTACGAGGCCGTGCGGTACCGGCCGGCCGGCCTTGCTCCTGGGAACCCCTGACGGCATCTTCATCGGTCGCTCTCCTTGCTCGTACTGTTCGTACTGCTCGTACGGTGCGGACACGACGACGGCGCGGACCCCATGCCTCCGCGCCATGACTCCACCGGTTTCCGACCCGCCGATTCCGGACACCGCGCAATGCCCGGTCACGGTTGTCACGGGCGGCGGTCCGTCCCCTGCCGTTCCCGCCCGCCCCGGCCGGGGGCGGCTCAACCGTTCGGTGAGCGGCGTGGTTCGAGGACTAACACTGCATTCCGTGGCGGCGGGATCCTGGAGCTTCCGGTCCCGCGTGAGGGAGCGGCGCCAGGTCCGCGGCGTGCGCGTGCCCGTCATCTTCACGGTGGCGGGCACGACACGCAGGTCGCCGGCGAGAGGACACGCCATGGGCTTCGCAGCCACCCCGCCAGGCCGGCCCGTACGCCTCGGACTGCGCGTGAACCGGGTCCAGTTCACCCTGCTGGTCATCGTCAACGTGTGCGTCGGCGGCCTCGTCGGCCTGGAACGCACCACCGTCCCGCTCATCGGCACCGAGGTCTTCGGTCTCACCAGCGACCTGGCGGTCTTCTCCTTCATCATCGCCTTCGGCCTCACCAAGGCGATGACCAATCTGGCCGCCGGCGCCCTGACCGCCCGGTTCCGCCGCAAGCAGCTGCTGGTGGTGGGATGGCTGATCGGCATCCCCGTCCCGTTCGCCCTCGCCTGGGCGCCGTCCTGGGGCTGGATCGTCGCCGCCAACGTCCTCCTCGGCGTCAACCAGGGCCTGACGTGGTCGATGACCGTCAACATGAAGATCGACCTCGTCGGTCCCGCCCGCCGGGGTCTGGCCACGGGCCTCAACGAAGCCGCCGGCTACACCGCGGTAGGCGCCACCGCCTTCCTCACCGGGTACCTCGCCACGGTCCACGGCCTGCGCCCCGTCCCCGAACTGCTCGGCGTCGCCTTCGTCGCGGCCGGCCTCGCCCTCTCCCTCGTCGTACGCGACACGGCCGCGCACGTCGCCCTCGAACTCGCCCGGCACACCGAACGGGTGCCCTCGGGCGAGGAGACCGGGCTGCGCGCCGTCTTCGCCCGGACGTCCTGGCGGGACCGCTCGCTGCGCGGCGCGAGCCAGGCCGGCCTGGTCAACAATCTGGGCGACGGCCTCACCTGGGGGGTCTTCCCCCTCCTGTTCACCGAGCAAGGCCTGGGCCTCGCCGCCGTCGGCCTCATCAAGGGCCTCTACCCGATGCTGTGGGGTCTCGGCCAGATTCCCACCGGCCATCTCTGCGACCGCGTCGGCCGCAAGCCCCTCATCGTGTACGGGATGCTGTTCCAGGCCGCCGGATTCGCCCTGGCCCTCGTCCTCCTGAGCCGGCCGCTGCTCGCCGGGATCCTCTCCGCCGTCCTCCTCGGCCTGGGCACCGCCATGGCCTACCCGGCGCTGATCGCCTCCGTGTCCGACCACGCCCACCCCGCCTGGCGGGCCGGCGCCCTCGGCACCTACCGTTTCTGGCGCGACATGGGCTACGCCGCCGGAGCCCTCGTCGCCGGCCTCCTCGCCGACGCCTTCGGCCTGAGCGCCACCGTCGTCGCGGCCGCCGTCCTCACCGCCGGCTCCGGGTTGCTGGCCGCCCGCTGGATCACGGAGCACCCCGCCCCGTGACCGCTCCGGTCCGCTCCGGTCAGCGGCCGAGCACGTTCATGAGGACGACCGCCGCGACGTCCGCGAGGATGACGGCGACCACCGTGATGATCACGGCCCAGGCCCACTGGGACTCGTCCAGGTGCATGCGCCACCTCCCGGCCGGAAAAGCCGTCGCCCTCGTGCCGGGCGCCCGCGAGCGGCCCCGCGGGCGCCTTCCCTGCTCCAGGATGACGTGGTTCCGCCGGGCGCACAGCTCGGACGGGCTGCGCCCCGGTGACATGCGGGCCGTACCGTGCCGTGCCACCCTGTTCCCAGGCCTCGGCCCACGGCCCCGGCCCCTCGGCGGGAGGCAGCCGCGACGGACGGAGCGCGCTGTGGACGTATCGATACGCGTCGCGGCCGTGCGGCGCCGACTGGCCGCCGGGTGTGCGGCCCTGCTGCTGGTGGCGCTCGCCTCGGCCACCAGTGCCGGCGCGGCCCCCTCGCCCTCACCGTCGCCGTGGCCCCCGGGAGCGGGAGATCCGGGCCGGCTGGACCCGCGCATCACGCAGATCATGCAGAAGCCCGAGTACCGCCATGCCCAGTGGGGCCTCCTGCAGACCGCGCCGGACGACGGGCGGGTGCTGCACAGCATGTTCCCCGGGCAGTTCTTCATCCCGGGTTCCACCGCGAAGCTCTTCTCCGTCTCGGGCCCCTGGCAGACCCTCGGCCCGGACCACCGCTTCGTGACCCCCGTCTACGCGGTCGGCGAGCGGAACGGAGCCACACTGACCGGCGACCTCGATCTCGTGGCGCAGGGCGACCTCACCATGGGCGGCCGGACCCGGCCCGACGGCACGGTCGCGTACACCGACCTCGACCACACCTACGCCGACGACTTCCCCGGCGCGACCCTCACTCCGGAGAACCCGCTCGCCGGGATCGACCAGCTCGCCCGGCAGGTCCGCGACGCCGGCATCACCCGGGTCGACGGCGACGTGATCGTCGACAGCCGCCTCTTCGCCCCCGACCCGCTCCTGGACCCCGTCCCCACGCCCCTGATCATCAACGACAACCTCATCGACCTGCTGACCACGCCCGGGAGCCGGCCGGGAGCCGACGCCCGGTTGGACTGGCGGCCGAAGGTGGCTCCGTACCGGGTCACGTCCACGGTGAAAACGGTCGGGGCCGGAGGGCCGACGAACATCGCGGTGACGGCCACCGACGGCGGCACCCGGATCCGGCTGTCCGGCACGATCGCCGCCGACGCCGCGCCGCTGCTGCGCGTCTCCCCGGTCGCCGATCCGGCCTCGTTCGGCCGGACCGCGCTGATCGAGGCCCTGCGCCGGGCCGGGGTGCGGGTCACGGCCGACGCGACGGGCCCCAACCCGGTCGCCCGGCTGCCGCGGACCTACGAGGGCCGGCCGCGGGTGGCCGCGTACACATCGCCGCCGTACGAGCAGTACGCCAAACTGATCCTCAAGGTAAGCCACAACCTGGGCGCCAACCTGGGCATCTGCCTGATGGCCGTCGCCACCGGCAGCCGCCGGTGCGAAGACGGCTTCCCGGTGCTCGCCGACTTCCTGGACCGGGCGGGCGTCGACCGCAGACAGGTACAGCTCGCCGACGGCCGCGGCGGCAACCCCGCCGACCGGGCCACGCCACGGGCGGTGGTGCAGATGCTGGCGTACTGGCAGCGCACTCCGGACGCACGGCGCTTCCGGGAGGCCCTGCCCGTCCTCGGGGTCGACGGGCTGCTGGCCGAGAACTGCCGGAACTGCCCGGCCCGCGGGAAGGTGTTCGCGAAGACCGGCGCGGCCGTGGGGGCGGACTTCCTGGGCGACCGCCTCGCCGTCGGCGCCATCACCATCGCAGGCTACCTCGACAAGGGCGGCGGCCGCTTCGACACCTTCTACGCCGGCGTCAACGGCGCGTCCACACCGACCGCGGACGTCGACGGTGTCGAGGCCATCGCGAACGACCTCGCCATGATCGCCGCCTACCTCCAGGAATCCCCCGTCTGACCCTCTGCCCCTCCCCCTTGGGGGCGGCGGGAGCGGGTGGTTGACTGGCGCCCATGGACCGCGCTGCCCCGGATGCTCCTCCGTTCGATCCCGAGCTCGACGCCGCGCTGGCGGCTTTGGGCACCGGGGCGAGGGGTCCGGTCACCCCGGAGAACCTTGCGGCACGGCAGGAGCAGGATGCGGCAGGCAGACCCAGGCCGACGGCCGGCGAACTCCGTGGTGACGGCCGCTTCGAGGTGGAGGAGCTGCGGGTGCCGGGGGCTCCGGGCGGGCCGGAGGTCACCCTCGTCAGCGCCCGGCCGGCCGGGATCGCCCGGCCGCTGCCGCTGCTGTACTACATGCACGGCGGCGGCATGATCATGGGCAATGCGTGGTCCGTGCTCCGGCAGTTGCTCCGCGAATGGGCCCTCCCGCTGGAGTTGGCCGTCGTCTCCGTCGAGTACCGGCTGGCACCGCAGGCGCAGTATCCAGGACCGCTGGAGGACTGCTACGCCGGGTTGGTCCGGGTGGCCGAGTACGCGGCGGACCTGGGCGTCGACCCGGACCGCATCGTCATCGGGGGCAAGAGCGCCGGCGGCGGCCTCGCGGCGGCGCTGGCCCTGCTCAGCCGTGACCGCGGCGGTCCGGCACCGATCGGGCAGCTGCTCCTGTGCCCGATGCTCGACGACCGCAACGACACGTTCTCCAGCCGCCAGATGGCCGGCGTCGACACCTGGGACCGGACGTCCAATGCGACGGCGTGGCAGGCCCTGTTGGGCGAGCGGTACGGCACCGCCGACCTGCCGCCCTATGCGGCTCCCGCCCGCGCCACCGACCTGTCCCGGCTGCCGCCGGCGTACATCGAGGTCGGGTCGGCCGAGACGTTCCGGGATGAGGACGTGGCCTACGCCAATGCGATCTGGCAGGCCGGCGGTCAGGCCGAACTCCACGTGTGGCCCGGCGCCTTCCACGGCTTCGACACCCTCGCCCCGCGGGCCGCCCTCAGCCGGGACGCCCGCGATGCCCGCACCCGCTGGCTCCGGCGCATCCTCGACGGCTCCCCCGGCAGGGCTCGCACTGCCGCCCAGCCGGGCATGGTTGACGACTCGTCAAGTCCCTGATTGGGCACCCGGCTCATATGATCACCGTATTCGGCGGCGGAAGCCCGTGTCCGTTGCAGCGACGGTTCGTTGGGCGTGTCACCGGGGGCGCTTGCACAGGGAACCGATCGCCTCGGGCAGGGTATGGGGGGGGCTGCACGGCCGCTGACACGGGGCAGTGGAGGGAGACCGTGGCAGCGCTCTCCTGGGACGGATAGGCGATCTCCACGACGCGGGTTCACTCCGTGCCGGTTTGGGCATGCATGACGCTTTTGCCGCTTCGGCCCTGGTGTGGGCATTCCCGTGCGAAGTCTTGGAGTTGAAAGGAGGCCGCCTGGGCGGCGGACGGAAGCCCCACCATCACAAGGCGCCGCCCGGGCGCGGAACTCCGCAGACCGCGCCGTGCCGCGGGCATGGCGCACCAGCAGGCCGGCGGCAGGCGCAGGCCCTCGGCCCGGAACAGAGCGGCCGGTTCGTCGGCGACACCGTCCGCTCCCGCACGGGTACGGGCCGGTCACCCCGCATGCCGTGAACGCCGGGCACGGTGCTGCTACGGTTCGACCCACCCGACGACACCGGACGAAGCTCCGCACGCAGCGCACGACACACCCCGGGGGAGTTCCGGCACGGGCACGGGCACGGGCTCCGCTGCCGCTGCCGCCGCTGCCGCCGCTTCCTGATGGGCGATCCAGACGGCATGCGTGTTCACGGTCAGGACGTCCCGGAAGCGTTGCTGGCGCCTGAGTTCAAGGGCGTCCCTGTGGCACAGTCCACCCACTCCGGATGACCTCCACGCGGCCCCGACGACACCCAGCGCAGCACAGATCAGCATGATCCTCAGGAAGACGTCTGGCACGGCGGATCCTTTCCGGCGGTGATTCGATCAACAGGGCCCGCAGCAGGAGCCCTCGGCAACACCTCGACATAACGCAGGGGCATATGCGGGGTTGCGCCTTGTCACCTCATTGCAGCCACGAGGGTTGCGGCGCGGGACCGGGGTTCACCGTGCGCCGTGCACGCCCCGCTCTCGCCGCGCCCGGCGCGCCTGCATCACGGTGCGCCCCGCGGCCGTTCCGTCACCGTGTTGAGCTGCGGGAATGCGGTGCGGCCGTCAAGGCCACAGCGGGGCGGACCTGTTCGGGCCGACCGAACGGATGCCCGGAAACGGGTCAACGTGCGATCGCCGCGTCATCATCACCTGCTTGGCGCATTCCCAGTACGCCGTCAGGAGCGTTGGTTGGACTATGACCACAGCAAACCACTCGGCAAGCTTCCGTCGGCACGCGGAAGAGGAGGGCCGCCCGCCCCGTCACGCGGCGACCCGAATGGGGAACTGGACCTTCACGCCCGGGTCGTCGGGCCTGGGACCGGATCTGAACGCGACCCTGCAGCATGAGGGGCTGAAGATCGAGCTGAATTACACGTCCTCGATCTTCGAGGATTTCCTGCACGCGATGAGCGCGATCCACAGCGAGTTCGACCGGCGCTCGACGCCGCCGGCCGCCCCGGCCGCCACGCGCGCCGGCGGATACGCAGGGATGGCCTCCCGTGTTTGAGACATACGGTCACCACGACATGAGCGGCTCCCTTCCCCAGCCGGAGCCACGCATGTTCTGGACGGGTCCGGACATCGAACAGCAGGCCGCGGCAGGGCAGTCACCCCTCGTGTTCGGCCAGGTGGGCAGCCCGTGGGACCCGGCGGAGGAGCTCGCCTACCTGCTGCAGGACTCCATGCCCCATTCCATGCCCCCCAGGCAGGCGGAGTCCTTCGAGCGCGTCGTCTTCGACGAAACGACCGACACGCTCGGCTCCGCGAACATGGCAACCGGAGCGGCGAGCGTCCCGGGACCCACGGGAGCCGTCGGACCTGCGGGGGTCGTCGGACCGCCCAGCGTCGTCGGGCTGGCGCCGACACAGGCATCCGGCGGGCACCGCCACGCCGCGTCGAAATCACCGTCCGGGACACTGCTGCGAACGGGCAGTCTCTTCACCGCCCTCCTGGTCGCCGTGATCGCCGCCGTGGTGAGCGTGTTCAGCGGCCTGGCCATCTGTGACGCCCTGCGGCACAGTGCCACGCCCCGTACCACTCACGACGTCGTCAGCTGGTGGCCGCTGCTGATCTACGGGCCCTGGATGGTCGCCTCCCTGTCCATCCTGAGGGCTGCCCTGCACCAGCGTCGGGCCGTCCATTCCTGGTCCATCGTCTTGTTGTTCTCCACACTTGCCACGTTCCTGTGCGTGGCCCAGGCACCCAGAACGCTTGCCGCCCAGGCGGCTGCCATGCTTCCGGCCATCGCCGCGCTCGCCTGCTTCCAGCAGCTCGTACGCCAGATCACGCTCACGCGGCCGCCGCGCAACCCCATGCCGCGCCACCGGAACCGGATGCCCTCCCCCTCCCCCTCCCCCGGGCCCACGTTCCACTACGGGGCATGAC